>CAUJHQ010000012.1 GCA_963204815.1 Pseudomonadota bacterium | reverse complement strand
CGCGCTGATCGCCACGGTGGTGGGCATCATGCTCTACCTCGCCATCCGCTTCGAGTGGAAGTTTTCGGTGGCCGGCATCGTGGCCAACCTGCACGACGTGGTCATCATCGTCGGCTTCTTCGCCTTCTTCCAGTGGGAGTTCTCGCTGGCCGTGCTGGCGGCGGTGCTGGCAGTGCTGGGCTACTCGGTCAACGAGTCGGTCGTCATCTTCGACCGCGTGCGCGAGACCTTCCGCAAGATGCGCAAGATGACGACGCCGCAGGTCATCGACCACGCCATCACCAGCACGACCAGCCGCACCATCATCACGCACGGTTCGACGCAGATGATGGTGCTGTCGATGCTGTTCTTCGGCGGCCCGACGCTGCACTACTTCGCCGTCGCGCTGACCATCGGCATCCTGTTCGGCATCTACTCGTCGATCTTCGTCGCCGCGGGTATCGCGATGTGGCTGGGTGTCAAGCGCGAGGATCTCGTCAAGGTAGGGACGAAGGACCACGACCCGAACGATCCGAACGCCGGGGCCGTGGTGTAGAGTCGAAAAACCCTTCCCAACCCTCCGCCACCGGATCGACGCCCACCCCATGGCGACAGGCGCTTCCCCCCAACTCGCCAGCCAGGCGCGGCGCCTCTACACGGAAGAGTTGGTCAAGGGACTCGTCGGCCTCGTGCAGGCCACGATGGACGGCGCCCGGGCGCTGCTGGACAAGCCCTCCGAGCACGCCGTCATGTACCGGCGGCGCGACATGGTCCAGGGGCTGATGAGCAGCGCGCAGGGCTGGCATCGCCTCATCGTCAACGGCCTGCGCAACGCGCTCGTCAACGGCGTCTCGTCGACCAAGCCGCACGACCTGCCGCCGCCCGGCGGCGCTGCCAACCCGCTGGCGCTGGTCGACGACGACACGATCGAGCTCGAGATCGTCACGTCGCGCCTGGCGCTGGCCATCATGGACCGCGCCTCGTGGGAGTTCGCCGACCTGCGATCGCGCGTCGCCCACCTGGAAGGCCGGGCCGAACTCGACCCGCACGACCTGCTGCGTGCCCATGTTCTGGCGCGCATCGTCTTCGAGGCCTGGCGCAATTCCGGGCAGACGCTGGAGGCCTGGCGCGAGCTGCAGCCGGTGCTGCACGACGAGTTCTCGCACCTCGTCGAAGAGGCCTACCACGAGACCAACCGCTGGCTCGCCGAGCACCGCGTGCTGCCGGACGTCGACTTGCGCCCTTTCATCCGCCGCTCGCGCACGCACCCGAACATGCCGATGGGCAGCATCTGGTCGGCGTCGCCATCGGCCAGTGAACTCGGCACCGGCGCCGCGCTGCCTCCTTCAGGCTACGGGGGGCAGGCCGGCGGCTACGGTGCGGGCGCCAGCGGCGGCGGCTTCACCGGCTCGGGCGGCGGGCTGATGCGCGGCGTCGGCGAGGAGACGCGCATGATGACGCGCGCCGCCCCGCTGGCGCGCAGCCGCGATCATGCCGAGGCGGTGCTCGGCCGGCTGAACCGCCTCGTCGGCCGCCACGTGCCGAGTTTCGCGCCGAGCACGCGCAACGGTGTCGCGGTGTCGCCGGGCCTGGCGCGCGCGATCGAGAACGCGCAAGCCGGCATCCGCCAGCGCCTGGCGCCTGGCAGCGGCATCGCCCACGACGGCGCGATCACCACGCCGGTGATGCTCGAGGAGATGCACCAGCGCAAGCAGGTGCTCAAGCAGGCCGCCGCCTCGCCCGAGGAGCGCGCCACCATCGAGATCGTCGCGCTGCTGTTCCAGAGCATCCTTACCGAGGAGCGCATCCCCGCCAGCGTGCGCGTGTGGTTCGCACGCCTGCAGATGCCGGTGCTGCGCGTGGCGGTGAGCGAGCCCGACTTCTTTGCCACCGTCGACCACCCGGCGCGCCGGCTCATCGACCGCATGGGTGCCTGCGTGATGGGCTTCGATACCGCGGCGCAGGTCGTCGGCGGCGCGCTCGAGAAGGAGATCAAGCGCATCGTGCAGGTCGTCGAGGCCTACCCCGACACCGGCCGGCGCGTCTTCCAGACCGTGCTGACCGAGTTCGAGAAGTTCCTCGAGCACTACTTCAAGAACGAGAACGAGGCGACGCGCAAGGGCGTGTCGCTGGCGCAGCAGGTCGAGCAGCGCGAGACGCTCGCGATCCAGTACACGATCGAGCTGCGCCGCATGCTCAACGAGGTGCCGGTGCAGGAAGGCGTGCGCCAGTTCCTGTTCCACGTCTGGGCCGACGTGCTGGCCACCACCGCGGTGCGCTACGGCGCGCAGGGCGCGCAGACGAAGACGATGAAGCGCGCCGCCGCCGACCTGATCTGGTCGGCGAGCGCCAAGGTCACGCGCGAGGAGCGCGCCGAAGTGATCCGCCGCCTCCCGCCGCTGCTGAAGTCGCTGCGCGAGGGCATGGCTTCGGCCGGTATCGACCCGCAGCGCCAGGACGAGCAGATCCAGCAGCTGAACAACTCGCTTGCCGCCGCCTTCACGGCCAAGGCCGCCGTCATTCCCGACGACCGCCTGCGCGAGATGATGGAACGCCTGGAGACGCTCGAAGAGTTGCTGCCCGACGCCGCCGACGTGCAGATCGACGAATCGATGGTGCTCGACCTGTCGGGCCACCAGAGTTCCGAGCTCGAGGTCGTGCTCGACGGCGGCTCGATGCCGACGCCGGCGATGTTGTCGTGGGCGCGCGAGCTGCAGGTGGGCAGCTGGTACATGCTCGAGCACAAGGGCCGCAACGACCCCGTCCAGCTCGCATGGCAGGGGCTGCGCAAGCAACTCTCGCTGTTCGTCACGCCGGCCGGGCGATGCGTGCTGTTCCAGCAGCACCGGCTGGCCTCGTACCTGCAGGCCGGGCTGCTGCTGCCGGCGCAGGACGAATCGCTCACGGTGCGGGCCACGCGCAGCGCACTGGCCAAGCTGGACGTCGACGCCTCGCGGCTGCTCACCGGGCCGTAGCCCGGCGCGCGCAGCCTCAGTGGATGACGCGGTCTTCGGGGGCGACGAAGAGCTCGTCGAGCACCAGCGAATCGGGCTCCTCGCCGACGCTCCAGAAGACCATCAGCACGACGATCTTCAGGTCTTCCAGCGCCACCGGCGCGGCGCCCAGGGCGCCGGCGCGGTCGATGACCATCTCGCGCAGCGGCGGCGGGAGCACGCCGGCCGATTCGAGGAAGGTGATGAAGCCGATCGATTCCTCGCCGAGCTGTTCGCGTTCGCTGTCGGTGTAGACGCGCATGCTCACGCTGCCCGGGCTGGCCGCGCACGACTCCGCGGTGGTGGCGAGCCCATCGAGCCAGCGCAGGGCTTCCTGGATCTCGTCGGACTCGAATCCGACAGCGGACAGCTTGCGTTCGAGCTGCTGGTGGTCCGGGCAGGCGTCCGGCCGCCAGTAGTTCTCGTAGAGGTAGACGAGGACGTCGAACATCGATTCACTATACCCCAGCAGGGGGTGCGACGAGGGCTCAGCCGGCGTGGCGTCGTTGGTAAAGCCCGCCCGGCAGGCGCGCCACGGCGCCGTCGAGTTCGAGCTCGAGCAGCCGGGCCGTCAGGTCTGGGGTGGGCCACCCGGTGCGGGCCAGCAAGGCATCGAGCGTGACCGGGTCGTCGCCCAGGGCGTCGAGCAGTGGGTCGGCACTCGCGTCGTCGCCGAACAGGTCCGTCACCTCGGCCTGGCGCTCGCCGCGCGTGCCGGCCAGTTCGTCGACGATGTCGGCCGCCGACTCGACGAGCTTGGCACCCTGCTGGATCAACCAGTGGCAGCCCTTGGCCTGCGGCGAGTGGATCGAGCCCGGTATCGCGAACACCTCGCGCCCCGCTTCGGAGGCCAGCCGCGCCGTGATGAGCGAGCCCGAACGGATCGCCGCCTCGACGACGAGCGTGCCCAGCGAGAGGCCCGCGATGATGCGGTTGCGCAGAGGAAAGTTGTCCGGCAGCGGCGGCATGCCGGGTGCGAACTCGCTCAGCAGCAGGCCGCGTGCGGCGATTCGGTGCGCCAGTTCGAGGTGGCGCGCCGGGTACACGCGGTCCGGCCCGGTGCCGACCACCGCGATGGTGCCGGCGGCACCGGCCAGCGCGCCTTCGTGGGCGGCGCCGTCGATGCCCTGTGCGAGGCCGGAGACGACGACGAGGCCGTGGTCGGCCAGTTCGCGCGCGAAAGCGCGTGCGTTGTCGCGGCCTTGGGCGCTCGGGCTGCGGCTGCCGACGATCGCGATCGCCGGCTTGCCGAGCAGTGCCAGGTTGCCGTGCGCGTACAGCAGCAGTGGCGGGTCGGCGGTCTGCAGCAGCAGCGGCGGGTAGCGCGGATCACCGAGCGTGATCACGTCGCGGCCCGGGCCGCCGTCGAGCCAGGCACGGGCCGCGCTCAGGCGGCCGGCGAAGCCCGGCGTTTCGCGTGCGAGCGCTCCGGCGAGGCTCGGGCCGGCCACCTCGCGCAGCGCCTCGAAGGGCGCCGACAGGATCGTCGCGGGGTCGCCGAAGGCCGCGAGCAGCCGGCGTGCCCGGCCGCGCCCGAGTTCGGGCGTCTCGAGCAGGCGGAACCAGTGTTCGAATTCGGCCGCGGCAAGCACGGCCGCGCGCTCAGGGCTGCGTGAAGCGGTCGCCGGCGCGAACCTGGTCCTGCACCGAGAGGATCAGCGCGTACGACACGCGGTCGAAGACGCTGAAGACGAAGAGCAGGCCGTGCCGCTCGTCGGGCAGGCGGATCGCCGGGCGCGCCTCGACCGTCTTGTCGATCGTGGTCGCGCCGGCACGCCAGAGCGCCAGCACGTGGCCGCGCTCGATGCCGTCGCGCGCGCCGCGGTTGATGGAGACGATCTGGTTCTGGCCGGCCTTCACGCCGTCGCCGTAGACCGACACGATGCGCCCGTCGACCGCGGTCGCCGGTGCGTGCGGCACGAAGGCGGTCAGATCGCGCTGCGGCACCGGCGACAGGCGGTCGCCGATGTTGGCTTCGAGCCGCGTGGTGGCGACGCGGAAGGTGGCCGGCACGATGGAGCCGGCGCTCTCTTCGCCGGCGCGCACGAACTCGGCGGTGCCGACGTAGCGGCCTTCGTAGCCCAGCACTTCGTTCGTCAGCGGGTCCAGCAGCGGCCGCGGTTCGCGGAAGAGGCGGAAGTCGCGTGCACCGCCGAGGTCGCCGCGCACATAAGCGGTCTCGCCCTTGGAGACCATCACGCGGCCTTCCTGCGACGCCACGATGCGAGGCGCGTTGTCGAGTTCCTTCGCGCCGAAAACGACGGCCTGGTCGAGGAACGGGCCAATGAGATGCAGCGGGATCGACGCGATGGCGCCGTTGTCGAGCACTTCGCTGCGAACGCGCGGCGACAGCTTCACCGTGTTGCCCGGCATGCCGCTGCCGGGCTGCGCGATCTGCAGCGTGGCACGGTCGCCGGTCTTCACGAGCACCAGCACCTGGCCGGGGAAGATCAGGTGCGGATTGCGAATCTGGTCGAGGTTCATGCCCCAGAGCTCGGGCCAGCGCCACGGGCTCTTGAGGAACAGGCCGGAAATGCCCCACAGCGTGTCGCCGCGCTGCACCACGTGCTGGTCGGGCGCGTTCGGTGCCAGTTCCGACAGCGGCACGCCGGTCTGCGCGACCTGTTGCGCGGTGCTGCGCTGCTTGTCGGTGATGGGGAAGTTCGGCTCGGCGGCGAAGGCGCTGCTGGCAAGACCCGCGGCCGCGAGCGCCAGGGCGACGGCCGTCGCGGGGCCGGTGCGACCGATTCGGAGGGCCGGGCGGCGGCGAAGGCTCATGGGCTTTGGTCTCCTGGCGATCGGGGGCACCGCGAACGGGTGCCACAATCTCGCCTGACAGGCAGCGAAAATGCTCACTTGATTTGGAAGATTCTGCCCGTAAACCCTTGATGCCGCAACGAAAGTGAGGCGCTCGCCGGCGCCGTGTGCAGACCGTCACGCAAGCCGGCGTTGTGCATGCTCCACAGCTGTTGCGAGCTGTGACCGCCCGTCAGGCGTGTATCCGATTCCATGGCTTTACTGAACATCCTGCGTTATCCCGACCCGCGCCTGCACACCGTGGCCAAGCCCGTGGAGGCGGTGGACGACCGCATCCGCCAGCTCGTCGACGACATGCTGCAGACCATGTACGACGCCGAAGGCGTGGGCCTGGCGGCGACGCAGGTCGACGTGCACGAGCGCGTGATCGTGATGGACACGACCGAGCAGCGCGACCACCCGATCGTGCTGGTCAACCCCGAGCTCGTCGAGAAGAGCGCCGAGATGAAGGTCTCGGAAGAGGGTTGCCTGTCGGTGCCGCAGGTCTACGACAAGGTCGAGCGCCACGCCCGCGTGAAGGTGCGAGCGATGGGGCGCGACGGCGAGTGGTTCGAGATGGAGTGCGAAGGCCTGGCCGCGGTCTGCGTGCAGCACGAGATGGACCACCTGATGGGCCGCGTGTTCGTGGAGTACCTGAGCCTGCTCAAGCGCGACCGCATCAAGACCAAGATGCTGAAGAAGTCGCGCGAAGAGCAGCGCGCCTGAGCACCGCCGCATGAAGGTCGCCTTTGCCGGCACGCCGGAGTTCGCGCGTGTCGCGCTCGAGGCGATCTGCGCCGCCGGCCACGAGGTGCCGCTGGTGCTGACGCAGCCGGACCGCCCGGCCGGCCGCGGCCTGAAGCTGCAGCCTTCGCCGGTGAAGGCCGCCGCGCTGGAGCGCGG
Organism: Pseudomonadota bacterium; assembly: GCA_963204815.1. Lineage (GTDB taxonomy): Bacteria > Pseudomonadota > Gammaproteobacteria > Burkholderiales > Burkholderiaceae_C > Rubrivivax. The sequence continues at coordinate 12,296 of CAUJHQ010000012.1, read as the reverse complement.
CCTGCCGGTGGCGCAGCCGCGCAGCCTGCGGCTGGACGGCAAGTACCCGGACGACGCGCAGGCGGCACGGGCTGCGCTCGAAGCGGCGGCGCCCGAGGTGATGGTCGTGGCCGCCTACGGGTTGATCCTGCCGCAGTGGGTGCTGTCGCTGCCGCGTCGCGGCTGCCTGAACATCCACGGCTCGCTGCTGCCGCGCTGGCGCGGCGCGGCGCCGATCCACCGCGCCATCGAGGCCGGCGACGCCGAGACCGGCATCACGATCATGCAGATGGACGCCGGCCTGGACACCGGTGCGATGCTGCTCGCGCAAGCGTCGCCGATCGCCGACGACGACAGCACCGCCACGCTGCACGACCGCCTCGCCGCGCTCGGCGCCGGGCTCGTGGTGCAGGCGCTGCGCGAACTCGACACGCTGCGGCCGCAGCCGCAACCCGAGGCCGGTGTCACCTATGCCCACAAGATCGACAAGGCCGAAGGCGCGATCGACTGGGCGTTGCCGGCGGCGCAGATCGAACGCCGCGTGCGCGCCTTCGATCCCTTACCGGGCTGCAGCTTCGCGCTCGACGGTGCCGCGGTGAAGCTCTGGCGCGCCCGCGTGGTGCCGGGCCGTGGCACGCCGGGCCTGGTGCTCGCCGGCGGCGACCGTTTCGTCGTCGCCTGCGGCGAAGGCGCGCTCGAACTGCTGCAACTGCAGGCCGCCGGCGGGCGCCGGCTCGCGGTGGCGGATTTCCTTCACGGCCATCCGGTCACTGCAGGGCAACGGCTCGCCGCCACGGCGGCTTGAACTACAACCACGGCTGTCGATCCGTCGCCCTGCCGTGAACCCCACCGTCCGCATCGCCCTGCTGTGTGCCGCGCTCGCCGCTGGCGTTGCGGCCGTGCTCGTCGCGCTGGCGGGCCCGTCGGCGCTGGGGCCGGCCGTGGCGGCCGGGGCCGCGGTGGGCGCAGGCGTGACGCTCGGCGCCGGTGCGCTGTTGCGCCGCCTTTACCGCGCGCGGCCGGTCGACGCCACGTCGGCGCCGGCCCTGGCCGGCATCGTGCAGGCGCTTGCGGCCGCGGCCGGTGTGCCGGCGCCGCGCCTGTGGTTGGTCGACGACCCGGCGCCGGCCGCTTTCGCCACCGGCGTCGTGCCGAGCCGCGCCGCCGTCGTGCTGACCACCGGGCTGGTCGCGCTGCTGCCCGAACGCGAACTGCGCGCCGTCATCGCCCACGAGATTGCGCACATCCGCCGCCGCGACACCGGGGCGGCCGCGCTGTGCGTGGCGCTGGCCGGCGCGCTGCCGATGCTGGCCTTGGCGATCGCCGGCGCGCTGATGCTCGGCGACGACGACACCGAGGACGGTGCCGCGCCCGCCTGGCTGCTGGCCGCGCTGGCGCCGCTCACGGCCGCACTGCTGGCGCTGGCGCTCGACGCGGCGCGCGAATTCGACGCCGACCGCGAGGCCGGCCGCCTCTGCGGCGACCCGCAGGCGCTGGCCGACGCGCTGGCGCGCGTCGAGCGTGCCGCCACCCGGCGCGGCCCGCGCGCTGCCGAGCGCCACCCGCAGACCGCGGCCTTGCTCGTCGTGCCTGCCGGCCGCCCGGGCGGGCACCCGAGCACGGCGCTGCGTATCGAGCGCCTTCGTGCGCAGGCGGCCGCCGCACCGGCTCAAGTCTGACGGCGCCGGCGCCGATATCCCGGGCAGGTCCCCTCCTGCCCGCCCCGCCATGCGCCGCTTCCTTGCCGTTTCCCTCGTTGCTTCCGGCCTGCTGCTGCTCGGCGGCTGCGATGCGCTCGGCCTTGAATCCGCGAGCGCCGTCGCCGGCCGCAAGGAGGCCGAGGGCAAGGCTGTCGGCGGCGCCTGCCGCCACGCCGGCCGTGCCATCGAGGACTGCTACGCGCTGAACAAGAAGGCCGACAAGGCCGCCGTCTTCGCCGGCTGGCGCGAGATGAACGACTACATGCGCGAGAACAAGATCGAGAGCGTCGCACCGCAGGCCGTCGTGCCGGCACCCGCCGCCACCGCCAGCGACGACGGCGAGGCCGGCGGCAAGAAGGGCAAGGCGGCCGGCGGCCACGGCTGACGTCCACCGGCCGGCAGGCCGTCGCCTGCCGCTGCAGTCCGTCGCCCGCGTGCGGCGGCCACGCGCGCGCCGCGGCACAGTCCTCCGCACACCCGAGCCGGAGGACCTTCCATGCGCACCCTTGCTTCCATCGTCACCGCGTTGCTCGCCGGCGCCGTGCTGTCGTTCGCGCCGCCGGCGGAGGCACGCACCGTCGGCTCCGGCAAGGTCGCGACCGAGGCGCGCGAGGTCGGCGACTTCGACGCCATCACGACCGAAGGCGCGATCGACATCGTCGTGCGCCAGGCCGCAAAGGCCGCAGTCTCGGTGCAGGCCGACGACAACCTGCTGCCGGTCATCGAGACCGTGGTCGAGAGCCGCGCGCACGGCCGCACGCTCGTCGTGCGCACGAAGCGCGGCGAGAGCCTGTCCTGGCGCGGCGACACGGTGAAGGTCACGGTCGACGTCGTGCAACTGCGCGCCATCACCAGCGCCGGTTCGGGCGACGTGCGCGTCGAGTCGCTGGCGACGCCGGCACTGAAGCTGACGATCGCCGGCAGCAGCGACGCCCGGCTCGCCGGCCTCGACACCGACCGCCTCGAGCTCAGCATCGCCGGCAGCGGCGATGTCGTCGGCGCGGGCCGCGCCAGGCAGCTGAAGCTGGGCATCGCCGGCAGCGGCGACGCCGACCTCGGCGCCCTGGTCGCCGACGAGGTCTCGGTGCGCATCGCCGGCAGCGGCAACGCGAACGTCACCGCGAACCGGTCGCTCGACGTGTCGGTGGCCGGCAGCGGCGACGTGCGCTACGGCGGCGCCGCCGCTGCCGTGAATCTGTCGGCCGCTGGCAGCGGCACCGTCCGCAAGCGCTGACGGCGGCGCGGCAAGACCGCGTTCGCGCCGCACCGGCGCGGCATTCCCGCCGCCTGCCCGATGGGACAATGCGGCGCATGGTTTCAGGGTCAGCAAGCTGGCGCCACCCGGAGTTCAGGCGCGGCGCCAGCGAGATGGCCGGCATCGCGCTCGGCATCGCCGCCTGGGGGCTGGTGACCGGCGTCACGATGGTCAAGAGCGGTCTGCCGGTGCCGATGGCGGTGCTGATGTCGCTGCTCGTCTTCGCCGGCACGGCGCAGCTGGCGGCGTTGCCGCTGATGGCCAGCGGCGCGCCGATCTGGGTGGTGTGGGCCACCGCGGCCTGCGTGAACCTGCGCTTCGTCATCTTCAGCGCCACGTGGCGGCCGTACTTCGCCGGCTACCCGCTGGCGCAGCGCGTGCGGCTGTCGTACTTCACGGCCGACCTGAACTACGTGATGTTCATGCGCCGCTTCCCGAAGCCCGAGCCGGCGCCCGAACAGCTGCAGTACTTCTGGGGCGGCGCGCTGTTGAACTGGTGCTCGTGGCAGGTGCCGTCGATGATCGGCATCTTCGCCGGCGAGGCGATCCCCACCGAGTGGGGCATCGGCTTCGCGGGCACGGTGGCGCTGGTCGGGCTGATGTGCTCGCTGCTCACCGACAAGGCCTCGGTCGCCGCCGCCGGCGTCGCCGGCTGCGCGGCGCTGGCGGCCTATGCGCTGCCGCTCAAGCTGAACATCGTGGTCGCCATCGCGGCCGCGGTGGCCATCGGCCTGCTGCTGGACCACACCAGCGCGCGCACGCCGGCGCCGCTGGACGACGAGACCTGAACCGTGAGCACCTGGGAGTCCGTCATCACGATCGTCGGCCTGGCCGCGATCACGCTGTTCACGCGCGGCTTCTTCATCCTGCCTTCGCGCGACCTGCCGATGCCCGGCTGGTTGCGCCAGGGCCTGCGCTACGCGCCGTTGGCGGCGATGGCAGCCGTGATCGCGCCCGAGATCCTGATGACGCAGGGGCAACTGATCGGCACCTGGCAGGACGCCCGCATCTTCGCCGCCGCCGCCGGTGCGGCCTGGTTCTTCTGGCGCCGCAGCATCCTGGGCACCATCGTCGCCGGCACCGCGACGATGCTGACCTTGCGCCTCGGATTCGGGTGGTGAGCGGCCGGGCTTGAGCGAAACTACGGGCCAACACCCGGTTTCTCCACTGCCCGCCGTCCCACCACCATGAACGTCACCCGCTTTTCCGACCTCATCGCTGCCGGCCGCGTGCGCGGCCAGCGCGTCTTCATCCGCGCCGACCTCAACGTGCCGCAGGACGACGACGGCAGGATCACCGAGGACACGCGTGTCCGCGCCTCGGTGCCCTGCATCCAGATGGCGCTCGACGCCGGCGCCGCCGTGATGGTCACCTCGCACCTGGGCCGCCCGACCGAAGGCGCGTTCAAGCCCGAGGACTCGCTCGCGCCGGTCGCGAAGCGCCTGGGCGAGTTGCTCGGCCGCGAAGTGCCGTTGGTGGCGAACTGGGTCGACGGCGTGACCGTCGCGCCGGGCCAGGTCGTGCTGCTCGAGAACTGCCGCGTCAACAAGGGCGAGAAGAAGAACGACGAGGCGCTGGCGCGCAAGATGGCCGCGCTGTGCGACGTCTTCGTGCACGACGCCTTCGGCACCGCGCACCGCGCCGAGGCCAGCACCTACGGCATCGCCCAGTACGCGAAGGTGGCCTGCGCCGGCCCGCTGCTGGCCGCCGAGATCGACGCCGTGACGAAGGCGCTGGCGCAGCCGCGGCGGCCGCTGGTGGCCATCGTCGCCGGCAGCAAGGTCAGCACCAAGCTCACCATCCTGCAGAGCCTGGCGAGCAAGGTCGACGGCCTCGTCGTCGGCGGCGGCATCGCCAACACCTTCATGCTCGCCGCCGGCCTGCCCATCGGCAAGAGCCTGGTCGAGGCCGACCTCGTGAACGACGCCAAGGCCGTGATCGACGCGATGAAGGCGCGCGGCGCCGAGGTGCCGATCCCGGTCGACGTGGTCGTCGCCAAGGAGTTCAAGGCCGACGCCACCGCCACCGTGAAGGCCGCGACCGACGTCGCCGCCGACGACCTCATCCTCGACATCGGACCGAAGACTGCCGCGATCCTGGCCGACAAGCTCAAGGCTGCCGGCACCATCGTCTGGAACGGCCCGGTCGGCGTGTTCGAGTTCGACGCGTTCTCCAAGGGCACCGAGGCGATCGCGCGCGCGGTGGCCGCAAGCAGCGCCTTCAGCATCGCCGGCGGCGGCGACACGCTCGCGGCGATCGCCAAGTACGGCATCGAGCAGCAGGTGGGCTACATCTCCACCGGCGGCGGCGCCTTCCTCGAAGTGCTGGAAGGCAAGACGCTGCCGGCGTTCGAGATCCTGTCCCGGCGCGCCAACGGCTGAGCCGGATTGCCCCTGCGGCGGTCGAAGCTGAATTCGGCCCCGCGCTTCGCCGCCGGCAGGGTTCGGGCGTAACCTCGCGCTTCCTTCGCGAAGAAGACGAGGAGACAAGCCCCGTGAACAAGCCGCTTTCCGACGCCGAACAGGCCCTGCGCGACGCTGCGCTCGAGTACCACCGCGCACCCACGCGCGGCAAGATCTCGGTCACGCCGACGAAGCCGCTGTCGAACCAGCGCGACCTGTCGCTCGCCTACTCGCCCGGTGTCGCGTACGCCTGCCTGGCGATCGAGGCCGACCCGACGCTGGCGGCCGAGTACACGTCGCGCGGCAACCTCGTGGGCGTGGTCACCAACGGCACCGCGGTGCTCGGGCTGGGCGACATCGGCCCGCTCGCCGGCAAGCCGGTGATGGAGGGCAAGGGCTGCCTGTTCAAGAAGTTCGCCGGCATCGACGTCTTCGACATCGAGCTCGCCGAGCGCGACCCCGACAAGCTGGTCGACATCATCGCCGCGCTCGAGCCCACGCTGGGCGGCGTGAACCTCGAGGACATCAAGGCGCCCGAGTGCTTCTACATCGAGAAGAAGCTGCGCGAGCGCATGAACATCCCCGTCTTCCACGACGACCAGCACGGCACCGCGATCATCAGCGCCGCCGCGCTGCTGAACGGGCTGGAACTGGTGGGCAAGAAGATCGGCGACGTGAAGGTGGCGGTGTCCGGCGCCGGTGCCGCCGCCATCGCCTGCCTGGACGTGATGGTGGGCCTGGGCGTCAAGCGCGAGCACATCTTCGTCGTCGACAGCAAGGGCGTGATCCGCGAAGGGCGGGGCGACAAGCTCGACGAGAGCAAGAAGCGCTACTGCCAGAACACCGAGGCGAAGACGCTGGCCGACGTGGTGAAGGGCGCCGACGTGTTCCTGGGCTGCAGCGCCGCCGGCGTGCTGTCGGCCGAGATGGTGCTGTCCATGGGCACCAAGCCCATCATCCTGGCGCTGGCCAACCCCGAGCCCGAGATCCGCCCCGAACTGGCGAAGGCGGCGCGGCCGGACTGCATCGTCGCGACCGGGCGTTCGGACTACCCGAACCAGGTCAACAACGTGCTCTGCTTCCCGTACATCTTCCGCGGCGCGCTCGATTGCGGCGCGACCAAGATCACCGAGGAGATGAAGCTCGCCTGCGTGCGCGAGATCGCGGCGCTGGCGAAGGCCGAGCTGAGCGACGAGGTGGCGGCCGCGTACGCCGGCCAGGAACTCGCGTTCGGGCCCGACTACATCATCCCGAAGCCTTTCGACGTGCGGCTGATCCTGCGCATCGCGCCCGCGGTGGCGAAGGCGGCGGCCGAGAGCGGCGTGGCGACGCGGCCGATCGCCGACCTCGACGCCTACCGCGATTCGCTGTCGCGCTTCGTGTACCAGACCGGCATGTTCATGCGGCCGGTGTTCGCGGCCGCGAAGCGGCGGCCGGCGCGCGTGGTCTACGCCGAGGGGGAGGACGAGCGCACGCTGCGCGCGGTGCAGGTGGTGCTGGACGAAGGCATCGCCAAGCCCATCCTCGTCGGCCGGCCGGACGTCGTGAAGATGCGCATCGAGCGCGCCGGCCTGCGGCTGGTGGCGGGCCGCGACTTCGAGCTCGTCGACCCCGAGAACGACACCCGCTTCCGCGAGTACTGGGAAACCTACCGCGGCCTGATGGCGCGCGAAGGCGTCACGCCCGACGTCGCGAAGGCCGCGGTGCGGCGCTCGAACACGCTGATCTCCAGCCTGATGCTGCGCCGAGGCGAGGCCGACGCCATGCTCTGCGGCCTGGTCGGCCGCTACGACCAGCACCTGGACCACGTGCGCAACGTCATCGGCCGCAAGGCCGGCGCGCGCACGATGGCGGCGATGAACGCGCTGATGCTGCCTTCGCACACGCTGTTCATCACCGATGCCTTCGTCAACGAGGAGCCGAGCGCCGAGGAGCTGGCCGACATCGCCATGATGGCCGCCGCCGAGGTGCGGCGCTTCGGCGTGCCGCCGAAGGTGGCCTTCCTGTCGCACTCGATGTTCGGCAGCAGCACGCGCGCCTCGGCGCGCCGCATGCGCGAGGCGCACCTGCTGTTCCGCGAGCGCGCGCCGGCCGACCTGCAGAGCGACGGCGAGATGCAGGGCGACGCCGCGCTCTCCGAGAGTGTGCGGCGCGGCTTCCTGCCCGAGAGCACGCTGGAAGGCAGCGCCAACCTGCTGGTGCTGCCCAACCTGGATGCCGCCAACATCCTCTTCAACGTCCTGAAGATGACCGGCGGCCAGGGCGTCACCGTGGGCCCGGTGCTGCTGGGCGCGGCGAAGCCGGCGCACATCCTCACGCCGTCGTCGACGGTGCGGCGCGTCGTCAACATGACGGCGCTGGCGGTGGCCGATGCGGCCGAGGTAACCCAGCGGTAATCGCGGCCGCGGCGCGGCGCCGATAATCGCCGCGCATTTCGCCTGCAAGCTCCCGCACGCGATTCCCCAGGAGAACACCGCCCATGCGCGCCACCAAGATCGTCGCCACGCTCGGCCCCGCCTCGTCCTCGCCGGACGTTCTGGAGGCCATGATCCGCGCCGGCGTCGACGTCGTCCGCCTGAACTTCAGCCACGGCAAGGCCGAGGACCACATCGCCCGCGCGCAACTCGTGCGCGACGTGGCGGCACGCGCCGGCAAGGAAGTGGCCATCATGGCCGACCTGCAGGGGCCGAAGATCCGCGTCGGCAAGTTCGAGGGCGGCAAGGTCATGCTCGAGAACGGCCAGCGCTTCGTGCTCGACGCCGCGCGCACCGAGCCGGGCAATCTGGAGATCGTCGGCCTCGACTACAAGGACCTGCCGCGCGACGTGCGCCCCGGCGACACGCTGCTGCTGAACGACGGCCTGCTGCGCCTGACGGTCGACCAGGTGCTCGGCGACCAGGTCATCACGCGCGTGGTGGTGGGCGGGGAGCTCAGCAACAACAAGGGCATCAACAAGGCCGGTGGCGGCCTCACGGCGCCGGCGCTGACGGCCAAGGACATGGAGGACATCCGCACCGCGATGAGCTTCCAGTGCGACTTCCTCGCCGTCAGCTTCCCGAAGAGCGCGACCGACATGGAGATGGCGCGCCAGCTCGCCAACGTGGCCGGCGAGCCGTGGCGCCACAAGCCGGCGCTGATCGCCAAGATCGAGCGCAGCGAGGCGATTCCCGTGCTCGACCAGATCCTGCGCGCCTCCGACGGCATCATGGTGGCGCGCGGCGACCTCGCGGTGGAGGTCGGCAACGCGGCGGTGCCGGCGCTGCAGAAGCGCATGATCCGCATGGCGCGCGAGATGGACAAGGTGGTCATCACCGCGACGCAGATGATGGAGTCGATGATCGTCAACGCGGTGCCGACGCGCGCCGAGGTGAGCGACGTCGCCAACGCAGTGCTCGACGGCACCGACGCCGTCATGCTGAGCGCCGAGACGGCCGCCGGCAAGTACCCGGTGGAGACGATCACGCAGATGGCGGCCATCGCGCTCGAGGCCGAGGCGGCCGACGACGTGTCGATCGAGACTGACTTCACCAACAAGCGCTTCGGCCGCATCGACCAGAGCATCGCGATGGGCGCGCTGTTCACGGCGCACCACCTGGGCTGCAAGGCGATCCTGGCGCTGACGGAATCGGGCTCGACGGCGCTCTGGATGAGCCGCCACAACATCAAGGTGCCGATCTACGGGCTCACGTCGCAGCAGACCTCGCAGCGCCGCATGACGCTGTTCCGCAACGTGCGGCCGCTGCTGATGCCCAAGGTGTCCGACCGCGACGAGGCGCTGGCCATCGCCGAGCGCCTGCTCGTCGAGCGCGGCGTGTTGAAGCCGGGCGACACCTACGCCATCACCTGCGGCGAGCCGATGGGCCACCCCGGTGGGACCAACATGCTGAAGGTGTGCCGGGTCGGCTGACCCGGCGCGGCGGTCAGGCGGCGGCCTGAACGCTGGCGATCATCGCCGCGACGCGCGGCGCCATGCCCACCGGCACCAGTTCCAGCGCCGGGTGCGCGCGCGGGAACACGCGGAACAACTCGTCGGCGAAGCCGTGGCCGATGTCGGCGATGCCGCTGAAGTCGACCTCGGCGCGGCGGAAGCGCTGCAGCCGCGAGGCCACCCGCTTGGCCTGCGCGCGCGACTCCAGCCCGGTGGCCGGGCCGGTCATGAGGCCGAGCGCGACCTGCGTCGTCTCGAAGGCGTAGCCGGCGCCGTCGTGGCTGTGGGCGCGCAGCACCGCGTCGAGCGTGCGCTCGGTGTCGAGCGCGATCGCAACGTAGGCCGAGGTGCCTTCGTGCGCCATCGGCCGGCTGGCGTGCCAGCGGCGGCGGTCCCAGCCGCGGAACTGGAAGGCATGGCGGTTCGCGTGCAGGTCGAACATGTCGGCCAGGCGCGAGGTGAAGAACAGGCCGTGGCCGCTGTGGCGGTCGGGCTGGGTGCTGAGCTTGCCCTTGGACAGCTCCAGCATCGCCAGCGTGGGGTCGTCGATCTGGAAGTCGCGCTGTATGCGTTCGAAGACGCCGCAGCCGTCGTCGGACACCAGCATCTGCAGATGCAGCGCCGTCTGCCGCACCGACACGGTGACGAGCGTGCCGCCGCTGTGGTCGATGGCGTTGTTCAGCAGCTCGCTGAAGGCGTGCTGCGCGAGGCGCGCCACGTTCGGCTGCAGGTCGAAGAAGGGGGCGAAGTCGCGCTGCCACGGCAGGTCTTCCTGCAGCCCGTCGATCGCGTAGCGGTGCACCACCTGCTTGAGCGTGCCGGGCCGCCAGCGCGGCTGGCGCGTCGGACCTTCGCGCAGCAGCCACTGCGCGGCCACCAGGCGCGCCAGCAGCGCGAGCGCGCGGCGCCGGCCGATGCCCAGGCGATCCATCACCAGGGCAGGCAGGTTCGCGCCGTCGCGCTGCGCGGCGACGGTGATCCACTGGGTGATGGCGTTCAGATCGATGCGGGCCATGAGGTCGGACCTTTCCGGTGGCGAGCGGCCGCCACGTGCGAGGTGCCGAGTCTCCGGGCAGAGCAGATGTGACTTGAGCCCGAAAAGCAGGCCCTTCGCAGGCCATTTCCGTGCCGGGGCCGGGGACTAGAATTCCGGCCAGTTACCGCCCGGTTACGCACGCCGGCGCCTGCCGAATCCACCACTGCCCACGGGACACGACCATGCCACTCGTTTCGATGCGCCAACTGCTCGACCACGCCGCCGAGAACGGCTACGGCATTCCGGCCTTCAACGTGAACAACCTCGAACAGGTGCAGGCGGTGATGGCCGCCGCCGACGAGGTGGGCGCGCCGGTGATCCTGCAGGCCAGCGCCGGTGCGCGCAAGTACGCCGGCGAGGCCTTCATCAAGCACCTGATCCAGGCGGCCGTCGAGGCGTATCCGAAGATCCCGCTCGTGATGCACCAGGACCATGGCCAGACGCCGGCGATCTGCCAGGGCGCCATCGACCTGGGCTTCGGCTCGGTGATGATGGACGGCTCGCTGCGCGAAGACGGCAAGACACCGGCGAGCTTCGACTACAACATCGACGTCACGCGCAAGGTGGTCGAGATGGCGCACCGGGTGGGCGTCACCGTCGAGGGCGAACTCGGCTGCCTGGGCAGCCTGGAGACCGGCGAGGCGGGCGAGGAAGACGGCATCGGCGCCGTCGGCAAGCTCGACCACAGCGCGCTGCTGACCGACCCGGAAGAGGCCGCGCAGTTCGTCAAGGCGACGCAGCTCGACGCGCTGGCCATCGCCATCGGCACCAGCCACGGCGCCTACAAGTTCACCCGCAAGCCCACCGGCGACATCCTGGCCATCGGCCGCGTGAAGGAAATCCACCAGCGCATCCCGAACACGCACCTGGTGATGCACGGTTCTTCGAGCGTGCCGCAGGAACTGCTGGCCATCATCCGCCAGTACGGCGGGCAGATGAAGGAGACCTTCGGCGTGCCGGTCGAGGAGATCCAGGAAGCCATCAAGCACGGCGTGCGCAAGATCAACATCGACACCGACATCCGCCTGGCGATGACCGGCGCGGTGCGCAAGTTCCTGGCCGAGAACCCGGAGAAGTTCGACGCCCGCGAGTGGCTCAAGCCCGCGCGTGAGGCGGCGAAGGCGATCTGCAAGGAGCGCTACCTGCAGTTCGGCTGCGAAGGCCAGGCGGGCAAGATCAAGCCGATGACGCTGCCGGAGGTGGCGCGCCAGTACGCCAGCGGGGCGCTGAAGCAGGTCGTGGCCTGACGCCGCCGGGCCTGAACTGACCGGACAAGGGGGTCGCTGCGGCGGCCCCTCGTCGTTTCCGGGGCACACTTTCGCCTTTCACGCCCCATCCGAAGAGCCTTCGCCATGACCACCGCCCTGCACCAGTCGACCCTGCACTCGCTTCCGCTGCTGGCCCGCGGCAAGGTGCGCGACAACTACGCGGTGGGCAGCGACCGCATCCTGATGGTGGCGAGCGACCGGCTGTCGGCCTTCGACGTGGTGCTCGACGACCCGATCCCCGGCAAGGGCGAGTTGCTGACGCAGATGGCGCTGTTCTGGTTCGACCTGCTGAAGGACATCGTGCCGAACCACCTGACCGGCGAGGACCCGGCTTCGGTGGTGGCGCCCGACGAGGTGGCTCAGGTGCGCGGCCGCTCGATGCTGGTGAAGCGGCTGAAGCCGCTGCCGATCGAGGCCGTGGTGCGCGGCTACCTGGCGGGCTCGGGTTGGAAGGAGTACCAGCAGACGCAGAGCGTGTGCGGCGTGCCGCTGCCGCCGGGGTTGAAGCTCGCCAGCCGGCTGCCGCAGCCGATCTTCACGCCGGCGACGAAGGCCGAGGCGGGCGACCACGACGAGAACATCTCGTACGCCCAGGTGGAGGCCCTGATCGGCGCCCCGCTGGCGGCGCAGGTGCGGGACGTCGCGCTGCGCCTGTACGGCGCAGCGGCGGAGCATGCGCTGGCCCGGGGCATCATCATCGCCGACACGAAGTTCGAGTTCGGCCTCGA
>CAUJHQ010000011.1 GCA_963204815.1 Pseudomonadota bacterium | reverse complement strand
TGGTCGACATGGCTCCGTTCGACGAGGGTGTCGACCCCGTCAAGCAGGCGCGCGCGATCGTCGCCGAACTGAAGAAGTACGACCCCAAGCTGCACGCGAAGCCGCGCTGGCTGGTGCTCAACAAGCTGGACATGGTGCCGGTCGAGGAGCGCGAGGCGCGCATCGCCGACTTCGTTCGACGATTCCGCTGGAAGGGGCCGGTGTTCGCGATCTCGGCGCTGGCACGCGAGGGCCTGCAGCCGATGATCGAGAAGATCCACAACCACATCGCGGAGCAGCAGCGCGAGAAGCCGTTGCCCGACCTGCGCTTCGACGACCAGATCGGCCATGAGTAGCGTCCTTCACGCGGCCCGCCGCATCGTCGTCAAGGTCGGCTCCAGCCTTGTCACGAACGAAGGCCGCGGTGTCGACGCCGAGGCCATCGGCAACTGGGCGCGCCAGCTCGCCGTGCTGGCGCGTGAAGGGCGCGAGCTGGTGATGGTGTCCAGCGGCGCCATCGCCGAAGGCATGAAGCGCCTGGGCTGGGCGGCGCGGCCGAAGGAAATCCACGAGCTGCAGGCCGCTGCCGCCGTCGGCCAGATGGGCCTGGCGCAGATGTACGAGTCGCGCCTGTCGGAGCAGGGCCTGCACAGCGCGCAGGTGCTGCTGACGCATGCCGACCTCGCCGATCGCGAGCGTTATCTCAACGCGCGTTCCACACTGCTGACGTTGCTGTCGCTGAACGTGCTGCCGGTGATCAACGAGAACGACACCGTCGTCACCGACGAGATCAAGTTCGGCGACAACGACACGCTGGGTGCGCTGGTCGCCAACCTCGTCGAGGCCGACGCGCTCGTCATCCTCACCGACCAGCGTGGCCTCTACAGCGCCGACCCGCGCAAGGATCCGGCGGCCCGATTCATCGACGTCGCGACCGCCGGCGACCCGGCGCTCGAGCTGATGGCTGGCGGCGCCGGCTCCAGCCTGGGGCGAGGCGGCATGATCACGAAGATCCTGGCCGCCAAGCGCGCGGCGGGCAGCGGTGCCAGCACCGTCATCGCGTGGGGCCGCGAGCCCGACGTGCTGCTGCGGCTGGCGCGTGGGGAAGCGATCGGCACCGCGCTCGTCGCCGGCACGCCGAAGCTGGCAGCGCGCAAGCAGTGGATGGTCGACCACCTGCAGATGCGCGGCGCGGTCACCGTCGACGAGGGGGCCGTGGCCAAGCTGCGCGACGAAGGCAAGAGCCTGCTGCCGATCGGCGTCGTCGACGTCACCGGTGACTTCATCCGGGGTGACGTGATCTCGGTGCGCGCACCGTCGGGCGCCGAACTGGCGCGCGGCCTGGCCAACTACTCGTCGACCGAAGCGCGACTCATCGCGCGCAAGCCTTCGTCGCAGATCGAGGCGCTGCTGGGCTTCGCGAACGAGCCCGAGCTGATCCACCGGACCAACCTGGTCCTCGTCTGACGCCGTTCAGCCTTCGGAAGGCACCGGCGGCGGGGTCGGTGTCTCGTCGTGCCGGTTCGCGCGCATGCCCGAACGCAGGTAGCGGTTGTGATGGTTCACGCGCGGCAGGAAACGCGCGAGTTCGGTCAGCGCCATCTCGTAGACGCCGCGCTTGAACTCGATGACGACGTCCAGCGGCACCCAGTAGTCGTTCCAGCGCCAGGCGTCGAATTCGGGGTGGTCGGTCGCGCGCAGATTCATGTCGCTGTCGCGGCCCAGCAGGCGCAGCAGGAACCAGATCTGCTTCTGCCCCTTGTAGTGGCCGCGGGCGTCCTTGCGGATGAAGTGCTCGGGTACCTCGTAGCGCAGCCAGTCGCGCGTGCGGCCGATGATCTGCACGTGCTCGGGCATCAAGCCCACCTCTTCGTGCAACTCCCGGAACATCGCCTGTTCAGGCGACTCGCCGTGCTTGATGCCGCCCTGTGGAAACTGCCAGGAGTGCGTCTTGAGCCGCTTGCCCCAGAAGACCTGGTTGCGCGTGTTCAGCAGGACGATGCCGACGTTGGGCCTGAAGCCTTCCCTGTCGAGCATAATCGGACCCCGAATTTGTGACTGTTTTCATTATTGCACCGGGCCACTGCGACGCGTGTACCCTCGCTTTCCCGCATCCGGGCGGCGGTCGCGAAGGGCCCTTGAAGCACGCCTCCACCACGCCCGCATGAAAGCCTCGCAGACCTTCATCTCCACGCTCAAGGAAGCGCCCGCCGACGCCGAGATCGTCAGCCACCAGCTGATGATGCGCGCCGGCTTCATCAAGCGCCTGGGCGCCGGCATCTACAACTACATGCCGATGGGCCTGCGCGTCATCCGCAAGGTGGAAGGCATCATCCGCGAGGAGATGAACCGCGCCGGTGCCGTCGAACTGCTGATGCCGGTGGTGCAGCCGGCCGAGCTCTGGCAGGAGACCGGCCGCTTCCAGGCCTACGGGCCCGAGCTGCTGCGTGTGAAGGACCGGCACGATCGCGACTTCGTGATCCAGCCCACCAGCGAAGAAGTCATCACCGACATCGCGCGCCAGGAACTGCGCAGCTACAAGCAACTGCCGCGGAACTTCTATCACATCCAGACGAAGTTCCGCGACGAGCGCCGGCCGCGCTTCGGCGTCATGCGCGGGCGCGAGTTCACGATGAAGGACGCGTACTCGTTCGACCGCGACAAGGCCTCCGCGCTGAAGAGCTACCAGG
>CAUJHQ010000010.1 GCA_963204815.1 Pseudomonadota bacterium | reverse complement strand
TTGACGACCCAGCGGTCGCCACGCTTCACGGCGGTGGTCTTGATCTTCGTCGTGTCGGTGCCGGTGCCGGGCTCGGTGACGCCCATGCTCTGCAGGCGCAGTTCGCCGCGTGCGATGGCGGGCAGCCAGCGCTGCTTCTGTTCGGCAGAGCCGTGGCGCAGCAGCGTGCCCATGTTGTACATCTGGCCGTGGCAGGCGCCGGCGTTGCCGCCGCTGCGGTTGATCTCTTCCATGATCACGCTCGCCTCGGCGAGGCCGAGGCCGGAGCCGCCGTACTCCTGCGGGATCAGCGCGGCCAGCCAGCCGGCCTTCGTCAGCGCGTCGACGAAGGCCTCGGGGTAGCCGCGGCGGGCGTCGACCTCGCGGTGGTACTCGGCGGGGAAGCCGGCGCAGAGGGCGCGCACGCCGTCGCGGATGTCGGGGAAGCGTTCGTCGGCCATGGTGCGAGTGTGCCGCGCGCGCGGCCCGGGGTATCTCCGTAGGCGGGGTGGCCGGGGTCCGGCCGAGAATTCCGTATACAGAGTACAGCCATGACCGCCACCCTGCACCGCCTGGACACCGCGCCCGACCTCGCCGAGCAGGCCTATCGCGCGCTGCAGCAGGCCATCGCCAGCGGCGCGCTGGCGCCCGGCGAGCGCGTCACGCAGGAAGACCTGGCGGCGCGCTTCGCGGTGTCGCGCCAGCCGGTGTTGCAGGCGCTGCGCATGCTCAAGAAGGACGGCCTGGTGGAAGACGCGCCCGGCCGCGGCCTGCGCGTGGCGCCGCTGGAGGCGGCGGCGATCGTGCAGGTCTACCAGGTGCGCGGCGCGCTCGACGCACTGGCCGCGCGGCTGGCCGCCGAGCGCCGCGCCGCGCTGCCCGCCGCCCTGCTGCGCGAAGGCCGGCGCGTGGCGCGCGGCGGCGACGTCGCGGCCATGATCGAGGCCGACCTCGCTTTCCACCGCGCGCTCTATGCCGCCAGCGGCAATCCGCTGATCGCGCAGAGCGCCGAGACCCACTGGTGCCACGTGCAGCGCGCGATGGGCGCGGTGCTGCAGAACAGCCGGGCGCGCCGCCCGGTGTGGGACGAACACGAGGCCATCGCCCGCGCGGTGGCCGAAGGCGACGCCGACCGCGCCGAGGCGGCGGCGTCCTTGCATGCCCGCCAGGCCAGCCTGCACCTGTCGGCCCAGTTGACCCAGGCCCTCGCTTCCGGAGACCCGCGATGAGACTCACCCCGCAGCAGATCGACACCTTCCACACCGAGGGCTACCTCTTCTTCCCCGGCCTCTTCAAGCCCGACGAGGTGGCGGCGCTGAACGCCGCGGTGCCAGAGCTCTACGCGCGCCGCGAGGCCTACAACGTGCGCGAACGCGGCAGCGACGCCGTGCGCACCAACTTCGCGGCCCACCTGTACAGCGAGCCCTTCGCGAAGCTGGCGCGCCACCCGCGCATGGTCGAGCCGGTGGAGGACCTGTTCGCCGAGAAGCTGTACATGCACCAGTTCAAGATCAACGGCAAGATGGCCTTCGAAGGCGACGTCTGGCAGTGGCACCAGGACTACGGCACCTGGAAGAACGACGACCTGATGCCCACCGAGCGGGCGATGAACGTGGCCATCTTCCTGGACGACGTCAACGAGTTCAACGGCCCGCTGATGTTCATCCCCGGCAGCCACCGCAAGGGCGTGATCGACGCGAAGCACGACCTCACCACCACCAGCTACCCGCTGTGGACGGTGGACAACGCGCTCATCACGAAGCTGGTCGACCGTGCCGGCGGCAAGAACGGCGGCATCGTGTCGCCCAAGGGCCCGGCCGGTTCGATGATCCTGTTCCATTCCTGCCTGGTGCACGCCAGCACCAGCAACCTGAGCCCGTGGAACCGCGTCAGCGTCTACCTGAGCCTGTGCGCGGTGTCCAACCACATCCGCCGCTTCAAGCGGCCGGAGTACATCGCGCACCGCGAGTTCAGTGCCATCGAGTGCCTGCCCGACGATTGCCTGTTGAAGCCCTATGCCGTCGACCTGCCGTGGAAGGACGGCATGCCGGCGAGCGCGCTCGAAACCTCGCTGACGGAGATCTCCGCATGAGCCTGCACCGCCAACTGCAGCAGCGCGCCGCCGACGGGCGGCCGATCCGCGTCGGCCTCATCGGCGCCGGCAAGTTCGGCTCGATGTACCTGTCGCAGATCCCGCGCACGCCGGGCGTGCACCTGGTCGCCATCGCCGACCTGAGCCCCGAAGCCGCCTGCCGCAACCTGGCGCGCGTGGGCTGGGAAGCGCAGCGCGTGCAGGCCGCCAGCATCGACGCCGCGCTGAAGGACGGCAGCACGCACGTGGGCGACGACTGGCAGGCGCTGGTGCGCCACCCGGCGATCGACATCGTCGTCGAGTGCACCGGCCATCCGATCGCGGCCGTCGACCACTGCCTGGAAGCGTTCGCGAACCGCAAGCACGTCGTCAACGTCACGGTGGAGGCCGACGCCTTCTGCGGCGCACTGCTGGCGCGGCGCGCGCACGAAGCCGGCGTGCTGTACTCGCTGGCCTTCGGCGACCAGCCGGCGCTGATCTGCGACCTGGTGGACTGGGCGCGCACCTGCGGCTTCCCGGTGGTGGCGGCGGGGCGCGGCCACAAGTGGCTGCCGCACTTCAGCCAGAGCACGCCGGAAACGGTGTGGGGCTACTACGGGCTGACGCCCGAACAGGCGGCGCGCGGCGGCCTGAACCCGAAGATGTTCAACAGCTTCCTCGACGGCAGCAAGCCCAGCATCGAGAGCACCGCGGTCAGCAACGCCACCGGCCTGGCGGTGCCGAGCAACGGCCTGCTGTACCCGCCGGCGAGTGTGGAGGACATTCCCTACGTCACGCGCCCGAAGTCCGAAGGCGGCGTGCTCGAACGCAAGGGCATGGTCGAGGTGATCTCCAGCCTGGAAGCCGACGGCCGCAAGATCCCGTACGACATCCGCATGGGCGTGTGGGTCACCGTCGAGGCCGAGACCGAGTACATCAAGAACTGCTTCGAGGAATACAACGCCCACACCGACCCGAGCGGGCGCTACTTCACGCTCTACAAGCGCTGGCACCTGATCGGTCTGGAAGTGGGCTACTCGGTGGCCAGCCTCGCGCTGCGCGGCGAACCCACCGGCGTGGCGCACGCCTGGAACGCCGACGTCGTGGCCACCGCGAAGCGCGACCTGAAGCCCGGCGACATGCTCGACGGCGAAGGCGGCTACACGGTGTGGGGCAAGCTGCTGCCGGCGGCGAAGAGCCAGGCCATCGGCGGCGTGCCGCTGGGCCTGGCGCACGACGTGAAGGTGGTGCGCCCGGTGGCGCAGGGCCAGTGCGTGACCTGGGCCGACGTCGCCATCGACACGACGACGCGCGCCTACGCGCTGCGGCGCGAGATGGAGAAGCTCTTCAGCCACGCCGCCTGAGCGTTGCGCGGCGGCGGCGCCGCGTTTCGCGCCGCGCGGTGAGCGTTTCGCGTCGGCCGCGGCCGGCCCGTCGCAGCGCGCTGGCCGCACGCGAACGCGATTCCTAGAGTGACCCCATCGACAACTTCCGATGGAGTCCCGAATGAAGAGCTTCCTGATCGTGGCCGCCGTGTCGGCGCTCGCGTTTGCCGTGCAGGCGCGCGCCGCCGACCTGACGGTGGAGATCACCAACGCCGCCTCGGCAGACGGCTTCGTCGGCGCGGCGCTGTACCGCGGCGAGACCGGCTGGCTGAAGGACGGCAGCGCCGTCGCGTCGCTGCGCGCGGCGGCCGGCGGCAAGGTCGTGCTGGTCTTCCGCAACCTCGAACCCGGCCGCTACGCGCTGTCGGCGATGCACGACGCCAACGGCAGCGGCAAGCTCGACCGCAACCTGGTCGGCCTGCCGACCGAGCGCTACGGCTTCAGCCGCGGCGCGCGCGGCGCCTTCGGGCCGCCGGCGTTCGAGGCCGCCGCCTTCGAGCTGACCGGCGACACCACCCTCGCGCTGACGCTGGAGTGAGCGCCATGGACCGCAGAGACTTCAGCCGCCTGCTGCTCGGCGCGGCCGGTGCCCTGGCCCTGCCGGCGCGCGCCGCCGAGGCACCGCCCTGGGCGCTGGGCTTCGCCGCCCTGCAGGCCGACGCCGAGCCGCTGGCGATGACCGTTCAGGGCCGCCTGCCGGCCGGCCTGCGCGGCAGCTTCTACCGTAACGGCCCGGCCGGCCACGCCCCCGGCGGTGTGCGCTACCACCACTGGTTCGACGGCGACGGCCTGATGCAGCGTTACGCCCTCGGCCCGGCCGGCATCACGCATCACGCGCGCTTCGTGCGCACGCCCAAGTTCGTCGCCGAGAGCGCGGCCGGCCGGCCGCTGCGGCGCGCCTTCGGCACCAACCCGGCGAACGCCGACCCGGTGAACACGGCCGACTCGATGAACGCCGCCAACACCAGCGTGCTGCCGTTCGGCGGCGAGCTGCTCGCGCTGTGGGAAGGCGGCTCGGCGATGCGGCTGGACGCGCAGACGCTGCAGACGCGCGGCTTCAAGGACTGGTCGCCCGAGACCACCGGCCTGCCGTTCTCGGCCCACCCGCGCGTCGAGCGCGACGGCAGCGTGTGGAACTTCGGCATCGCGGCGATGCAGGGGCTGCTGGTGGTGTGGCGCATCGGCGCCGACGGCCGGCTGGCGCAGGCGGTCACGCTGCCGGTGCCGCAGCTGCCGATGGTGCACGACTTCGCCGTCACCGAGCGCCACCTCGTCTTCCTGCTGCCGCCCTTCGTCTTCGAGCGCACGCGCTTCGAGGAAGGCGCCACCTTCCTGGGCAGCCACGAGTGGCGCCCGGGCCTGGGCCTGCGCGGGCTGGTGCTGCCGAAGGACCGGCTCGACGCGCCGCGCTGGTTCGAGCTGCCGGCCGCGTTCGTCTTCCACATCGGCAATGCCTGGGACGACGGCGCCACGCTGCGGCTGGACTGCATGCGCTCGCCCGACGCCTGGCACGCCACGGCCGGGCTGGAGCAGGCGATGGCCGGCCGCTACACGCCGCACGAGCACGCGCGGCTGATGCAGGTGGCGCTGGACCT
The DNA here is from genome assembly GCA_963204815.1 of Pseudomonadota bacterium. Lineage (GTDB taxonomy): Bacteria > Pseudomonadota > Gammaproteobacteria > Burkholderiales > Burkholderiaceae_C > Rubrivivax. The sequence goes on along the minus strand of CAUJHQ010000010.1, from coordinate 9,052 downwards.
CGGCAGCGGCACGGCGCGCCAGGTGCTGCTGCCGCAGACGGCGGAGTTCCCGCGCATCGACCCGGCGGTCACCGGGCGGCGGCACCGGCAGCTGTTCATGGCGTCGCGCATCGACGCCGGCGACCGGCCGGGCCACGACGCGGTGACGCGCCTGGACCTGGACAGCGGCCGCGCCGACACCTGGCGCTACGGCGCCGACGTGGTCGTCGAAGAGCATGTCTTCGTGCCGCGCCCCGGCGCCACGCGCGAAGGCGACGGCTGGCTCGTCGGCACCGCGCTCGACCTGGCGAAGCGGCAGACGCTGCTGGCGGTGTTCGACGCCGGCCGCGTGGCGGCGGGGCCGCTGATGCAGGCGACGATGGCGCGCGCCATGCCGCTCGGCCTGCACGGCGCGTTCGTGGCCGCGTGACGCTTCAGGCGCGGCGCTTCAACTCGTCGAACGAGCACAGCTCGCCCGCGATGGCGCTCGCCGCCACCGTGGCCGGGCTGGCCAGCCAGACCTGCCCCGGCCCCGAGCGGCCGGGGAAGTTGCGGTTGATGGCGCTCACCGTCACCTGGCCGGCGTCGGTGGATGCGCCCGGCCCGCAGTTCGCGCAGGCGCCGCAGGCAGGCTGCAGCAGCGTGGCGCCGACCGCTTCGAAGGCGGCCAGGTGGCCTTGCGCGGCGCACCAGTCGCGCACGTCCAGCGTGCCGAACTGCAGGTACAGCGTGACGTGCGGCGCCACGCGTTGGCCGCGTGCGGCGGCCCACGCGAGCACGGCGTGGTACTGGGCGAAGTCTTCGCGCTTGCCGGCGGTGCAGCTGCCGCCGTAGGCGATGTCGATCTTCACCGGCGCGTCCAGCGCGCCGAGCGGCACGCCCAGGCCGGGGTCGCCGGGGCGCGCCACCATCGGCGTGAGCGCGGTGCAGTCGATCCGCATCACGGCGGCATAGCGCGCGCCTTCGTCGCTCTTCATCCACGGTTCGAGTGCGACGGCCTCGCCGCGCCGTTCGGCGAGGAAGCGCACGGTCTCGGCGTCGGGCTCCACCAGGCCGGTGAAGCCGCCGAGCTCGGCCGTCATGTTGGTCAGCGTGGTGCGTTCGTCGGTGGACAGTGCGCGCACCACCGGGCCGGCGAACTCGAACACCCGGCCGACACCGGCGCCGGCGCGGATCTCCGGCAGCGCCAGCAGGTGCAGCGCGAGGTCCTTCGCGCTCACGCCCTCGGGTCGCGTGCCGGTGAACTCCACGCGCAGCACCTCGGGCATCGTGAAGCGCACGGCGCCGGTGACGAAGGCGTTGGCCATGTCGGTGGTGCCGACGCCGAAGGCCACGCAGCCGAGCGCGCCGCTGTGCGGCGTGTGCGAATCGGTGCCGACGACCAGCGTGCCGGGGCGCGCGTAGCGTTCGGCCACCAGCGCGTGCGAGATGCCCTCGCTGCCGGCATTGCGCGCGTCGCCCGCGTCGAGCCCCGGCACCGCGTAGCCGTGGTCCTTCAGGCCGAAGCGCCGCACGAAGGCGCGGTGCGCGCGCGACAGCGCCGCCACGCCACCCACCAGCCCCTGCGACACGTGCACCGGGCTCTGGTGCACGTAGGACAGGTGGTCCTCGAAGGCGACGATGGTCTCGGGCTCGTGCAGCGCGAGCGCATCGCCGAAGCGTTCGCCCAGCAGCCAGGCGGCCATGCCGGTGTAGTACTCGTGGATGAAGCGCAGGTCGGCACGCACGAAGCCGCCTTCGCCCGGCGCGGTGGCGCCGGCGAGGCGATGGCGGTCGACGATCTTCTCGAACAGCGTCTTCGGGCCGGGCGCGGGCGGCGCGGCCGCGGTGACGGGCCGGCCGTAGGCCAGCAGGCCGCCGGCGCGCAGGATCGCGGCGGCGAGGTCGTCGCGGCCGCGCAGCAGTTCGTCGACCGTGACCGTGTCGCCGCGTTGCAGCCGTTCGACGAGGCCGAGGTCGGTGCTGGTGAACAGCCCCAGGTTGTCGGCGTTCTGGCGGTAGATGCGCTCGAAGCTCTCGGCGACGACGAGCCGCACGCCGGCGGCGCGCTCGGCCACCGGGCTGTGTTCGCGCGAGCTGCCCTTGCCGTAGCGCCGGCCGGCCACCAGCACGCCGATGCAGGCGTGCTTCAGCGCATCGCGCGCGATCGGCCGTTCGCCGTCGGCGGTGAAGCCGGTGTGCGCGTGGCGGCCGAGCGTGGCGTCGAAGTGCACCATCGCCGGCAGCGGCGAGATCTCGTCGGTGGAGATCTCGTCGCGCAGCGCGCCGGCTTGGGCGCGCGTGAGGTCACGGCCTTCGAGTTGGGCGCGCACGAGCGCGGGGTCGTCGCTCAGGAAGAGCAGCCGACCCCACCCGTTCATTGCGCCTCGACCCCGGCCTTCTTCACCAGCGCCGCGTACTTGGCCAGCTCGCTGCGGAAGAAGGGCATCGCCTTGTCCGCCGGCGCCACGTTGATCACGTTGCCCTGCTTGGCCATCGTCTCCTTGACGGCGGCGTCACCGAACGCGGCGACGACGGCGGCGTGCACGCGCTGCACCTCGGCCGCCGGCAGGCCCTTCGGCGCGATGACGGCGAACCAGGCCTCGACCACGTAGCCCGGCAGGCCCTGCTCGGCGAAGGTCGGGATCTCGGGTGCCGCCGGCGTGCGCTGCGAGGTCGCGATGCCGATCGCCTTCAGCGCGCCGCTCTTCAGGTGCTGCTGCACGCTGGGCAGCGCGGCGGTGGCGAACTCGACCTGGCCGCCGATGAGGTCGGTGATCATCGGGCCGACGCCCTTGTACGGGATGTGGCGCGCCTTCACGCCGGCCTCGTCGAGGAACATCTCGGCCGCCAGGTGCAGGATGGTGCCGTTGCCGCCGCTGGCGAAATTCATCTCGCCGCCCTTCTGCTTGAGCAGCGCGATGAACTCCTTCGAGTTGCTGGCCGGCACCTTCGCGTTGACCACCAGGACCACCGGCGTGTAGCCGACCACCGCGATCGGCGTGAAGTCGCCCGGCATGTCGAACGGGATGCTCTTCAGCACGCTGGGGAAGATGACGACGTTGTTCGACACCACGCCGAGCGTCATGCCGTCGGCCGGCGAACGCGCCAGCGCCTGCAGGCCGACGATGCCGCCGGCGCCGGGCTGGTTGTCGACGACGACCGGGTGGCCCAGCGCCTTGGCCAGTGCCGGCTGCGCGGCGCGCGTGATGGCGTCCACCCCCGAGCCGGTGGCGTTGGGCAGGATGAAGCGCACGGTCTTGTCCTGCGCGAACGCGGGCGCGGCCAGCGTGGCGGCGAGGGCGCCGAGCGTGGTGCGGCGGGTGAGGGTGGAAGTCATGTCGTCTCCTTCGTCGTTCAGGCCACGAGGGCCCTGTTCTTGAGGTCTTCGATGCGGTCGTCAGCGTAGCCCAGGCCGCGCAGCAGTTCATCGGTGTGCGCCCCGAAGCGCGGCGGCTGCAAGCGCACGCCCAGGCGCTCGCCGTCCATCGTGATCGGGAACAGCGTGGTCTTCACGGTGCGGCCGTCGTCGTCGGGCAGCTGCACGTCGGCCAGGCCGCCGGTGGCCTGCAGGTGCGGGTCGTCGTACAGGTCTTCGGGCTTGCGGATGGGCGCGAAGGGCAGGCCGGCGCGCTCGAAGATGTCGGACAGCTCGGCCGCGCTGCGCCGCGCCAGCCGCTCGCGCAGCGTCGCCAGCAGCTGCGGGCGCAACGCCACGCGCTGGTTGTTGGTGGCCAGCGCGGGGTCGGCCTTCAGGTCGTCGAAGCCCAGCACGCTGCAGAAGGTGGCGAACTGGGCGTCGCTCACGGCGGCCAGGAAGATCTGCTCGCCGTCCTTCACCGTGAACACGTCGTACACGGCCCAGGGGTTGTCGCGCGCGGGCATCGGCTGCGGGTGGCGGCCGGTCATCGCGAACTGCAGCATGTGCTGGCCCATCAGGAACACGTTGTTCTCGAAGAGCGCGCTCTGCACTTCCATGCCCTTGCCGGTAATGCCGCGCTGGATGAGCGCGCCCAGCACGCCGATGGCGCCGAACAGGCCGCCCATGATGTCGTTCACGCTCGTGCCGGCGCGCAGCGGGTCGCCCGGGCGGCCGGTCATGTAGGCCAGGCCACCCATCATCTGCACGACCTCGTCGAGCGCGGTGCGGTGTTCGTACGGGCCGGGCAGGAAACCCTTGTGGCTGCAGTAGACGAGGCGCGGGTTCGTGGCCGCGAGGCTGGCGTGGTCGAGGCCGAACTTCTTCAGGGCGCCGGGCTTGAAGTTCTCGGCCACCACGTCGGCGCTGGCGGCGAGCTTTCTCGCCACGGCGGCGCCTTCGGGCTGCTTGAGGTCGATGCCGATGCTCTTCTTGTTGCGGTTGAACATCGGGAAGAAGCCGGCGCCGGCGCCCAGCAGGCGGCGCGTGCCTTCGCCGTCGATCGGCTCGACCTTGATGACCTCGGCGCCCAGGTCGGCCAGCACCATGCCGCAGGTGGGGCCCATCACCATGTGGGTGAATTCGACCACCCGGAGGCCTTGCAGCGGTTGCGGCGCGGTCATGCGGCCTCCTTCATCGTCTTCGGCAAGCCGGCGCGCGCGATGCTGCCGTGCAGCGCTTCGCCTTCCAGCCACTGCGCCACCCGCGCACGCAGCGCGATCAGCTCCTGGAAGTCGATGCCCGTGTCGTCGCCCATGCTGGCGAAGAGATACGCCAGGTCTTCGGTGGCCACGTTGCCGCTGGCGCCCGGTGCGTGCGGGCAGCCGCCGATGCCGGCCAGGCAGGCGTCGAAGCGGCGCTCGCCGGTGCCGTAGGCGGCCATGACGTTGGCGATGCCGAGGCCGCGCGTGTCGTGGAAGTGGCCGCAGGCGAGACGGTCGCCGGCGATGGCGCGGGCGCGTTCGAACAGTTCACGCACCTGCTTCGGGTCGGCATAGCCCACGGTGTCGGCCAGGCCCACGCGGTCGGCGCCGGCATCCAGCGCGCCCTGCACGAGCCGCAACACTTCATCGGGCTCCACGCGGCCCTGGATCGTGCAGCCGAAGGCGGTGGACAGGCCCACCTCCAGCCGGCACGGCGAACCAGCGCTGTCGCGCAGCGCGCGGATGGCGGCGATCTCGGCCAGCACGTCGTCGGGCGTCTTGCGCAGGTTGGCCAGGCTGTGCGCGTGGCTGGCCGACAAGGGCAGCAGCATCGCGTGGGCGCCGCTCTCCAGCGCGCGCTCGGCGCCCTTGAGATTCGGCACCAGCACCGAGACCACCAGCCCCGGCAGTTTCAATGCCGCTTCGACCACCGCGGCCGTGTCGGCCAGCTGCGGCAGCAGGCGTGGCGGCACGAACGAGCCGACTTCGATCTCGCGCAGGCCGGCGGCAAACGCCCCGCGCAGCCATTCGAGCTTCAGTTCGGTCGGCAGCGTGCGGGCGATGCTCTGCAGCCCGTCGCGCAGCCCCACTTCGCGGATGCGCACCGCGGGCGTTGAGGTCTCCATGGGCCGCACTCTAGGCATTCCGGTTCGTGCCGCCAGCGGTATTTTGGAAGCGCCAGCGTTCCATTCCGGCAAGGCAGCGCCGACAATGCCGGCGCCATGCCGCTGCGCCATTTCGACCCCGTCACGCTGCGCCTCTTCGTTGCCGTCTGCGAGGAACGCAACATCGCGCGCGCGGCGGCGCGCGAGGCGCTGGTGGCATCGGCCGTCAGCAAGCGCATCGCGGCGGTGGAGCGTGCGGTGGGCGCGCCGCTGCTGGTGCGCGGCCGGCGCGGCATCGAGCCCACGGCCGCCGGCGAAACGCTGCTGCGCCAGGCGCGCGAACTGCTCGGCAGCCTGGAACGGCTGCAGAGCGAGCTGTCGGCCTTCGCCAGCGGCGTGCAGGGCAGCGTGCGCGTGGCGGCCAGCGTGTCGGCGCTGGCCGAGCAGCTGCCGGACGACATCGCGCGCTTCGCGGCGCGCTACCCGGCAGTGCGCGTGGCCATCGACGAGCGCGTCAGCAGCGAGATCGTGCGCGCGCTGCGCGAAGGCAGCGTCGACCTCGGCGTGCTGTGGGACGTGGGCGACCTCGTCGGCCTGCAGGCGCGGCCCTACCGCAGCGATCACCTCTGCGTCGTCGTGCACCCGGGCCACGCGCTCGCGAAGCGGCGCCGCCTGCGCTTCGAGGAGACGCTGGCGCACGACGCGGTGGGCGTCGCCCCCGGCGGCATGATGGAGACGATGCTGCGCCGCCAGGCCGCGCTGCTGGGCCGCACGCTCGCCACGCGGCTGCAGGTGTCGAGCCTGGACGCCAGCTGCCGCATCGTCGCCGCCGGGCTCGGACTGGCGATCCTGCCGCGCGAGGCGATCGCGCCGCTCGCCGGCGCCACCGGCCTCGTCATGCTGCCGCTGGCCGATGCCTGGGCCGAGCGCCGCTTCGTCGTCGCCACGCGGCCCGAGGCGCTGCTGTCCGCCACCGCGCGGCTGCTCGCCGAAGACCTGGTGCGCGCCGCTGCGGCCTGATCAGCCGAACGCCGCCGCGACGAAGTCGACGAAGGCGCGCACGCGCGCCGACAGCTGCAGCCGCGGCGGGTAGACGGCGTAGAGGTCGGCGTCGGGCGTGGCGTACTGCGGCAGCACGTGAACGAGGCGGCCGCTCTTCAGGTGGCGTGCCACGTCCCATTCGGCGCGCATCAGGATGCCGTGGCCGTCGAGCGCCCAGTTGACGGCGATCTCGCCGTCGTTCGTGGTCAGCGTGCCGCGCGTCTTCACCGCCTCGGCACGCCCGCCGCGGCCGCGCAGCGGCGTCAGCCGCCACAGGCCGTAGGCCTCGTCGCCCTGGCGGATACCGATGCAGTTGTGGCGCACCAGGTCGGCCGGCGTCTTCGGTTCGCCGTGCGCGGCCAGGTAGGCCGGCGAAGCGCAGAGCAGGCGCCGGTTGCGCGCCAGAAGGCGGGCGACGACGCGCGCCTCCGGCGGCGGGCCGAAGCGGATGCAGACGTCCCAGAGGTCTTCGGTCAGCGGCGGCGGCGTCACCGACAGCTGCAGCTGAACCTGCACTTCGGGGTTGCGGCGCGCGAAGCGCGAGATCAGCGGCCCGACGTGGCTGCGGCCGAAGCCGAGCGTGGCGTTCACGCGCAGCAGGCCGCGCGGCTGCTCCTTGCCGCTGCCGAGCAGGCGCTCGAGGTCGTCCACCTCGGCGAGGATGCGGCGCGCGTGTTCGAGCAGCAGCTCGCCTTCGGGCGTCAGGTTCATGCGGCGCGTGGTACGCACCACCAGCGCCAGGCCCAGCCGCGCTTCCATCGCCGCCAGCCGCTTGCTGACGGCGGCAGTGGACACGCCCATCTCGCGCGCCGCCGCGCTCAGGCTGCCGCGGCCGGCCAGCGTGGCGAAGAAGCCGAGGTCGGCGGGGGCGATGGCGGGGCGGGTGGTGTCGGCCATTGTTGAAGCCAGGTTGAGGATGCCTTGACTCTAGCGGCGTTCGTTGCCGCACCCGCCGCCGTAGAGTGGGGCCATGAACACCTACCGCATCGCGACGATTCCGGGCGACGGCATCGGCAAGGAAGTGATTCCTGCCGGCCGCCGCGTGCTCGAAACCCTGGCGCAGACCGTGCCCGGCCTGAGCTTCGACTTCACCGACTTCGGCTGGGGCGGCGACTGGTACCGCGCGCACGGCGAGATGATGCCGGCCGACGGGCTGGACGCGCTGCGCGGCATGGACGCCATCCTCTTCGGCAGCGCCGGCGACCCGCAGATTCCCGACCACGTCACGCTGTGGGGGCTGCGCCTGAAGATCTGCCAGGGCTTCGACCAGTACGCCAACGTGCGGCCGACGCGCATCCTGCCCGGCATCGACGCGCCGCTGAAGCGCTGCCAGCCGGCCGACCTGGACTGGGTGATCGTGCGCGAGAACTCTGAAGGCGAATACGCCGGCGTCGGCGGCCGCGCCCACCAGGGCCACCCGATCGAGGTGGCGACCGACGTGTCGATGATGACCCGCGCCGGTGTCGAACGCATCATGCGCTACGCGTTCAGGCTGGCCGAGAGCCGGCCGCGCAAGCTGCTCACCGTGGTGACGAAGAGCAATGCGCAGCGCCACGCGATGGTGATGTGGGACGAGATCGCGGCCCAGGTGGCGCAGGAGTTCCCGGCCGTGCGCTGGGACAAGGAACTCGTCGACGCGATGACGGCGCGCATGGTCAACCGGCCGGCGAGCATCGACACCGTGGTGGCGACCAACCTGCACGCCGACATCCTGAGCGACCTGGCCGCGGCGCTGGCCGGCAGCCTGGGCATCGCGCCGACCGGCAACATCGACCCCGAGCACCGCTACCCATCGATGTTCGAGCCGATCCACGGCTCGGCCTTTGACATCATGGGCAAGGGCTTGGCCAACCCGGTGGGCACCTTCTGGTCTGTGGTGATGATGCTCGAGCACCTTGGTGAGTTCGAGGCCGCCAAGCAGGTCATGAGCGCCATCGAACAGGTCACGGCCAACCCCAAGCTGCACACGGGCGATCTCGGCGGCAAGGCCACGACGGCCCAGGTCACACAAGCGGTCTGCGAGCTCTTGACCGCCAGCGCCCAGCGCAAGGCGGTCTGAGCCAAGCGGTCCCGGCCGACCCCGGGAGGGTCGGTCGGGATTGATTCCCCAGGACATAGCGGCGCCATCGGCGCCGATCCCCGCAACAGCCGCCAAGCGCTGCCGGGTGGGCGAGTCACGCCCGCACATCCACCAGGAGACAAGACATGCGGCGCTTTTTCGGACAGCTCTACGTCCAGGTCCTGATCGGCGTGTTCGCCGGCGTGGCGCTGGGCTTCTTCTATCCCAGCCTCGGCGTGGACGTGAAGCCGCTCGGCGACGTGTTCATCAAGCTGATCAAGATGGTCTCCGGACCGCTCATCTTCGCCACCGGGGTGCTCGGCATCGCCCGCATGGAGAACATGAAGGCACTCGGCCGCGTCGGCGTCCGGGCCTTGATCTACTTCGAGGTGCTGTCGACCTTCGCGCTGGTGCTCGACCTGATCGTCGTCAACGTCGTTCGGCCAGGCGACGGCATGAACATCGATGCCACCCAGCTCGACACCAAGGCCATCGCGGGCTACACGGCCACGGCGGCTAAGCCCACGGGCTTCGTCGACTTCATGCT
>CAUJHQ010000009.1 GCA_963204815.1 Pseudomonadota bacterium | reverse complement strand
GGCACGCCGGCCTGCATCAGCACCGCCTCGCACTCGGCGCCGCTGCGCTGCGAGGTCCAGCGCTCGATCAGCTCCAGCAGCGCGGGCCAGTTCGCTTCCTTCGTGGCCACGGTCGCGAAGCGCGGGTCGGTCTTGCCTTCGGGGTAGCCGATGACGTCGAACAGCACTTCCACGTTCTTCTGCGTCACCGCGGCCACCATCACGTAGCCGTCGTTCGCCTTCACCGGCTCGTACACCTGGCGCGGGCGGTCGGGCGGGAACTGCGCGGCCTGCATCTCGTAGATCAGCATGCCCAGCACCGAGTCCATCAGCGAGACGTCGATCGCCTGCCCGCGGCCGCTGCGCTCGCGCTCGAACAGTGCCAGCTGGATGGCGCCGAAGGCGTGCGAAGCGCCCAGCACGTCGGCGATGAAGATGCCGTTGTTGGCCGGCCGCGTGGCGCCGCGCTGGTATTCGTTGTAGGCCACCTCGTAGCCGCTGGCGGCGTGGATCACCGGCGCGTAGGCGGGGGTCTGCGCGCGCGGGCCGGTCTGGCCGAAGCCGGAGATCGACGCGTAGACGAGGCGCGAGTTCTCGCGCGACAGCGTCTCGTAGTCCAGCCCCAGCCGCTTCATCACGCCGGGGCGGAAGTTCTCGACCACCACGTCGGCCTTCAGCGCCAGTTCGCGCGCGAGGCGGCGCCCTTCGGCGGTCTGCAGGTCGAGCACGATGCTGCGCTTGCCGCAGTTCATCGACGCGTAGTAGGTGCTGATGCCGCCGCGCCGCGGCGGGCGCTGGCGCACGACGTCGCCGTCGGGCGGTTCGACCTTGATCACGTCGGCGCCGGCGTCGGCCATCATGCGCGTGGCCATCGGGCCGGACATCACGATCGTGAAGTCGACGACGGTGATGCCGGCCAGCGCGTCGCGGCGGGGCGTGGGGTCGGTCATGGGCGAATCTTCGGGCAGGGTCACGGAGCCTGAAGCTTCGGCGAGCGCGTGTCGCGCTTCAACGCGGGTGGCGGAACAGCAGCTGTGCCGTGCCGGCACAGGCCGCGCGCTCAGCTGCCGGCCAGCCGCTCGGTCACGTGCTCGAGGAAGGCGCGCACGCGCACGCTGAGGTGGCGGCGGCTCGGGTAGACGGCGTAGATGGGCTCGGGGTCGGCCTCGTGCGCGTCGAGCACGGTGACCAGGCTGCCGGGGCGGGCGTCGCGCTGCACGCGCTGCTCGATCAGGCGCGCCAGCCCCAGGCCGGACTGCGCCAGCGAGACGAGCACGTCGCCGTCGCTCGCCGCCACCGGGCCGGTGGGCGAGATGCTGCGCACCGTGCCGCCGTCCTTCAGCGGCCATTGGCTGCGGTACGAGCCGGGCAGGAAGTTCAGGCAGCGGTGCTGGGCCAGGTCGTCCGGTGTGCGCGGCGTACCGAAGCGTTCCAGGTAGGACGGCGCGGCGTAGATGCGCCAGCGCGCCGTGCTGACGCGCTTGGCGACGAGCGTGGAATCGGGGATCGCGCCGCTCTGGAACGAGAGGTCGATCTGCTGGTCGAAGAGGTCCGGCGCGGTCGGCGCGAGCACCAGTTCGAGCTTGAGCTTGGGGTACTGCTCGCAGAAGGCCGGCAGCAGCGGCGTCAGCCAGTAGCGCGCGAAGGCCGGCGTGCTGCCCACGCGCAGCACGCCGCTGGCCTCGCCGAGGCTGGGGCTGAGCGATTCCTCGGCCTCTTCGAGCGCCTGCATGACCTTTTGCGCCGCCGAGAGGAAGCGTTCGCCCTCCTGCGTGAGCTTGAGCACGCGCGAGGTGCGATGAAACAGCCGCACGCCCAGGCGGTTCTCGAGCCGCTGCACCACCTTGCTGATGGTCGACGGGTCGAGGTCCAGGCTGCGCGCGGCGGCCGAGAAGCTGGCTTCTTCCGAGACGCGCAGGAAGAACGCGAGCTCGCGGATGTTGTCGTAGACGGTCATGGTGGCAGCGGCGCAGTCTAGCGCCGCCCCGAGGCGTCAATCGAGCTTCAGGATCACGGCCTTGGTCTGCAGGTACTCCTGCACGTGCTCGATGCCCGACTCGCGGCCGAAGCCGCTCATCTTGACGCCGCCGAACGGGATCGCCGGGTCCATCACCTGGTAGCAGTTGGCCCACACGGTGCCGCTGCGCAGACCGCGCGCCACGCGGTGCACGGTGCTGACGTTCTTCGACCAGACGCCGGCGCCCAGGCCGTAGGGGCTGTCGTTGGCGCGGCGCAGCGCGTCGTCGACGTCGTCGAACGGCAGCGCCGACAGCACGGGGCCGAAGATCTCCTCGCGCGCGATGCGCATGTCGTCGTTCACGCCGGCGAACACGGTCGGGGCGACGAAGTAGCCCTTGGCCAGCGCGCCCTGCGTGAGCCGCTCGCCGCCGGCCAGCGCCTTGGCGCCCTGCTGGTGGCCGAGTGCGAGGTAGCCGGTGACGCGCTCCAGCTGCTCGGCCGACACGACCGGGCCCAGCTGCGTTTCGGGGTCGAGCGGGTCGCCCACGCGCAGCGTCTTCGCGAACGCCGCGACCTTGGCGACGAACTCGTCGTAGACCGGCCGCTGCACGTACAGCCGGGTGCCGGCGCTGCAGATCTGGCCCGAGTTCTGGAACACCGCCATCGCCGCACCGGGCACGGCGGCGTCGAGGTCGGCGTCGGCGAAGACGATGTTGGCCGACTTGCCGCCGAGCTCCATCGACATGCGCTTGAGGTTGCCGGCGGCGGCGCGCACGATCTTCTGGCCGACCTCGGTGCTGCCGGTGAAGGCGATCTTGTCGACGCCCGCGTGGCCGGCGAGCGCGGCGCCCGCCTCGCCGAAGCCGGTGACGACGTTGAACACGCCCGGCGGCACGCCCGCTTCGAGCGCCAGTTCGGCCAGCCGCAGCGGCGACAGCGGCGCCTGCTCGGCCGGCTTCAGCACCAGCGTGCAGCCGGTGGCGAGCACCGGGCACAGCTTCCAGATCGCCAGCCCGATGGGACCGTTCCAGGGGTTGATGGCGCCGACGACGCCGACCGCTTCCTTCAGCGTGTAGCTGAAGATGTCGCCCGGCGCCGAGTTCGGGATCGTGTCGCCCTGCACGCTGGTGGCCAGGCCGGCGTAGTAGCGCAGCAGGCCGACCGCGCGGCGGCGGCCGAGTGTGGTGCGCGACAGCGGGCCGCCCATGTCCAGCGTGTCCAGCAGCGCCAGCTCGTCGTAGTGCTTGTCGACCAGGTCGGCCAGCTTCAGCATCACCTGCTGGCGGTCGAAGGGCTTGAAGCGGCTCCACGGGCCGCTCTCGAAGGCGCGGCGCGCGGCGGCGACGGCGAGGTCGACGTCGGCGCTGCCGCCTTCGGCCACCTGCGCCAGGCGCTCGCCGGTGGCGGGGTTCACGGTGTCGAACAGCTTGCCGCTCTGCGCGGCGACGGTCTTGCCGTCGATGAACAGCAGCTTCGGGCGGCCGTCGAGGAAGGCGGGCAGGGCGGTGGTGGTGGCGGTCGTCATGGGGGCTCAGGTCGCGAGGGCCGCGGCCGGCGCGGCGGCGCGGGCGGCGGTGGGTTGGAGGATGAACGCGGCCGCGCGCTCGCCGATCATCATCGACGGCGCGGCGGTGTTGCCGCCGATGATGTCGGGCATGACCGACGCGTCGGCGATGCGCAGGCCTTCGACGCCGTGCACGCGCAGCCGGGCGTCGACGACGGCCATCGGGTCGGCCGCCGGCCCCATCTTGCAGGTGCCGACCGGGTGGTAGGTGGTGGCGCAGGTGGCGCGGATGAAGGCTTCGAGCTCGGCGTCGCTCGCCTTCGCGGTGCCCGGCAGCAGCTCGCCGCCGGCGTAGCGCGCCAGTGCCGGCATCGTCGCGAAGCGGCGCGCTTCCTTCAGGCCGGCGAGCAGCGCTTCCACATCGCGCCGGTCCTCCAGGAAGTTGGGCCGCATCACCGGCTTGGCGGCGGGGTCGGCCGAGGCCAGCTCGAGCGTGCCGCGCGTCGCCGGCCGCAGCACCGCCACGTGGCACATGAAGCCGTGGCGGCGCGGCATCGAGCGCGCGCTCTCCTTCATGCCGACCATGAAGGTGAACTGCAGGTCGGGCCGGTCCAGGCCGGGCTGGCTGCGCATGAAGCCGCCGGCCTCGGCCGCGTTGCTGGCCAGCATGCCGCGGCGGCCGAAGGCGTATTTCAGCGGCGCCAGCGCGTTGCGCGGCAGCGCACGCCAGGTGAGCGCGTAGCTCTCGGCGCCGGGGTTCTCGACCGCGAGCGACACCGTCGGGTGGTCCTGCAGGTTGGCGCCGACGCCGCGCAGGTCCAGCGCGGCGGTGATGCCATGGCGCTGCAGCATCGCCGCCGGGCCGATGCCCGACAGCATCAGCAGCTGCGGCGTGTTGACGGTGCCGGCCGAGACGATCACCTCGGTGCCGGCCGTCAGCTCGCGGCGCTGGCCACCCTGGCGCACCGTCAGGCCCACCGCGCGCCGGCCCTGCAGGCGGATGCGCTCGACCAGCGTGTCGGCGAAGACGGTGAGGTTGGGCCGCGCCAGCGCCGGGTGCAGGAAGGCGCGCGAGCTCGACAGCCGCACGCCGTTGCGCTGGTTCAGCTCGAAGAGGCCGAATCCGTCCTGCTGGGTGCCGTTGAAGTCGTCGTTGCGCGCGTGGCCGGCTTCGGCCGCCGCGTCGACGAACGCGAGCGCGAGTTCGTGCGGGTCCTTCAGGCGCTGCACGTCGAGCTCGCCGCCGCGGCCGTGGAAGGCGTTCGCGCCGGCGGCGCGGTTCTCGTGCTGCTTGTAGACCGGCAGCACGTCGGCATAGGCCCAGCCCTCGTTTCCGGCGGCGGCCCAGGCGTCGTAGTCCTTCGCGTGGCCGCGCATGTAGACCGTGCCGTTGACCGAGGTGCAGCCGCCGAACAGCCGCCCGCGCGCGCAGGCGATGCTGCGGCCGTTGACGCCGGGCCCGCCGCTGAACTGGTGCATCCAGTTGTAGCGCTCGTGCGGCAGCAGGAAGATGTTGCCGATCGGCAGCGTGGTCTTCACGTTGACCGGGAACTGCGTGTCGGCCGGGCCGGCCTCGACGAGCGCGACGCGCACCGCGGGGTCGGCCGAGAGCCGGTTCGCGATGACGCAGCCGGCGGCGCCGGCGCCGACGACGATGAAATCGAACGCGTCCTGCAGCGCGGTGGTGGATGAGATGGTGGTCTCCTCTTGTGCTTCTCCGGCCAGCATGCGCCGCGCCCGGTTGTGCCGCAATGGCAAGGGGGGCAGACGATCTGTGACCGGCCGGCACAGGCGCCGGCGCTGCGCTTCAGGCGGCGTCGGGCTGCGGCCAGTCCAGCAACTCGGCCAGGCGGTGGATCACCCAGCCGGCCTCGGCGGCCGTCACGGTGTCGCCCGCGGCCAGGCCGGCGTGGATGCGCTGCAGCACGTCGGCCTCGGTGACGCCGAGCTCGAAGCGCTTCAGCAGCGCGTGCTCGGTGAGCATCTGCGCCAGGTCTTCGCACAGCTCGTGGCGGGCGGCGATGGTGTCGCGCGGCGCGGTCGGCTTCACGCGCCCCGGGGGCACGAAGAGGGCGACGAACGACGGCGGGACGACGATCTGGCTGTCTTCGTCGGACATCACCCGCCCGTCAGCCGTAGTCGCGCGGCGTCCACCAGGGGAAGAACTCGGGCATGTCGACCGACACGCGGTCGCGGAACTGCGGTGCGCGCTTCTCGAGGAAGGCGGTGACGCCTTCCTTGGCGTCGGCCATCGCGCCGCGCGCGTAGATGGCGCGGCTGTCGACCTTGTGCGCTTCCATCGGGTGGTCGAAGCCGAGGCCGCGCCACATCATCTGCCGCGTCAGCGCCACCGACACTGGCGCGGCGTGATCGGCGATCTCGCGTGCCAGCGCCTGCGCCGCCGGCAGCAGGTCGGCCGGCGCGTGCAGCGAGCGCACCAGGCGGCCGGCCAGTGCCTCGCTGGCGGGGAACACGCGGCCGGTCATCGTCCATTCGAGCGCCTGGCTGATGCCCACCAGGCGCGGCAGGAACCAGCCCGAGCAGGCTTCCGGCGTGATGCCGCGGCGCGCGAAGACGAAGCCGAAGCGCGCGTCGTCGGCGGCGAGGCGGAAGTCCATCGGCAGCAGCATCGTCGCGCCGATGCCCACCGCCGGGCCGTTGATGGCGGCGATCACCGGCTTCAGGCATTCGAAGATGCGCAACACGACGCGGCCGCCGCCGTCGCGCACGCCTTCGTGCGACCAGTCGACGCTGCCGTCGGCGCGCCGTGGGCCGGCCTTGTCGGGGCGGTCGGCGCGCTGCTCGTAGTCGAAGGTCTTGGCGCCGGCCGACAGGTCGGCGCCGGCGCAGAACGCGCGCCCCGCGCCGGTGACGACGACGGCGCGCACGGCGTCGTCCGCATCGGCCTCGTCGAAGGCGGCGATCAGCTCGGCCATCATCGTGCCGGTGAAGGCGTTGAGCTTCTCGGGCCGGTTCAGCGTGATCGTCATGACGCCGGCGTCGACGGCGGTCAGCAGCGTCTCGAAGCTCACTTTGCAGTCTCCCGCCGGAAGTCGGCGCCGATCTTGAAGATGCCCGACACGCGCGCGCAGGGCGTGCCGTCGGCCGCGACCAGGCCCTGCATGAAGACCATCGTCGGCGTCGTGCGCAGCACCTGCGCCGTGCCCTCGACCCAGGCACCGCGCGACGCTGCGGCAAGGTAGTCGATCTGCAGGCTGATGGTGGGCAGGAAGCGGTGCGCCAGCAATTCCTGCGTGCGCACCGCCGTGATCGGCAGCAGCATGTCGCAGAAGCTGGCCATCATGCCGCCGTGGCACATGCCCAGCGGGTTGCAGTGGCGCGCCTCGACGCGAAAGCCCAGGCGCAGCGTGGCGCCTTCGCCGGCCAGGTACAGCGGGCCGTTGGCGGCCATGAAGTCGCCGCCCGAGGGCCACGGCGCGAAGCCGTCGGGGACGGCGCTCACCGCGTCTCGCGCTCGACGTCGGCGGCGAAGTCGCCGGCGATGCCCGCCGACTGCGCCAGCTTCGGGTAGGTGGCGGCGAAGTCGGCCACCAGCGCCGCCAGCGGCATTTCGTCGAAGGCGCCGCGCTGGCGCACATACTCCATGTGGCGCTGGCCGCTGCGGTCGAAGGGGTGGTAGATCGAATCGGCGCGGCCGTCGAATTCGAGCGGCAGCAGGCCGAAGCGGTCGCAGAGCTCGATGTTGAAGGCCGGTGTCGCCTTCACCCAGGCGCCGTCGATGAGCAGATCGGTGTAGCCATGCCAGACGAAGACGTCGGTGCCCATCGTCTCGCGCAGGCGCTCGGTGCTCAGGTGGTTGCGCACGTCGGCATAGCCCACGCGCGCCGGGATGCCGGCCGCGCGCGCCACCGCGGCCAGCAGCGCCGCCTTCGGCACGCACCAGCCGTAGCCGTTGGCTAGCGCACGGCTGGCGCGCATGCCGTCGGGGCTGAGGTCGATGCGGTAGGGGTCGTAGCGGATGCGGTCGCGCACCGCGAGGTACAGCGCGACGGCGCGTTCGCGCACGTCGGCGCCGCACGCGTGTTCGTGCGCGAAGGCGACGACATCGGGGTGGTCGCTGTCGATCAGCGGGGTCGGCTGCAGCATCAGCGGTCCTTCAGTTCGGCGCGCCGGTTCTGCGACCAGGCGGCTTCGTCGTGCCCTTCGACGGCGGGGCGGCTCTTGCCGAAGCTCACCGCCTCCAGCTGGTTCTGGCCGGCGCCCAGCAGCACCATCGCGCGCAGCACGCTTTCGGCGCGGCGCTGGCCGAGCGCCAGGTTGTATTCGGCGCTGCCGCGCGCGTCGGTGTGGCCTTCGACGACCATCTGCCGCTGCGGGCTCAGCACCAGCCGGCGCGCATGGCCGACGACGAGCGAGCGGAACTCGTCCTTCACGTCGGCGCGGTCGAAGTCGAAGTAGACGACGCGCGCCAGCGCGGCCAGCGATTCGGGGTCCGACGGGCTGCGCACCGGCTCGGCCGCGGCCTGCGCGGTGGCCACCGAGCCGACCGCGGGCGCGGGCGCCGGCGCCGGTGGGCTGCTTCGGCTGCTGCCGGCGGCAGCGGCCGGCCGCGAGGCCGGGGCCGGTGCCGCGGCGGCCGCGGCCATGGCCTCGGGCGTGGCCCAGATGGTGTTGTTCGCGGTGCGGATGACCACCGGCCCGTCGCCGCCGGGGTTCGACGCGCAGCCCGCCAGGCCCAGCGCCAGCAGCGCCGGCAGCGCCGGCACGGCGAGGCGGAGGCGCCAGGCCACCGTCATTGCTCCGCGAACGCGCGCTCGATGACGAAGTCACCGGGCGTCGACGTGTTGCCTTCGCGGAACTTGCGCGCCTCGAGCATGTGCTTCAGGTCGCGCAGCATCGCCGGGCTGCCGCAGATCATCACGCGGTCGTGGATCGGGTCGATGTGCGGCAGGTCCAGGTCCTCGAACAGCTTGCCGGTCTCGATGACCTCGGTGATGCGGCCCATGTTGCGGTAGGCCTGGCGCGTCACCGTGGGGTAGTAGAGCAGCTGGTTGGAGATCAGCTCGCCGAGGAACTCGTGCTCGGGCAGGCTCTTCGTGATGAGGTCGTGGTAGGCCAGCTCGTCGACCTGCCGCACGCCGTGCACCAGCACCACGTGCTCGAAGCGCTCGTACACGTCGGGGTCGCGGATGATGCTCATGAACGGCGCCAGCCCGGTGCCGGTGCCCAGCAGGTACAGGCGCTTGCCCGGCAGCAGGTAGTCGGTGACCAGCGTGCCGGTGGGCTTCTTGCCGACGATGATGCTGTCGCCCACCTGGATGTGCTGCAGGCGCGACGTCAACGGGCCGTCGGGCACCTTGATGCTGAGGAACTCCAGGTGTTCCTCGTAGTTCGGGCTGACGATGCTGTAGGCGCGCAACAGCGGCTTGTTGTTGACGCGCAGGCCGATCATCGTGAAGTGGCCGTTCTGGAAGCGCAGCGAGGTGTCGCGCGTGGTCGTGAAGGTGAACAGGCGGTCGGTCCAGTGGTGGACGGACAGCACCTTTTCTTCGTTGAAGGCACTCATGTTGGGCAGGGTTTGATCTGGCTCGATCGTATCGCGGCCGGCTGACCCTAGAGTCGCGGCCATGACCCGCCTGCGCCCTCCGCCGCGCGAGGCGGCGCTCGCGCAGTACCGGCGCCGTGCCCGCACCTACGACCTGGAACTGGCCGCCTTCGAGCCGGTGCGCCGCCGCGCGGTGCAGGCGCTGGCCCTGGTGCCGGGCGACACCGTGCTCGACGTCGCCTGCGGCACCGGCCTGTCGTTCCCGCTGCTGGCGGCGGCGGTCGGGCCGCGCGGGCACATCGTCGGCATCGAGCAGAGCCCGGAGATGATGGCCGGCGCCGCGCGCCGCGCCGGCGGGCCCTCCGTGACGCTGGTGACGGCCTCTGCCGAGGCCGCGCGCTTCCATCGCAAGGGCGACGCCGCGCTCTTCATGTTCACGCACGACGTGCTGCAGAGCGACGCGGCGCTGGCCAACATCGCCGCCCACCTGAAGCCCGGCGCGCGCATCGCCGCCGCCGGCCTGCAATGGGCGCCGCCCTGGGCGCTGCCGGTCAACCTCTTCGTGCTGTCGGCGGCGCTGTACTCGGTGACGACGCTGGCCGGGCTGGACCAGCCCTGGCAGCGCCTGGCCGAACGCCTGGACGGCCTGCACGTGGAGTCGTTGTTCGGCGGCGCCGTCTACCTGGCCAGCGGGCGCCTGCGCGCGTAGCCCGCGCGCGTCGCCGGCGTCAGTGGCCGAGCGCCAGCCCGGTGTTGCGGCGCGGGTCGTTCGAGCCGTAGACGCGGTTCTTGCCCACCGGCTTGCCGCCCAGGCTGGGCGCGCCGACCATGATGGCGGCCACGTGGTTCGGCGACTGCGGGTTGCCGAACTTGTGGCCCATGCCGACGAGGATCTTCTCGGTGTCCGGGCTGATCGCGAAGCGCTCCAGGTTGGTCGCCTCCGGCAGCCATTGCTGGTGGAAGCGCGGGGCGTCCACCGCCTCCTGCAGGTTCATGCCGTAGTCGATGGC
>CAUJHQ010000008.1 GCA_963204815.1 Pseudomonadota bacterium | reverse complement strand
GTGCGCGTCTC
Organism: Pseudomonadota bacterium; assembly: GCA_963204815.1. Lineage (GTDB taxonomy): Bacteria > Pseudomonadota > Gammaproteobacteria > Burkholderiales > Burkholderiaceae_C > Rubrivivax. The sequence continues at coordinate 22,287 of CAUJHQ010000008.1, read as the reverse complement.
GACGCCGAGCTTCTCGAACACGTGCTCCAGGTGCTTGGTCACCGTGCGCGGGCTGGTGCCCAGGATGTCGCCGATGTCGCGGTTGGTCTTGCCCTTGACCACCCAGTACAGCACCTCGGCTTCGCGCGCGGTGAGCTCGAGCGCCAGCGTGATGGCCTCGACGACGCGTGCGTCGTCGGTCTCGCGCATCACCACCAGCCACTCGCCACCGGCGCTGTCGTCGAAGCTGTCCTCGGGCATCGCATGCAGCGCGAAGCTGATGCGGCGCGAGCCGCGCGCCACCGTCAGCATCGCCGGCTCGGCACCGGCGCGGCGGCGCAGCGCCTCGCGCGCCACCCAGGCGATCACCTCGGGCGGCGTGTGGACCTCGTCGCCGCCGAAGAACTCGGTGATGAAGCGGCGCGCCAGCGCGGTCTGCCAGACGCGGCGGCCGTCGCGCTCGCGCACCACCAGCGTGGCGTGGCCGAAGGCGTCGAGCGCGTTGCGCGCCTGGCGCTGCGCGCGCGCCTGCGTCAGGTGGGCGGCGATGCGCGCCAGCACTTCCTTCGGCCGGATCGGCTTCGTCACGTAGTCGGTGCCACCGGCGCCGAAGGCGGCGACGACGTGCTCGGTCTCGGTGAGGCCGGTCATGAAGACGATCGGGATCGGCGCCGTCTCGGGGTCGGCCTTCAGCCGGCGCGCGACCTCGAAGCCGTCCAGACCCGGCATCACGGCGTCGAGCAGCACGATGTCGGGCAGCGCACGCGGCGCCAGCGTCAGCGCGGCCTCGCCGCTGGTGGCCACCAGCACGGTGTAGCCGGCCTCGTCGAGCGCGTCGTTCAGGAGCGCGATGTTCTCCGGCACGTCGTCGACGACCAGCACGACGTCGGCGCCGGCCAGCGACGGGTCGGTGTCGGGATCAGCTGGCGTCGGGTTCATCGAGGGCCTCATCGAGTGCTTTCCTGAGCAGGTCGTTCATGGCGCCGTACTGGAAGCGCCGCGCCAGCAGGCGCAGGCGTCCGGCGAAGGCGGCGTACGCGGCGTCGGCCGCCTCGATGGCGTCGAGCTGGCGGCCGATGCCGCGCACGTGGCCCAGGCTCACCGCCTCCTGCAGCGCGCGCAGCAGCGCCGGCGGCGGCAGCGGCGCGTCGGCCGCCGGCAGCGGTGCCGGCGCCGCTGCGCGCTCGGCCTCGATCCAGCCGATCTGCAGCTGCCGGCCCAGCCAGTCGAGCAGTTCGTCCAGCCGCACCGGCTTGACGAGGAAGTCGTCGGCCGGCAGGCCCACCGCGTTCTCGAGCTTCTTGTCGAAGGCGTTCGCGCTCACCACCGCCAGCGGCATCGTGTGGCCCGCGGCACGCAGGCGGCGGATGGTCTCCCAGCCGTCGATGCCGGGCATCGCCAGGTCCATGAAAACGGCGTCGAAGGCGGGCGCGCGGCACAGCCGTTCGAGCGCCTCCTCGCCCGAGGCGGCGGTCTCGATCTCGAAGCCGAGGGGCTGCAGCAGGTCGGCAAGCAGGCGGCGGTCGGCCTCCTCGTTGTCGACCGCCAGCACGCGCCGGCGCTCACCCAGGTAGCCGATGCGGCGCCGCCGCGGCACCGCGCTGCCCGGCACGCTGCCGTGCACTTCGGGCAGGAAGAGGCGCACCGTGAACGTGGTGCCGACGCCGGGGGTGCTCTTCGCAGTGAGTTCGCCGCCCATCAGCGCGGTGAGCATGCGCGCGATCGTCAGCCCCAGCCCGGTGCTGCCGACCGACTGCCCGCTGGCCGCACTGCCGCGCTCGAAGGGCTCGAAGACGCGGGCCAGTTCGTCCGCGCCCATGCCGGGGCCGGTGTCCTCGATGTCGAAGCGCGCCATCTCGCGCTGGTGCGCCACGCGCAGGCCAACCTGGCCGCTGGCGGTGAACTTGATCGCGTTGCCGAGCAGGTTGATGAGGATCTGGCGCACGCGCTTCTCGTCGGCGCGCACCACCGCGGGCAGCGTGCCGTCCACCGCAAAGCGGAACGCCAGCCCGCGGCCGGCGGCCTGCAGTTCGAACAGGCGCGCGATCTCGGCCATGCCGTCGGCGAAGTGCATCGGCCGCACGTCCAGCGCTAGCTTGCCGCTTTCGATGCGGGCGATGTCCAGCGTGCCTTCGATCAGGCTCAGCAGGTGGTCGCCGCCGCGCCGGATCACGCTCACGGCCTGGCGGCGGTGCGGCGGCATCGCCTCGTCTTCTTCCAGCAGCTGGGCGTAGCCGAGGATGCTGTTGAGCGGCGTGCGCAGCTCGTGGCTGATGGTGGTGATGTAGCGGCTCTTCGCCTGGTTGGCCGAGTCGGCAATGCGCTTGGCCTGCTGCAGCGCTTCGTCGGTGCGCGCGTGGGACTCGATCTCGCGCTGCAGCGCCAGCGTCTGGCGCGTCGACTCTTCCTGCGCGGCGGCACGGCTGCGCTGCACCAGCACCAGCCACCAGGCGACGATGCCGGCCGCGATCCAGAGCAGCAGGAAGGCGCTGACGAAGGCCTGCCCGAGCGTCGGCTCGAACAGCGCCGCCTGCTCGCCGAGCGCGCGCCGGGACTGGCGGTAGGCCAGCGCGAGCAAGGCGCCGAGCGCCGGCGTCACCAGCGTCATCAGCAGCAGGTAGTGCGCGAGGCCGGCGTCGAGCTGCGGCCACATGCGGCGCGGCAGCAGCCGGCGCAGCAGCTGCGCCCACTGCGCCGACAGGTGCGCCTTCGGCCGGCACTGGTCCTGGCAGCGCGCGTCGAGCGTGCAGCACAGCGAGCAGATGGTGGACTGGTAGGCCGGGCAGTACGCCATGTCCTCGCCTTCGTACTCGCGCTCGCAGACGGTGCAGGTGCCCTTCAGCCGCTTGTACGCACCCTCCTCCACGATCGGGATCGTGCGGCGGGCGATGTAGTAGCGCCCCTTCGTCGCCCACGCGATGAGCGGCGCGGCGACGAAGGCGGTGACGAGCGCGATGACGGCCGAGAAGGCCTGCGCCATCGCCCCGAACGCCCCCAGGTGCGCCGCCACCGACAGCACGCTGGCGATGCCCATCGCGCCCACGCCCACCGGGTTGATGTCGTACAGGTGCGCGCGCTTGAACTCGATGCCCTTCGGGCTCAGCCCCAGCGGCTTGTTGACGACGAGGTCGGCGACGACGGCCATCATCCACGCGATGGCGACGTTGGCGTACAGCCCGAGCACGTTGGACAGCGCCTGGAAGACGTTCATCTCCATCAGCACCAGCGCGATCGCGGTGTTGAACACCATCCACACCACGCGGCCGGGGTGCGCGTGCGTCAGGCGCGAGAAGAAGTTGCTCCACGCCAGGCTGCCGGCGTAGGCGTTGGTGACGTTGATCTTCAGCTGCGAGACGAGCACGAAGGCCGCGGTCGCCGCCACCGCCATGCCGAAGTGCGGGAACACGTGCTCGTAGGCCGCGAGGTACATCTGGTTCGGGTCGACGGCGCGCTCGGCCGGCACCGCGTGCGTGATCGCCAGGTAGGCCAGCAGCGCGCCGCCCAGCATCTTCAGCACGCCGGGCACCACCCAGCCCGGGCCGCCCACCAGCAGCGCCGCCCACCAGCGGCCGCGCCGGCCGGCCTGCGGCTCGGGCATGAAGCGCAGGTAGTCGGCCTGTTCGCCCATCTGCGTGATGAGCGCGATGCCGACCGTCATCGCGGCACCGAAGGCGCGCAGGTCGAAGCCTTCGTGGCCGCCGTCGCCGCCGGGGTAGAGCACCAGGCCGTCGAGGATGTCGGGGTTGTGGTGGAACACGTAGACGTAAGGCACGACCAGCATCACCAGCCAGAGCGGCTGCGTCCACACCTGCAGCGCACTGATCGCGGTGACGCCGTGCGTGACGAGCGGAATGACCACCAGCGCGCACAGCAGGTAGCCCCAGGCCGGCGGGATGTCGAACGCGAGCTCCAGCGCGTAGGCCATCACCGCCGCTTCGAGCGCGAAGAAGATGAACGTGAAGCTGGCGTAGATCAGGCTGGTGATCGTGCTGCCGATGTAGCCGAAGCCGGCGCCGCGCGTGAGCAGGTCCATGTCGACGCCGTGGCGCGCGGCATAGACGCTGATCGGCAGGCCGGCGAGGAAGATCACCAGGCCGGTGGCCAGAATGGCCAGCGCGGCGTTCGTGAAGCCGTACTGCACCAGCAGCGTGGCGCCCACCGCCTCGAGGATCAGGAACGACGCGGCGCCGCCGAGCGCGGTGTGCGCGACGCGCCATTCGCTCCAGCGCCGGAAGCTGCGCGGCGTGAAGCGCAGCGCGTAGTCTTCGATGGTCTCGCGCGCGACCCAGCTGTTGTAGTCGCGCCGCGTCTTCACGACGCGTTGCGGTGCGGCAGCAGGATCGACGGCAGGGTTCACCCGGTTGGTGCAATCAAGAAGCGCACCAGCTTCGCGAGGGGCGCGCTTAACATGGCACCCAAACTGCTCACGAGTTCACATGGACCTGACGCCCCGCGAGAAGGACAAGCTGCTCATCTTCACCGCTGCGCTGCTGGCCGAGCGGCGCAAGGCGCGCGGACTCAAGCTCAACGTGCCGGAGGCCATCGCCCTCATCACCGCCGCCATCATGGAAGGCGCACGCGACGGCAAGACCGTGGCGCAGCTGATGAGCGAAGGCAAGCAGGTGCTGACGCGGGCCGACGTGATGGACGGCGTGGCCGACCTGGTGCCCGAGATTCAGGTCGAGGCCACCTTCCCCGACGGCACCAAACTGGTGACCGTGCACCAACCCATTGCATAGGTCTGCACCATGATCCCTGGCGAGATCCTCACCGACGACGGCGAGCTGCCGCTGAACCCGGGCCGCGCCACGCTGACCGTTGTCGTGGAAAACACCGGCGACCGGCCGATCCAGGTCGGCAGCCACTACCACTTCGCCGAGACCAACGCCGCCCTGCGCTTCGACCGCGAAGCAGCACGCGGCATGCGGCTGCACATCCCTTCGGGCACCGCAGTGCGCTTCGAGCCCGGCCAGCAACGCACCGTGACGCTGGTGGCCTACGGCGGCACGCGACACGTGTACGGCTTTCGTGGGCTGGTGCAGGGAGCGCTGTGACGTGAGCGGCTCGTCCGCTTGCGGCACGTTGCGGGCACTCGCGTTCCGAGAGCCGCGCGACGGCCGAGGACGCCGGGTGCCGGGCACCCACGTGGCGTGCCCGCAGGTTGCGCGCCACCAGCGGTGCCGGAGCGAGTGCACGGGGTGCCCCACGGAGCGAAGTAAAGGAGGAGCGGCGGGCGCAGCCCGACGCGGGGGACATGAGCGCAGTGGGGCACCCCGGGCGCTCGCGACCGCCAAAGAACGAACGGCCGCAACGCGCCGCGAGCCGACACAAGGAATCCACTGACATGAGCAAGATCGGGAAGCGCGCCTACGCCGAGATGTTCGGCCCCACCGTCGGCGACCGCGTGCGGCTGGCCGACACCGAATTGCTGATCGAGGTCGAGGCCGACTACACGCTGCGTGCCGGCGGCTACGGCGAAGAGGTGAAGTTCGGCGGCGGCAAGACCATCCGCGACGGCATGGGGCAGAGCCAGGTCGTCAACGGCCCGGGCCACCACGAAGCGGCCGACTGCGTGATCACGAACGCGCTCATCGTCGACCACTGGGGCATCGTGAAGGCCGACATCGGCATCAAGGGCAGCCGCATCGCCGCCATCGGCAAGGCCGGCAACCCCGACGTGCAGCCGGGCATCGACATCGTCATCGGCCCGGGCACCGAGATCATTGCCGGCGAAGGGATGATCGTCACCGCCGGCGGCATCGACAGCCACATCCACTTCATCTGCCCGCAGCAGATCGACGAGGCCCTCGCCTCCGGCGTGACCACCATGCTCGGCGGCGGCACCGGCCCGGCCACCGGCACCTTCGCCACCACCTGCACGCCGGGGCCGGAGAACCTGCACCGCATGCTGCAGTCGGCCGACGCGTTCCCGATGAACCTGGGCTTCCTGGGCAAGGGCAATTCGAGCCGGCCCGAAGCGCTCTCCCAGCAGATCGCGGCCGGTGCCATCGGGCTCAAGCTGCACGAGGACTGGGGCACCACGCCGGCGGCCATCGACAACTGCCTGGACATCGCCGAGGTCACCGACACGCAGGTGTCGATCCACTCCGACACGCTCAACGAGAGCGGCTTCGTCGAGGACACCATCGCCGCCACCCAGGGCCGCACGCTGTGCGCCTTCCACACCGAAGGCGCGGGCGGCGGCCACGCGCCGGACATCCTGCGCGTCGTGGGCCAGGCCAACTTCCTGCCCAGCAGCACCAACCCCACGATGCCCTACACCGCCAACACGGTGGACGAGCACCTGGACATGCTGATGGTGTGCCACCACCTCGACGCCAGCATCGCCGAGGACCTGGCCTTCGCCGAAAGCCGCATCCGCCGCGAGACCATCGCCGCCGAGGACGTGCTGCACGACCTGGGCGCCATCAGCATGATGAGCAGCGACAGCCAGGCGATGGGCCGCGTCGGCGAGGTCATCATCCGCACCTGGCAGACGGCGCACAAGATGAAGGTGCAGCGCGGCGCGCTCGCCGGCGACACGGCCCGCAACGACAACACGCGGGTCAAGCGCTACGTCGCGAAGTACACGATCAACCCGGCCATCGCCAACGGCATCAGCCACGAGGTCGGCTCGGTCGAGATGGGCAAGTGGGCCGACCTCGTGCTGTGGAGGCCAGCCTTCTTCGGCGTCAAGCCGAGCCTGGTGATGAAGGGCGGCTTCATCGCGCTGGCCGCGATGGGCGACCCCAACGCCAGCATCCCGACGCCGCAGCCGGTGCACTACCGGCCGATGTTCGGCAGCTTCGGCGGCACGGTCGCGCGCACCAGCCTCACCTTCGTCAGCCAGGCGGCGCTGCGCGGCGACATCGGCGACGAGCTCGGCCTGCGCAAGCGGCTGGCCGCCGTGCAGGGCTGCCGCAGCGTGAAGAAGGCCGACATGGTGCACAACGGCTGGCTGCCGGCGATGGAGATCGACCCCCAGACCTACAGCGTGCGCGCCGACGGCCAGCTGCTCACCTGTGAGCCGGCCACGGTTCTGCCGATGGCGCAGCGCTACTTCCTCTTCTGAGCCTCCCGCGCCGGCCCGGCCGGCGCGGCCACACCCCGCGTTCCGGCGGTTTGACCACCCCGGCGAATCGGCCCAAACTGGCGGCCCACTCGGCGGAGGGACAAGCCGGTGAACCCACAGAAGGCGATCGCCGCGTTCAGCGACGCGGCCCTGTCACCGGCGCGGTGGAGCGATGCGCTCGACACCGTGGCCGAGGCCTGCGACGCGCGCTACGTCACCGTGGTCGGCGCCGGCCCCGAAGGCAGCCTGACCTGCTCGCGCGCCAGCGCGGACGTGATCGACCTCTACCTGCACCGGCGCGAAGTGCCCGACTCTCGCCACCGGCGCGTGCAGCCTTCGCTGCACGAGGGCTTCCGCACCGACTTCGACGACTTCACGCCGCGCGAGATCGCGGCCGACCCGTACTACCAGGAGTTTCTCGCCAGCGTCGACGTCGCCTGGCACGCGGTGGCGGCGCTGCCGGGGCTGCACGGCCCGCTGGTGCTGAGCCTGAAGCGCGCGCGCCGGCAGGGCCCTTTCGAACGCCACGACATCGACCAGTTCAACCGCATGCTGCCGGCGCTGCGGCGCGCCGCGCGCACCGCCGCGGCGCTCGGGCAGACGCGCATCGACGGCGAGCTGGCGGCCTTCGCGCACCTGCGGCGCGGCGCGATCTGGGTCGACGCCGACGCCCGCATCCTCGGCTGCAACGACTGCGTGCGCTTCGGCGACGGCCTGACCGACGAAGGCCGGCACCTCGGCGCGGCGCGTGCGGCCGACCGCGACGCGCTGCGCCGCGCGGTGGCGGTGGCGTTCGCCGCCGGCGGCGCCGAGGCGCCGGTGGTGGTGCAGCGCCCGCGCGGCGGCCGGCCGCTCGTCGTCGACGTCATCGGCCTGCCGGCGGGCGACCTGGCCAGCCCGGGCGGGCGCTGCGTGCTGGTGCTCGTGAACGACCCCGACACCGGCCGCCTGCCGAGCGCCGACCTGCTGCAGCGCGCCTGCGGCCTGGCACCGCGCGAAGCCGGGCTGGCGCTCGAGCTGGCGCACGGCCGCAGCCTGCGCGAGGCGGCGGACGCGCTGGGCATCAGCGAGCAGCACGCGCGCCAGCGCCTGAAGGTGGTGTTCGCGAAGACCGGCACGGCGCGCCAGAGCGAGCTGGTGCTGCTGCTGGCGCGGCTGGCCTGACGCCCACAGCGTCTAAGGCGCCGTCACCACGACCGACGTCGCGCGCTGCTCGAAGCTGCCGGTCACCGACTTCAGCAGCCCGCCGTTGCCGCCGAGCAGCCACTGCGTGATCGTCGTCGCACCGATCGTCAGCGTGTAGCGGCACGCGAGGTAGGTGCCCGCCGGCACGGTGACGTTCTCGATCGCGTCCAGCCGGGTCGTCTGCTCCAGCGTCGTCGTCAGCGGCGCCTGCACCACGCCGTCGCGCGTGCCGGTGGTGACGAAGGTGCTGGTCTGCGCGAGGCTGCCGCCCACCGCCAGCGTGCCGGTGGCGTCGGCCGAGGCCGGCGTGTAGACGATCTTCGTCGTGCCGGCCGAGCGCGCCGTGCCGGTCGCGGACGTGTAGCTGCCGGTCTGCCCGTAGCGCGTGACGACGCCGGGCGCCGTCGCGTTGGCGAACACGTCGTTCTGCGCGGTGCTGGTGCTGGCGACGCCGCCGCTCGCCGTGCTGGAGGTCGTCGCCACGCTGCTGAAGCGCGCGCTGACGCCTTCGAACAGCACCGTGCCGCGCATCAGCGTGTCGATCGTGCTCGTGCCGTAGGCCGTGCCGCCGTCGAGCAGCTCGTAGCCCGCCTGGAAGCGCGTGCCTTCGGGCGGCATGCCGAAGTCGCACGACGCCGTGCCACCGCTGCCCGTGCCGCCGCCGCTGACCGTCAGCACCGCCTGGGCGCTCGTCGTCGTGCCGGTCGCGTTGGTGGCGACCAGCGTGTACACCGCGCCGTCGTCGGCCGCGCCGGCGGCGAAGACGAGCGCGTTGCCGGTCTCGCCGGCGATCGGCACGCCGTTGCGCCGCCACTGCAGGGCCATCGGCAGCTTGCCGTCGAGCACCGCCGACAGGCGCACGACGCTGCCCGCCGCCACCGCCTGCGACTGCGGCTGCACGACGAACGCCGGTGCCGCGGTGTCGGTGCTGCGCTCGGCCTGGCAGCCGGCGAGCGTGATGTCGGTGGCCGACGGGCCGACCACCACCGGCAGCGAGCTCTCGACGCTGCCGAAGGTGTACAGCACCGCCGCCTGGTTGCGCGGGATCGCGACACTGAAGCTGCCGTCGGCGCCGCTGAAGGCGTAGCCGGCGAAGGTCGCGCCGACGCCCTCGGTGCGCACGACGCGGTTGCGCGTGCGGACGCTGCCGTTCTGCGTGCAGCCGATGACGCGCACGGTGTCGATCAGCCGGCCGGCGCTGAACGTGCCGAGCGCGTCGATCTCGACCTCGTAGTGGCGCGCGTCGCCGCTGCCGCCCAGCGTGCCGGTGCCGGCCGCGAGCCAGCGCGCCGTGCCCTCGTCGAAGCGGTAGACCGGCGTGCTCGCCGGCAGCGCCGCGGTGTCGCGGCTGGACACCGGGATGCGCAGCTGCGCCGTCTGGCCGGCGGCCAGCTGCAGCGCCTGACCGGCGCCGTCGGTGGCGGCGAGCGCGACCGCGCCCAGGCTCTCGAACGGTCGGATCACGCCGCCGTCGTCGACGCCGTAGTCGCCGGGCAGGCGGTCGGGGTCGCGCGCGCCGGCGAGCGCGGTGGCGACGATGGCGGCATTGCCGCTCGGCGCGGCGCCGTCGGCGGCGCGGCGCAGCGCGGCGGCCGGCAGCACCAGCCGCCCGGCCGTGCAGGCGACGCCGACGGTGCCGCCGGCGGCGGGGTCGAGCGTGCTCGCGGCGGCCGCCGGCCACAGCGTGGAGCGCACGAACGTGACGGCGCCGGCGCGCACCGCCACCACCTTCACCTGGTCGACGTGGCCGGCGGCGGCGTTGCGCAGGATCACGCGCTCGGAGGCCGGCACGCTCTGCAGGTTGAACGACTGCGAGACCGTCGACGTCGCCGCCGGGCGCCCCGGCACGGTCGCCGTCACCGGCAGCCACACCGACGCGTCGCCGGCCGACATGCCGATGCCGTTCAGCGTGCCGACACCGGTGCTGCCGACCGTGAGCACGGCGGCGTTGCTGGTGACGCTGCCGGCCGTGTTGGAGACGACGACGCGGAAGCTCGCGCCGTTGTCGCCCGCGCTGGCCACGAACGCGAGCGTCGCCGTGGTCGCGCCGGCGATCGCGGTGCCGTCGCGCTGCCACTCGTAGGCCAGCGGCGCGGTGCCGGTGGCGACGACGCTGAAGCTGACGTTCGCGCCGGCCGACACCGTCTGCGCCTGCGGCTGCGTGGTGATGGCCGGTGCGACGGCCACCGGCGGCTCGGTGCCGCCGCCGCCACCACCGCCACCTCCGCTGCCGGCCACCAGCAGCAGACCGCCGCAGGCCACCGCGATGGCCGCGAACGCACGCCGGATGTCGGGGGTGATGTTCATGCCGCTTCTCCTTGCACGCGGCGCGCGGGCCGGCACCGTCGACGCAGCGTAGGCCGGCGCCGCCGACGGCGGCACTCCCGTTCGGGAGGGGGTGCGCCTCAGCAACCCGGTGGACGGAACACGGCTCGCGTCGGACATCCGTGCGATGCCGTGCGCCGCGCGCGGCTCAAGACTGCGCTCCCCTTTGAACCGGAGGACACCGCCATGACCGCCCCTCACCTTCGCCGCACCAAGCTCACCGCCTGTGCCGCGGCCGCCGCCGCACTGCTCGTCGCCTGTGGCGACGACCCCGACGACGCACCGGCGCCGGCGCCGACGCCGGCCACCACGCTGCAGGGCGTGGCGGCGCTCGGCGCACCGTTCGCCGGCGCGACCGTCACCGTCGTCGACAGCGATGCCGCCACCACCGACCCGGCGCCCGTCACCGCCGACGCGGAGGGCCGCTACAGCATCGACGTGTCGGCGCTGAAGGCTCCGCTCGTTTTGAAGGCCAGCGGCAACTTCCAGGGCGGCCCGACCGAGCTGGTGTCGGTGCTGCCGTCGCTCACCGCGCAGAGTGCCAACACCGCCAACGTGACGCCGCTCACGCACGCCGTCGCCGCCCTGGTGGCCCCGGGCGGCGACCCGCTGGCCCTGACCACGCCAGCTGCGCTGGCCGCCAACGGCACCGCGGACAAGGTCGGAAACGCCAGCGCGCTGCTCGTCAACACGCTCGCCACCGACCCCGCGATCGCCAGCGCGCTGGGCAGCGCCTTCGACCCGATGCGCACGGCCTTCAGCGCCGACGGCAGCGGTGTCGACGGCGTGCTCGACAAGCTCGCGGTCGAGATCGGTGCGGCCGGCGCGGTGACGATCACGAACCTCGCGGCCAGCGTCGGCGCCGGCGCGCAGCCGACGCCGGTGACGCTGACGCCGGCCCAGACCGCGACGCCGACCGTGGTGCCCACGCTGGCGCCCAGCGCCCCCGCCGACAGCGTGCCGAGCGCTGCCGACCTGGCCGCGTTGGGCGCGAAGCTCGAGGCCTGCCTGGCGCTGCCGGTGGCGCAGCGCATCACGCAGGATGCCGGCGGCACCGTCACCGCGGTGGCGGCGGCCTGCAACTACGCGCCGGCCGACTGGCGCTCGAACGGCCGCAACTGGCTGCAGGAGGTCGGCCAGTTCACGCTCACCAAGTCCTACCTCGACGGCGCGAAGATCGGCCCCGGGCAGGTCGTGCTGGCGCTCGCGCCGTCCGGCCACACCGACCCGAAGACCTTCAAGGCGCCGTATTGCAACGACGGGCCCTGCGTGGTGGTGCGCTGGCCCATGACGACGGCGAGCGGCGCCGTCACGACGTCGGAGTGGGTGCTTGGCAAGACCGCCGCCGGCTGGGACATCGTCGGCAACCAGCGGCCGTACCGCATGTTCATCGAGCCGCGGCTGAACCGGAAGATTGCCGCCAACCGCGACGGCGCCGCGCCGGGCAGCACGATCGACCCCTACTTCCTGAAGGACCGCTACGAGTCGACGTTGCGCCTGATCTTCGACCCCTGGGCCGGCGACACCGCGAACATCCGCGCCGTGCGCTACAGCGGCCCCGGCCTGCCGGCCGGCGGCGTGGTCGCCTACCGCTCGCAGCGCTGCGGCACCGGTGACCGCTTCGCGATCGTCAACCAGACCGGTTCGACGCGCGTGCTCGGCACGACGACCTTCCAGTTCTGGACCGGCGGCGCGGCGGCCGAGTTCGTGCTTGACGCCGCCAACCTGGACGGCAGCGCGCTCGCGCTGCCGTCGACGAATCCGGCCACCGGCGCCTTCCCGGACTTCGCCGCCACGCCGGTCGCGAACCAGTCGACGACGATCCCCGCGTGGAGCGTCTACAAGGTCGAGCTGTTCCACTTCGACGTGCTGTCCGACGAGCCGGACGAGATCGTCTACCTGCGCGCCGGCGCCGGCGCGGAAAACGCCGCAGGGGGCACGACGAAGATCTGGCCGACGCTGGCGCCGGCCGACGTCACCGACTACCTCACGCCCACCGGCGCGAAGGCCGGTGCGATCGCCGACCCCGCGCAGACGCTGAACTGGACCGGCCTGACGAGCGGCTTCGTCGGTTCGGCCTACCTGTTCTCGCAGAACTTCGCGCAGGCGACGAACGGCCAGGGTGAGACCGCGAGCTACGGCGCCCGCGCGCGGCTGGACTTCGACCCGTTGGCGCTGGGCGATCGGTCGGCGCGTGGCATCGACTGGGCGAGCGCGCGCTCGGGCACGGCGCTGTCGAGCTTCACCGCGAACGTCGGCACGAACCCCAACCCGCGCTGCGGCTCGACCGACGTGCTGCCGCTGACGGCCAACCCCAACGACTACCGCGAGATCGGCCTCGGCTTCCGCGGCGCCGATCGCAAGTTCTACAACGCGGTCTGGTTCTGGGACAACTGACGGGCTCGGGCGCGGGCGTCGCCGGCCCTCAGGGGCGGGCGACGCCCAGCAGCTCGGCCGCCAGCGCCTCCGCGACCTCGATGCCGTCGACGCCGGCGGACATGATGCCGCCGGCGTAGCCCGCGCCTTCGCCGGCCGGGTAAAGGCCGCGCCCGTTCAGGCTCTGCAGGTCGCGCCCGCGCGTGATGCGCAGCGGCGACGAGGTGCGCGTCTCGACGCCGGTGAGCACGGCATCGGGCATCGCGAAGCCCTTGATCTGGCGTTCGAAGGCGGGCAGCGCCTCTCGCAGCGCGGCGAGCGCGTAGGCGGGCAGGCTGCCGCGGGCGGGGTCGGCCAGGTCGGTGGGCGTGACACCGGGCTTGTACGAAGGCTCGACCTCGCCGAGTGCCGCCGAACGCTGGCCCTTGACGAAGTCGCCGACGCGCTGCGCCGGCGCGCGGTAGCCGCCGCCGCCGAGCTCGAACGCGCGCGACTCCCAGAAGCGCTGGAAGGCGATGCCGTCCAGCGGCGACACCGGGCCGGTGGCGGTGGGGTCGAGCCGGTAGTCGGCCGGGCTGATGCCGACCACGAGGCCGGCGTTCGCGTTGCGCTCGTTGCGCGAGTACTGGCTCATGCCGTTCGTCACCACGCGGCCGGGCTCGGACGTGGCGGCGACCACCGTGCCGCCCGGGCACATGCAGAAGCTGTAGACCGAACGGCCGTTCTTCGCGTGGTGCACCAGCTTGTAGTCGGCGGCGCCAAGGATCGGGTGGCCGGCGTTCGGACCGAAGCGCGCGCGGTCGATCAGGCCCTGCGGGTGCTCGACGCGGAAGCCCACCGAGAACGGCTTCGGCTCCATGAACACGCCGCGCGCGTGCAGCATCTCGAAGGTGTCGCGCGCGCTGTGGCCGAGCGCCAGCACCACGCGATCAGCGGCGATCTGTTCGCCCGAGGCCAGCACGAGGCCGTGCAGGTGGCGCACGCCGGCAGCGTCGGCTTCGATCTGCACGTCGGTCACGCGCTGCCCGAAGCGGATCTCGCCGCCCAGCGCCTCGATGCCGGCACGCATCTTCTCGATCATGCTGACGAGCCGGAAGGTGCCGATGTGCGGCTTGCTGACGAAGAGGATCTCCTCCGGCGCGCCGGCCTGCACGAACTCGGTCAGCACCTTGCGCGTCAGGTGGCGCGGGTCGGAAATCTGGCTCCAGAGCTTGCCGTCGCTGAAGGTGCCGGCGCCGCCTTCGCCGAACTGCACGTTCGACTCCGGCTCCAGCACGCCCTGGCGCCACAGGCCCCAGGTGTCCTTCGTGCGCTGGCGCACCGCCTTGCCGCGCTCCAGCACCAGCGGCCGCAGGCCCATCTGCGCCAGGATCAGCGCGGCGAACAGGCCGCAGGGACCGAAGCCCACCACCACCGGCCGCAGGCGGCCTTCGGCGTGGAAATCCGCCGGCGCGTGGCCGACGAAGCGGTAGCGCGTGTCCGGCGCCGGCTTGACGTGCGGGTCGGCGGCCAGGCGCTCCAGCACGGCGGCTTCGTCGTCCACCGTGCAGTCGACGGTGTAGATGAGCACGATGGCGGTCTTCTTGCGCGCGTCGTAGGCGCGCTTGAAGACGGTGAACTCGCGCAGCTGCGCGTCGCGCAGGCCCAGGCGCGCCAGGACCGCCGGGCGCAAGGCGCCCTCGGCATGGTCCAGCGGCAGTCTCAGTTCGGTGATGCGCAGCATCGGGCGCAGGGGCGTCGCGGCGGCCCCGGGCGGGAGCGGGCGCGGCCCGCCCCGGCGGCGAGGGTCAGCCGCCCTTGCCGGCCCGCTTGCCCGGGTTCTTCTTGCTGCGCGTGTGCGAGCCGCGTTCCTTGCTGATCTTCTGGCCGCTGTTCGAGTTGGCGTTCGTGCCCTGCTTCGGGAGGGCGCGCGGGGTTGCCTTGGCGTCGGCTTCGGTACGGATCTTCTTGGCCATGCGGGTGCTCGGTTGCGGGTGTGGAAAGCGGCGATTAGGCCACAAGGCCGCGCCGCCCCGGGGCCGCGGGTGACAATGCCGGCATGCTGACCGTCAACAAGCTCATCCCCCAAGGCCGCGGGCTCGCCGCCGTGCTGCTCAAGCGCGCCGCCAGCGTCGAACTCGACTGGGACACCCGCCAGAAGAGCCGCTTCGACGCCACCGACTCGGCCGGCCGCACGCTCGGCGTGTTCCTGCCGCGCGGCACCGTGGTGCGCGGCGGCGACGTGCTGGTGGCCGAGGACGGCTCGCTCGTGAAGGTGGCGGCGGCCCCGCAGCCAGTGATGGTGATCACGCCGTGCCCGCACCACGGCTCGCCGTTCGACCTGGTGCGCGCGGCCTACCACCTGGGCAACCGCCACGTGCAGATCGAGCTGAAGCCCGACCACCTGAAGATCGAGCCCGACCACGTGCTGGGCGAGATGCTCGACCGCATGCACCTCATCGTGAAGGAGGCGCACGCCGCCTTCGAGCCCGAGGGCGGCGCCTACCAGGCCGAAGGTCACGCGCACCATGGGCACGCGCACGACGACCACGGCCGTGGCCATGCTCATTCCCACGACCACGGCCACGACCACAGCCACGATCACACGCACGACCACGGTCACGACCACGGTCACGATCACGGCCACAAGCACGGCTGAATGACGCCGGCCACGCTGCTCGGCCTGCTCTGGCTGGCGTCGCCGGCGCTGCCGGTCGGCGGGTTCAGCTACTCCGAAGGGCTGGAGGCGGCCGTCGAGGCCGGCCTGGTGCACGACGAGGCCAGCGCCGGCCGCTGGCTGCTGCAGCAGCTGGAACTGGCGCATGCGCGTGCCGAGGCGCCGGCCGCTGCGCAGGCGGCACGCGCCTGGCGCGCCGGCGACGCGGAACGCGCCGCCGCCATCAACGCCTGGGTGCTGGCCACGCGCGAAACGAGCGAGCTGCGCCGCCAGGCCGAGCAGATGGGCCGCTCGCTCGTCGAATGGCTGAAGAACGGCGCGCACGCCGCCGACCCGCGCATCGCCGCCCTCGCGGCGCTGGCCCCGGCGCCGACCTGGCCGGTGGCCTTCGCGCTCGCCGGCGTGCTGGCCGGCGCCGACGACGAAGCGCTGCTGCACGCCTTCGGCTTCGGCTGGTGCGAGAACCTGGTGCAGGCGGCCATGAAGGCGGTGCCGCTGGGCCAGGCGGCGGCGCAGCGCATCCTGTCGCAGCTGGCGGCGGCGCTTCCGGCCGCCGCCGCGCAGGCGCTGGCGCGCGCCGACGAGGGCGAGCCGCAGGCTTTCAGCCCGATGCTCGCCATCCTCTCGTCGCGCCACGAGGCGCAGTACTCGCGCCTGTTCCGCTCCTGAGGCGCGCCTTCGGATCGCGCACGCTTCGTGCATCATGGTCCGCATGAACACCAAGCTGCACACCATTCCCGGGCGCACGAAGAAGCTGCCGCCGCTGCGCGTGGGCGTCGGCGGCCCGGTGGGCTCCGGCAAGACCACCCTCGTCGAGATGCTCTGCAAGACCATGCGCGAGCGCTGGGACCTCGTCGTCGTGACGAACGACATCTACACGAAGGAAGACCAGCGCCTGCTCACGGTGGCCGGCGCGCTGGCGCCCGAGCGCATCATGGGCGTGGAAACGGGCGGCTGCCCGCACACCGCGATCCGCGAGGACGCTTCGATCAACCTCGAGGCCGTCGACCGCATGCTCGAGCGTTTCCCGGACGCCGACATCGTCTTCATCGAGAGCGGCGGCGACAACCTCGCCGCCACCTTCAGCCCCGAGCTGAGCGACCTGACGATCTACGTGATCGACGTCGCCGCGGGCGAGAAGATCCCGCGCAAGGGCGGCCCCGGCATCACGAAGAGCGACCTCTTCGTCATCAACAAGACCGACCTCGCGCCGCACGTCGGCGCCGACCTCGGCGTGATGGCCGCCGACACGCAGCGCATGCGGCCGAACCGGCCCTACGTGATGACGAACCTGAAGACGAAGGCCGGCCTCGCCGACGTCGTGGCCTTCATCGAGCGCAAGGGCCTGCTGACGGCCTGACGCCGCGTCAGCGCGCCGGCGGCGCCGGCCACACCTTGCCGCACAGGCCGCGGTAGACGAAGGCGGTGCTGGGCTGCGCCGGCGCGGTGCCGGTGGGTTCCAGGCTGACCGCGAGTTCGACCGCCTTCGAGAACACCTCTTCGGCCGCCCGCGGCAGCGCCACGGTGACGAAGTCGGCCGCCGGCAGCGGGCCGACCGGCGCGATCACGCCGGCAGCGTCCACCGTCCACAGGAACATCGTCGCGCCGGCGGGCACCGGCACCGCGGTGATGCGCTTCAGATCCACCTTCAGCCCGCGCCGCAGGCTGGAGACGACCAGGCCCTGGCGGCCGTCCTGCGTGGCGAGCACGCCGACGTAGGCCTCGGGCAGCTGGGTGGCGGCGCGGTCGGCCTGCAACGCCTGCCACACGGTGGGCAGCAGCGTGCCGGCGACGAGGCCGAAGGCGAGCGCGCCGGCCGGAATGGGCGCCAGCCAGCGCTGCCACCAGGACGGCGCCGCGGGCTTCGCCGCGGGGCGCCGCGTGGGCTGTGCCGCCGGCCGCGCAGCCGGTGCCGGTGCCGGTGCCGGTGCCGGTGCCGGTGCCGGTGCGGCGGGGAAGGCCTTGGCCTCGATGCGGTTCCACAGCGCGTCGCCCGCGGGCAGCGGCGGCAGCTTCGCGTCCATCGGCTGCAGGCGTTCGCTCCAGCGGGCGACGGCACGCGCGACCGCGGTCTCGCGCCGCATCACCGTTTCGAAGCGGCGGCGCGCGCCGCCGGCGAGCGTGCCGAGCGCGTATTCGGCCGCCAGGCGGTCGAGCAGTTCCGGGTGGCGGTGCCAGTTCATGCGGGCTCCCCCAGGCAGTCCTTCAGGCGCAGCAGGCTGCGGCGGATCCAGGCTTTCACGGTGCCCAGCGGGCGCTGCAGGCGCACCGCGAGCTCGTCGTGCGTCAGGCCCTCCTGGTACGCCAGCGCGATGGCGGCGCGCGGCTCGGGCTCCAGGCGGCCGAGGCAGTCGCCCAGGCGGGCGTCGGCCTGCACGGCGAGCAGCTGGTCCAGCGGCGTGCCGCTGGCGTCGGCGACGTCGTGCTGGTGCTCCTGGCCTTCGGCGTCCTGCCATTGCAGCGGCGTCTCCGGGCGGCGCTTGCGCATGACGTCGATGGCGCGGTGGCGCGCGATCGTCGTCAGCCAGGCCAGCGGGCTGGTGCGCAGCGCGGGGAAGTTCGTCGCCCGCGTCCACACGGTGACGAAGGTGTCCTGCACGACGTCTTCGGCGGCCGCGCGATCGTCGAGCATGCGGGCGGCGATGGCGAGCAGGCGGCCGGCGGTGGCGTCGTACAGCTCGCGCAGGGCAGCGCGGTCCTGCAGCGCAATGCGGCTCAGCAGCTTCTCGAGGTGGGCGTCGGCGTCCATCGTGGGCGCCGATTCTCGTCGAGGAACGTCCAGGGCCGCCGCGCCGCACATGTTCAGCGCCCGGTGCTCTCGGCGCGCACCAGCGCCACCGGCGTGCCAGCGGCCTGCGAGAAGGCCTGCGCAATCTCGTCGAAGCTGCCCAGGCGCACGTCCTCGAAGTCGCCCCAGCGCAGCGGCGGCGGCAGGTCGCGGTAGACCTCGCGCGGCGCGTGCAGGCAGGCGTGCTGGTGGTGGCCTTCGAGGCGGAAGCGCGGGGCGCCCGGCAGCGCGATGGCGGCACCGGCCTCGACGCGCGGGTCGCGCGCGAAGCGGTTCGGGAACACGCGGCGGATCTGGCCGTCGATCGGGTCCATCGCGTAGCAGTACACGTAGCCGGGCGTGCTCACGGCGACACGCAGCGCGGCCTGGCCGGCGTTCGCTTCCTTCACGAAGACGCGCATCGGCGGCGGCGCGGACGGTGCGGACGGTGCGGGCGCAGGTTCGGCGGCGCGCGCCACCACCGGCACGGCCGGCACCGCCGCCGGCGCCGCGGCGCGCAGCGTGCGTGGCCCGGGCCGCGCCGGCTCGGTGACGAAGCGCTTGAAGAAGTCGAGGTCGATGCCGCCGTCGGCCGGCAGGCCCAGCGCGCGCCGGTAGCCGGCGAGCGCGAGCACGAAGTCCGCGCTGGGCTGGGCGTCGATCGCGCCGTCGAACCAGCGGCGCTCGCGCAGGCGCTCCTTCAGGAAGGCGATGCGCTCGCCCTCGTCCATGCCGAAGAACCAGTCGTCGAGTTCGCGCTGCACCTCGGGGTGGCTGTCGGGCAGGCCCAGGCACTGCCAGTAGGGCATGCGCGCGAGCTTGCCGACGAGCTCGATCGCCGCCAGCTCGACCATGTTGCGCGCCGCCTGCGCGTTGCCTTCGGCGCGCGCCGCGCTGAACGCGAACACCGCGCCGGCGCCGAGGATGCGGCCCTGGCCATCGCCGGCGCTGGCGTCGCGCCGGGCGACGACGGTGGTGTTCTTCGACACCGCGCCGGGCACCAGCGTCAGCGTCTCGGTGCGCACGACGGCGGCGTCGAAACCGAGCACCGAGAACCGCGTCTCGTTGGCCAGGCGCACGCCGAAGGCGGTCTCGGCGAGCAGGCCCAGGCTCGTGCCGCGGCGCTGCACGTCCTCGTCGAACTGGCTGATCGAGCCGCGGATGTTGTATTCGGGCATGGCCGCGAAGGGCGCCGTCTTCTGCGCCGCCTGCAGCAGCTGGGTGAGGTTGGCCTGGTCGCCGCCGAAGACCGACAGCCGCACGGCGCGAGAACGCCGGGTCATGTCGGCGATGGCCGAGGTCATCATGTCGCGCGCGCTGACCGGCACCTTCTGCGTCGCGTCGCGCAGCTCTTCCATCATCAGCGTGAGGTCGCGCGTGCCGTTGTCGAACAGGCGCTCGTCCATGCAGCGCAGCGCCGGCGTGAAGTTGGTGATGGCGCGCTGCGCGCGGTCCACCGGGTTCTGCGCGCCGCGCACGGCGGCCACGGTGGCCGGGCTCGGCGCGGTGGCGCAGCCGGCGATGGCGCCGACGGCGCACAGCGCGGCGGCCAGACGGGAGAAGGCGGGGGTCGGCCAGGGCATGGCGGTCTCCAGAAGGCGGGCGGCAGGGACCCCAGGTCCGGCCTGGGGCCGCTTCGAGGTCACCGAGCGGGCACTCAGTTCGAGCTGCGCGGGAAGGCGTATTCCTTCTTGATCCACTGGTCGCCGCCGGCGTTGGTGTCCAGCGTCCAGCTGATCTTCGGCAGCGCCTTCTCGACCTGCATCTGCGCGAACGTGATGCCCACCGGCTTGGTGCCGCCTTCGGTGTTGGCGAGCAGGCAGCGGTCCTCCTGGCCGCGGCGGTCGCGGTCGAGCGAGTACGGGAAGTCGCAGTCGGCGCCCTTGGTCGCGGCAACCTTGTCGCAGCGGATGCCGTTGCCGCCGAAGCGCGCGTCGCCGTCGAAGCCGCTCGGGCAGCTGACGCCCTTGGACTCGTTGTCCAGCGGGTTGTAGACCGGGCCGCCGACCGGGTAGACGAACACGGTGCGGGTGGCGCGGAACACATCGGCGCCAGCCAGCGAGACCTGCTGGAAGGCCGAGGCCGCGGGGTCGCCGGGCAGCGGCACGAACTGCGGCGGCGCACTGACGGCCGTGCCGCTCTTGCCGACGACGCGGCAGACGTCGCGGCCGGCGGTCACGTGCTCGATGCGCGTGTTCAGCAGCACGTCGCCGTTGCCCTGGAACACCACCGGCGAGCAGACGGCCGGGCGGTCCACGTTCTCGACCTTGGTGCAGCGCAGGGTCTTGTTGCCGTTGCTGATCTGCGCCGTCGCGCCGGCCGGGCAGTGCACACCCTCCTGCTCGCCCGCCATCGCGGTGGTGGGGGCCGCGAGCCACAGCGTGGCGATGGCGGCGGCGAGGGTGCTGATGTGGGTGCGGTTCATGAGGTGCTCCTTGGAAGGTGGGTGGTGTGTGCGACGCGGTTTGCGTTTCGCACCTTCCTGACGGAGCACCCCCGCCCTTGGATGCAGGGGTCTCGAACCGTTACATCTGGTCTCTTCTCGCCGCTTCAGGCGCCCAGCGCCAGCGCCACGCGGTAGGTCACGAAACTGGCCGCATAGGCCAGCGCGAACAGGTAGCCCGCCATCACGAGCGGCCAGCGCCAGCCGCCGGTCTCGCGCTTCACGGTGGCCAGCGTGCTCAGGCACTGCGGCGCGAAGACGTACCAAGCCAGCAGCGACAGCGCGGTGGCCAGGCTCCAGCCCTGCGCGATGATCGGCGCGAGCGCCTGCGCCGCGTCGCCCGCCGTTGCCGACAGCGCGTAGACGGTGGCGAGCGAACTCACCGCCACCTCGCGCGCCGCCAGCCCGGGCACGAGCGCGATGCTGATCTGCCAGTTGAAGCCGATCGGCGCGAACACCACCGCCAGCGCCTTGCCGACGACACCGGCCACGCTGTATTCGATGGCCGCGCCGGTGGCGCCCGCCGGCGGCGCCGGAAAGCTGGCCAGCGCCCACAGGATGATGGTCAGCGTGAGGATGATGGTGCCGACGCGCCGCATGAAGATCACCACGCGCTGCCACAGGCCGATGGCGATGTTGCGCGGCGCCGGCCAGTGGTAGCTGGGCAACTCCATCATCAGCGGCCGCACCTGGCCCTGCGACGTGAAGCGCTTCAGCACCCAGGCCACCGCGAGCGCGCCGCCGACGCCCGCGAGGTACAGGCCGAACAGCACCAGCCCCTGTAGTTCGAAGCCGGCGACGCTGCGCGCCGGGATGAAGGCCGCGATCAGCAGCGCGTAGACCGGCAGGCGCGCCGAGCAGGTCATCAGCGGCGCGATCAGGATGGTCGACAAGCGGTCGCGCCAGTTGCTGATCACGCGCGTGGCCATGATTCCGGGGATCGCGCAGGCGAAACTCGACAGCAGCGGAATGAACGAGCGCCCGGACAAGCCGACCTTGCCCATGAAGCGGTCGAGCAGGAAGGCTGCGCGCGGCAGGTAGCCGGAGTCCTCCAGCGCGAGGATGAAGGCGAACAGGATCACGATCTGCGGCAGGAACACCAGCACCCCGCCAACGCCGGCGATCACGCCATCGACCAGCAGGCTCTTCAGCAACCCTTCGCTGAGGGTGGCGCCGACCGCCTCTCCGAGCCAGCCCACGCCGCCCTCGATCCAGCCCATCGGCGCCTCGGCCCAGGCAAACACCGCCTGGAACATCAGGAACAGCACCACCGCGAGGATCGCCAGGCCCGCGACCGGGTGCATCACCACGTTGTCGATATGCTCGTCCCAGCGGCGGTCCGCGGCCGGCTCGGCGACGCACTGGGCGAGGATCTCGCGCACCTGGCGGTGGGTCTCGGTGATCTCGGCCAGGGTCGGCGGATGCCAGGGCGCGGCCGGGCCGCGCACCGCCGCCGGCATTGCATCGAGCGCGGCCAGCAGGGG
>CAUJHQ010000007.1 GCA_963204815.1 Pseudomonadota bacterium | reverse complement strand
AAAGAAGAAAGGGCCTGGACGATGTCCAAGCCCTTGATTCTTCTGGCAAATTTGTTGGTGGAGACGAGGAGGATCGAACTCCTGACCTTCGCATTGCGAACGCGACGCTCTCCCAGCTGAGCTACGCCCCCACGACAGCCCAGAAGTTTAACATCAGTTCCACACGCCACCTGGAGACCGCATGCAACGACGTCACGATCCCGCCTGGCTCGATGCGCAGTACAACGCCCGCGCCTCGATCCCGGACACCGCCGCGATCTTCGAGCGCTGGACGGCAGCGTCGGCGCTCGCGCGCCAGGGCAGCGTGGCGCACCTGGACCAGCGCTACGGCGACGGCGACGGCGAGACGCTGGACCTGTTTCCCGCCACCGCCGGCAGCGGCCCGGCGCCGGTGCTGGTGTTCATCCACGGCGGCTACTGGCGTTCGCGCGACAAGTCGGAGTTCTCGTTCATCGCGCCGTCGTTCAACGCCGAGGGCGCGCTGGTCGTGATGCCGAACTACGCGCTCGCGCCGGACGTCAGTGTCGAGCACATCACGCTGCAGATGACGCGGGCGCTGGCCTGGGTGTGGCGCCACGCGGCGCGCTTCGGCGGCGACCCCACGCGCATCGCGGTCGCCGGCCACTCGGCGGGCGGACACCTGGCGGCGATGCTGCTGTCGTGCCGCTGGAAGCAGGTGGCCGACGACCTGCCGGCGCAGTTGCTGGCCGGCGGGCTGTCGATCTCCGGGCTGTTCGACCTGGAGCCGCTGCGCCACACCACCTTCCTTCAGCCTGACTTGAAGCTCACCCCGGCCGCGGTGGCGCGGCTGTCGCCGGCCTTCTTCCCGCGGCCGCGCAACGCGCCGCTGTACTCGGTGGCCGGTGGCGACGAGAGCGAGGAGTTCATCCGCCAGGCGCGCCTGATCCGCGACGTGTGGGGGCCGACCGCGGTGCCGGTGTGCGAGACGATCAGCGGTACCAACCACCTGACCGTGCTCACCGGCCTGGCGACCCCCGGCGACCGCCTGCACGAACTGTCGCTGCGCCTCCTGGGCTTGCGCTGAGCTTGCAGATGAGAACTTCTCTCATCAATGAATCTGATCGCGGCGATTGCCGCAGGCTATATGCCACATTGAAGCTTTGAATTGGCCCCCGGCCGGCGGCGGCGCTATGGTTTGCGCCGGTCGGTGCAACTGCGCCACCGAAACACGGCAAAGACATAGGAGCACGACATGGCATTGAAGGGCTCGAAGACCGAGCAGAACCTGAAGGACGCCTTCGCCGGCGAATCGCAGGCCAACCGCCGTTACCTGTACTTCGCGAACAAGGCCGACGTGGAAGGCCAGAACGACGTCGCGGCGCTGTTCCGCTCCACCGCCGAGGGCGAGACCGGCCACGCGCACGGCCACCTCGAATTCCTGGAGAACGGCTCGGGTGACCCGGCCACCGGCCTGCCCATCGGCAGCAGCCGCCAGAACCTGGCCGCCGCCGTCGCCGGCGAGACGCACGAGTACACCGACATGTACCCGGGCATGGCGAAGACCGCCCGCGAGGAAGGCTTCGACGAGATCGCCGACTGGTTCGAGACGCTGGCCAAGGCCGAGCGCTCGCACGCCAACCGCTACCAGAAGGCCCTGGACGCGCTGGTCGACTGAGACCGGCCGCGCCGCACGTGAACAAGGGGTCGGTGAGGCCCCTTGTTCTTTTCCAGACCCCTGCAGAGCACCCGCACCATGCGCGAAGGCAACCTCGAAGCGCCGACCCGGCATCCCATCGACTGGCAGAACCCGGACTTCTACGACGAAGCCCTGGCGATGAAGGAGATGGAGCGCGTGTTCGACATCTGCCACGGCTGCCGCCGCTGCGTGAGCCTGTGCCAGAGCTTCCCGAACCTCTTCGACCTCGTCGACGCCACCGAAGACGGCGAGGTGCACGGCGTCAAGGAGGACGACTACTGGAAGGTGGTCGACCAGTGCTACGTGTGCGACCTCTGCTACATGACGAAGTGCCCGTACACGCCACCGCACGCGTGGAACCTGGACTTCCCGCACCTGATGCTGCGCGCCAAGGCCATCAAGTACAAGAAGGGCGAAGTGAAGGGCGGCGAGAAGTTCCTCGCCGCGACCGACGTGCACGGCCAGTTCGCCGGCATCCCCATCGTCGTGCAGGCCGTCAACGCGGTGAACAAGACGAAGTTCGCGCGCAAGCAGATGGACTCGATGCTCGGCGTGCACCCCGACGCGTGGATGCCCGAGCTGGCGACCAAGCGCTTCCGCTGGAGCGCCGAGAAGGCCAAGGCCACGGTGGTGACGAACGGTCAGCGCACGCCGGGCAAGGTGGCGATCTTCTCGACCTGCTACATCAACTACAACGAGCCCGGCATCGGCCACGACCTGCTGGCCCTGCTGCAGCACAACGACATCCCGTACGTCATCGTCGAGAAGGAGAAGTGCTGCGGCATGCCCAAGCTCGAGCTCGGTGACCTCGACGCGGTGGCCGAGCACAAGGCGGCCAACATTCCCGTGCTCGCGAAGTACGCGAAGGAGGGCTGGGCCATCGTCTCCGCGGTGCCCAGCTGCACGCTGATGTTCAAGCAGGAGCTGCCGCTGATGTTCCCGCAGTGCGCCGACACGCAGGCGGTGAAGGAGGCGATGTTCGACCCCTTCGAGTACCTCGTCGCGCGCCACAAGGACGGGCTGCTGAAGACTGACTTCAAGAACCCGCTGGGCAAGGTGAGCTACCACATCCCCTGCCACGGCCGCGTGCAGAACATCGGCAAGAAGACCGAGGAGATGCTCAAGCTCGTCGGCACCAAGGTCGAGGTCAAGCTCACCACCGTGGAGCGCTGCTCCGGCCATGCCGGCACCTACGGTGTGAAGACGCCCACCCACCCGGTGGCGATGAAGATCGGCAAGCCGGTGTTCAAGGCGATGGCCAAGGACGAGCCCGACGTCATCGGCAGCGACTGCCCGATGGCCGGCCACCACATCGCCCAGGGCATGCAACAGGCCGGCACGCCGGCCAAGGCAGTGCAGCACCCGCTGACGATGGTGCGCACCGCCTACGGACTGTGACACCCGAAGGAATCGACGACATGACCATCACCCGCGACAGCCTCCTGACGCTGGAGGCCTACTCGAAGATCCGCAAGAGCAGCAAGCCCGAGGTCATCGCGCACCGCCGGCTGCGCAGCGTGGCGCTCGGCGACCATGTGACGCTGCAGTTCGAGGACGAGAAGACGATTCGCCGCCAGATCCAGGAGATGCTGCACATCGAGAAGATCTTCGACGAGGACGGCATCCAGAGCGAGATCGACGCCTACGCGCCGCTGGTGCCCGACGGCAGCAACTGGAAGGCGACGATGCTGCTCGAGTACCCCGACCCGCACGAGCGCAAGCGCGAACTGGCGCGCCTGATCGGCATCGAGGACCGCATGTTCGTCGAGGTCGAGGGGCACCCGCGTGTCTACGCCATCGCCGACGAGGACCTGGACCGCGAGAACGCCGAGAAGACCTCGTCGGTGCACTTCGTGCGCTTCGAGTTCAGCCCGGCGATTAAGCAGGCCATCCGCGCCGGCGCCGCCGTCAAGCTGGGCTGCGACCACACGAACTACCCGGCGCACCTGCAGATCGCGCCGGAGACGCTGGCCAGCCTGGCCGGCGACCTGACCTAGCCCCGCCGCGCACCGTGCTGTCGCCCGTCGTCGCCGGCCTGTGGCGGCTGCACGAATGGCGGCTGGAGGTGCCGGCGCGCGTGCGCTGGATCGAGCAGGCCATCGAGCTGGGCATCACGAGCTTCGACCACGCCGACCTCTACGGCGGCTACACGGTCGAGGCGCTGTTCGGCGAGGCGCTGGCGGCCGCGCCCGGCCTGCGCGAGCGGCTGCAGATCGTCACCAAGTGCGGCATCCGGCTGGTGTCGCCAGCGCGGCCGGCGCATCGGCTGAATCACTACGACAGCTCGCGCGCGCACCTGCTGGCGTCGGTCGACGCGTCGCTGCAGGCGCTGCGCACCGACCGCATCGACCTGCTGCTGATCCACCGGCCCGACCCGCTGGCCGAGCCCGACGAGATCGCCGAGGCCTTCCGCGCGCTGCACAAGGCGGGCAAGGTGCTGGCCTTCGGCGTCAGCAACCACTCGGCGGCGCAGTTCGCGGCGCTGCACCGGCGCCACCCGCTGGCGACGAACCAGGTCGAGTTCTCGCCGCTGCAGATGAAGGCGCTCGCCGACGGCACGCTGGAACAGTGCACCGACCTGCAGTTGCCGCCGATGGCCTGGTCGCCGCTGGCGCGCGGCCGGCTGTTCGGCGACGACGAGCAGGCGCGCCGCGTGCGCGTTGTGCTCGAGGACCTGGGCCGCCCGCACGGCGCCTCGGCGGCGACGATGGCCTACGCGTGGATCCTGCGCCACCCGTCGCGGCCGCGGCCGATCACCGGCAGCGGGCGCGTCGAGGCTCTGCGCGAGGCGGTGGCCGCGCTCGCGATCCCGATGTCGCGCGAGGACTGGACGCGCGTCTGGGTGGCCAGCATGGGCCACGGCGTGGCCTGAACGGCGCCACCTCCGTTCAGGCGACGGCGACGGCCTCGATCTCGATCCGGAAGCCGTAGTGCAGCAGCTGCACCGGCACCACCGCGCGCGCCGGCCTCGTTTCGCCGATCCACGCCGCATAGACCGCGTTGAAGGCCGCCCAGTCGGCGATGTCGACGAGGTACACGCGCACCTGCACCAGCTTGTCGATGCCGCTGCCGGCACCGCGCAGCGCCGCCGCCACGTTGGCCAGCGTCTGCGCGGCCTGCTGTTCGAAGGGCGCGTCGGCCAGCTTGGTGCCGTCGGGCGCGATGGGCAGTTGCCCGGCCACGAAGACCAGCCCGCCGCCGACGACCGCATGGCTGTAGTGCCCGCCCGGCCGCGCCATGCCGTCGGGGTGGACCACCTCGCGCCGATCACCAGCCACCGAAGCGCTCCCAGCGTGTGAGCGCGCCGTCGCGGCCGATCACCTCGTAGTGCGGGAACTGCGCCGCCGTGGCGCAGGCGTGGTTGGGCAGGATCCGCAGCCGCGTTCCGAGCGGGAATCGCTGGGCGAGCGTGGCGTCGACGTGGCCATCGCGCCAGCCGACGATGCCGTGCTCCTGGTTGGCGCCGCTCATCACCAGGCCGTCGATCAGGCGGCCGGCTTCGTCGCACACGGCGCCGTAGCCGTAGTCGACCGGCTGCGCCTGCGTGCCGCGGTCGCGGCTCATCGCCATCCAGCCGGCGTCGGTCAGCACCCAGCCCTTCTCGTCCTGGTGGCCGATCACGGTGGCGAGCACGCTGAGCGCAATCTCGTCGGCGTTGCACACGCCCACGTTCAGCATCACGAGGTCGTGGAACACGTAGACGCCGGCGCGCACCTCGGTCACGCCGTCGAGCCGTCGTGCCGACAGCGCGGTGGGCGTGGAGCCGACGCTGACGATGGGGCAGGGCAGGCCGGCGGCGCGCAGCCGCTCGGCGGCGCGCACGCAGCGGGCGCGCTCCTGCTCGGCCATCGCGGCGAGCGCCTCGGGGTCGTGCAGTTCGTAGCTGGCGCCGGCGTGCGTCATCACGCCGGCGAGCACGGCGCCGCCTTCGTGCAGCGCGCGGCCGATGTCCAGCAGGCGCGCTTCCTCGGGCTTCACGCCGGCGCGGTGGTCGTCGGTGTCGATCTCGATCAGCACCTCGAACGGGTGGCCCGCCGCCGCCACCGCCTGCGCGGCGGGCAGCGAGTCGACGATCACCTTCAGCTTGCAGCCGCGCTCGCGCAGCGCCCGCACCTGCGCCAGCTTGCCCGGCACGATGCCGACGGCGTAGAGGATGTCGTCGAAGCCGGCGGCGAAGAACTGCTCGGCTTCCTTCAGCGTCGACACCGTGATGCCGCGCGCGCCGGCGGCGCGCTGGCGCTCGGCCACGGGCAGGCTCTTGGCCGTCTTCACGTGCGGGCGCAGCGCCACGCCCAGGCGGCGCATCTGCGCGGCCATGCGCTCGATGTTGTGGGCGACGCGCGCTTCGTCGACGAGTGCGCAGGGGGTGGGCAGGGAGGAGAGGTCCATGGCCCGGGATGCTATCCCCGCCTTAGGCAATGCCAATCGGCGGGGAATGCGGGATAGCCAATAATCTATCCATCGCGCGGTTCCGATAGCCGCTCTCGATATCCCTCCACTGCAACCGAAAGGACGTT
This sequence comes from Pseudomonadota bacterium, assembly GCA_963204815.1. Classification (GTDB taxonomy): domain Bacteria; phylum Pseudomonadota; class Gammaproteobacteria; order Burkholderiales; family Burkholderiaceae_C; genus Rubrivivax. Next base: position 48,447 of record CAUJHQ010000007.1, on the reverse strand, counting down.
CTCCATGTCGATCATCAACACGCAAGTGCAGCCGTTCAAGGCCCAGGCCTTCCACAACGGCAAGTTCGTCGAAGTCACGAACGAGTCGATCAAGGGCCAGTGGTCGGCCTTCATCTTCATGCCGGCCGCCTTCACGTTCAACTGCCCGACCGAAGTGGAAGACGCGGCCTCGAACTACGCCGAGTTCCAGAAGCTCGAGACGCAGGTCTACATCGTCACCACCGACACGCACTTCGCGCACAAGGTGTGGCACGAGACCTCCCCGGCCGTCGGCAAGGCGAAGTTCCCGCTCGTCGGCGACCCGACGCACCAGCTGACCCGCATGTTCGGCGTGCACATCGAAGAAGAAGGCCTGGCGCTGCGCGGCACCTTCGTCATCAACCCGGAAGGCGTGGTGAAGACCGCCGAGATCCACGACAACGCCATCGCGCGTGACGTCAAGGAAACGCTGCGCAAGCTGAAGGCCGCGCAGTACGTCGCCAAGAACCCCGGCCAGGTCTGCCCGGCCAAGTGGAACGAAGGCGCCGCCACCCTGACCCCGAGCCTCGACCTGGTCGGCAAGATCTAAGTCGCTTCGACAAGCACTTCGGAAAGAGAAAGAGAGCCATGCTCGACGCCAACATCAAGGCGCAACTCGGCGCCTATCTCGGCCGCATCACGCAGCCGGTGGAGCTGATCGCGTCGCTCGACGAGAGCGACACCGCGCGCCAGATGCGCGAGCTGCTGGAGGAGATTGCCGGTCTGAGCGATCTCGTCAGCGCGCGCTTCGATGGTGGCGCCGAGCGTCGGCCCTCGTTCCAGATCACCCGTGCCGGTGCCGACATGGGCGTGCGCTTCGCGGCCATCCCGATGGGCCACGAGTTCACCTCGCTCGTGCTGGCGCTGCTGCAGGCCGGCGGCCACCCGCCGAAGGTGGAGGCCGAGGTCATCGACCAGGTCAAGGCGCTGGATGCCGACCTGGTGTTCGAGACCTGGATGAGCCTGACCTGCCACAACTGCCCGGACGTGGTCCAGGCGCTGAACCTGATGGCGGTGCTGAACCCGCGCGTGAAGCACGTCGCCATCGACGGCGGCCTGTTCCAGCCCGAAGTGGACGAGCGCCAGATCATGGCGGTGCCCACCGTGTTCCTGAACGGCCAGCCCTTCGGTTCCGGCCGCATGGAGCTGACCGAGATCCTGGCCAAGGTCGACACCGGCGCCGCGGCGCGCGAAGCGAAGAAGCTCGCCGCCAAGGACACCTTCGACATGCTGGTCGTCGGCGGCGGCCCCGCCGGCGCGGCGGCCGCGGTGTACGCGGCGCGCAAGGGCATCCGCACCGGCATCGTCGCCGAACGCATCGGCGGCCAGACGCTGGACACGATGGGCATCGAGAACTTCATCTCGGTGCTCGAGACCCAGGGTCCGAAGTTCGCCGCCGCGCTGGAAGCGCACACGCGCGCCTACGACGTCGACCTGATGGCCGGCCAGCGCGTGGCCGCCATCGAGCCGGGCGCGACGATCACCGTGGAGCTGGAGAACGGCGCCGCGCTGAAGGCGAAGAGCCTGGTGCTGGCCACCGGCGCGCGCTGGCGCAAGGTGAACGTGCCCGGCGAGGCCGAGTACGCGAACAAGGGCGTGGCCTACTGCCCGCACTGCGACGGGCCGCTCTTCAAGGGCAAGAAGGTCGCGGTCATCGGCGGCGGCAACTCGGGCGTGGAAGCGGCGATCGACCTCGCCGGCGTCGTCGAGCACGTGACGCTGATCGAGTTCGCCGACGCGCTGAAGGCCGACGCGGTGCTCGTCAACAAGCTGAAGAGCCTGCCCAACGTGGCGATCCACGTGAACGCGAAGACGACCGAGATCACCGGCGACGGCCAGAAGGTGAACGGCCTGGTCTACGAAGACCGCGCCAGCGGCGCCACGCATCGCGTGGAACTGGCCGGCGTGTTCGTGCAGATCGGCCTCGTGCCGAACACCGAGTTCCTGAAGGGCACGGTCGAGCTCAGCCGCTTCGGCGAGATCCTCGTCGACGAGCGCTGCGCCACCAGCGTGCCAGGCGTGTACGCCGCGGGCGACGCGACGACGGTGCCGTACAAGCAGATCGTCATCGCCGCCGGCGAAGGCGCGAAGGCGGCGCTGTCGGCCTTCGACCACCTGATCCGCCAGCCGGGCTGAACGCCACCGCCGCGTAGCATGCGGCGATGACCGACCCCGCCGCCTCACGCGACTTCGGCCGCGTGCTGGCGGCCGAGGGCATGTCCAACTTCGGCTCGATGCTGAGCCGGCTCGCGATCCCGTGGATCGCGGCGCTGTCGCTGGCCGCCACGCCGTGGCAGATGGGCTGGCTGCTGGTCGCCGATGTCGCGGCCGCCGCGCTCGGCGGGCTGCTGCTCGGTGGCGTCGTCGACCGTGCCGGCAAGCGTGGCGTGATGGTGGCGGCCGACCTGGCGCGGGCGGCGCTGCTCGGCGCCGTCGCCTGGGCCGCGTGGCAGGGCGTGCTTGTGTTCTCGGCGTTGCTGCTGGCGGCGGCCGCGGCCGGCGTGCTGACGCTCGTCTTCGAGCTCGCGCGGTCGGCGTGGCTCGCGCAGCGCGGGAGCGCGGAGGCACTGGCGGCGCAGAACGCGAAGCTGTCGGCCGTCGCCAGCCTCAGCGAGACGGCCGCCTTCGCGCTCGGCGGCTGGCTGTTCCAGTGGCTGGGCGCGGTGGTGGCGCTTGCCGTCGACGCGCTCAGTTACCTGGCGTCCGCGTTCGCGCTGCGTGGCGTTGCCGAGGTGCCGCCGGTGGCGGCCGCGCCGCGTCCGCGGGGCCTGCTCGCCCGCCTGGCGCACGATGCCACCGAAGGCCTGCGCGCCGTCGCCGCGCAGCGCTCGCTGCGCGCGCTGGCCGTGCTCGAAGTGCTGATGGCGATGTCGATGTCGCTGTCGGCCACGAGCTACATGATCTTCGTCGCACGCGACATCGGCTTCGCGACCGGCTGGCTCGGGTTGATCTTCGCGCTCGGCGGTGTCGGCGCGGTGGCCGGGGCCGCCGTCGCGCCGTGGCTGGGGCGGCGCCTCGGCCCCGGCCGCGCCATCGCCTGCGGGCTGGCGCTGTTCGCGCTGGGGGCGGCCTGCGTGCCGCTGGTCGGTGCGCCGGGGGTGGCCGGTGCGCTGCTGCTGGTCGCGCAGCAGGTCGTCGGCGATGCCGGCCACACCGTGCACGAGGTGCACGACCGCACGCTGCGCCAGACCCTCGTCGAGCCCGACCTGCTGGCTCGCGCCGACGCCGGCCTGCGGGCGCTGGGGCAGGGCGCCACGCTCGCCGGCGCGCTGGTCGGCGGTGCCTTCGCCGCCGCCATCGGCACGCGCGGCGCGCTCGCCGCTGCGGCGCTGTTCGCGGCCACCGCGGCGCTGTTCGCGGCCATGCGCCTCGGGCGCCGCCCGGATTGACCGCGCCCCGGGGCGGCGCATGATGGTGCGATGCCGCGCATCGTCTTCACCCCGCAGCTGCGCCGCTTCACGGAGACGCCGGACGTCCAGGGCCGGTCGACCGTGCTGCGCAGCCTGCTCGAAGAAGCCTTCGCGGTGAACCCGCGCCTGCGCGGCTACGTGCTCGACGACCAGGGCCACCTGCGCCCGAACGTCGTCATCTTCATCGACAGCCGCCGCTGCACCGACCGCGTGCTGCTCGCCGATGCCGTCGATCCCGGCAGCACGGTGCACGTGCTGCAGGCCTTGTCCGGAGGTTGAGATGAGCGAAGTCGACCGTGCCTGGGTGGCCACCCGCAAGGGCCTGATCGAACTGCGCCGCGCGCGCAGCGGCTGGGCGGTGCACCGCACCAGCTTCCTCGGCGAACCGGTGACGATGTTGCTGCCGCCGGACGCCGGAGGCCGCATGCTCGCGGCGCTGAACCTCGGCCACTTCGGCGTCAAGCTGCACGCGTCGTTCGACGCCGGCGCGACGTGGACCGAGGTGGCGACGCCTCAGTACCCGCCGCAGCCCGCCGACGCCGAAGGCCCGGCCTGGAAGCTGATCCAGGTGTGGTCGCTCGAACGCGCCGGCGCCACCGTGTGGGCCGGCACCATGCCCGGCGGCCTGTTCGCGTCACGCGACTTCGGTGCCAGCTGGTCGCTCGTGCGCCCGCTGTGGGACGACCCGCGCCGCTCGCAATGGATGGGCGGCGGCAACGAGGCCCCGGGCATGCACTCGCTGTGCCCGCACCCGCAGGACGCCGGCGATCTCGTCGTCGGCATCAGTTGCGGCGGCGCCTGGCGCACGGTGGACGGCGGCGACCACTGGCACCTGCGCGCCGACGGCATGGTGGCCGACTACATGCCGCCCGAACTGGCGCACGACGGCAACACGCAGGACCCGCACCGCATCGTGCGCTGTGCAGCGCGGCCGGAGGTGCTGTGGTGCCAGCATCACGGCGGCATCTGGCGTTCGGTGGATTCGGCGGCGCGCTGGCAGCGCCTGCACGCGCCGGTGTCGAGCTTCGGCTTCGCGGTGGCGGCGCACCCGCGCGACGCCGAGACCGCGTGGTTCGTGCCCGCCGTGTCCGACATGTGCCGCGCGCCGGTGGACGGCGCGTTGTGCGTCAACCGCACGCGCGACGGCGGCCGCAGCTGGGACACGCTGCGCGAAGGCCTGCCGCAGCGCGACTGCTACGACCTCGTCTACCGCCACGGCCTGGACGTGGCCGCGGATGGCCGCAGCCTGCTGATCGGCAGCACCACCGGCGGCCTGTGGAGCAGCAGCGATGGCGGCGACCAGTGGCACACGGTGTCGCTGAACCTGCCGCCGATCGCGGCGCTGCGCTTCGGCTGAGTGGCGCCTGGCGCTACTTCAGGTCGCCATCCACGTAGTACCAGCGGCCGCCTTCGCGCACGAAGCGGCTGTTCTCGTGCAGGCGGACCGCGCGGCCGCCGAGCTTGCTGCGGGCGACGAACTCGACGAGCGCGTGGTCGCCGTCGGGCACGTGGCGGCGGATCTCCAGGCCCAGCCACTTCTGGCCCGGCTCGATCTCCATCGACGGCGGGCGCTGGCTCGGGTGCCAGGTGTCGAGCAGGTAGCCGGTGAGCCCGCGCACGTAGGCGCTGTAGCGCGACCGCATCAGCGCTTCGGCGGTGGGCGCGGGCTCGCCGGCGTGCCAGCGGCCGCAGCAGGCTTCGTAGGGCCGGCCGCTGCCGCAGGGGCAAGGTTCGTTCACAGGTCCATCTCCCAGATTTCACCGACCAGCGCGTGGCCGAAGCTGTGGTGTTCCTCGCGCGCGAGCAGCGTGTAGCCGGCCTTCACGTAGATGCCGCGCGCCGCCAGCAGCACGCTGTTCGTCCACAGCCGCATGCGCGTGTAGCCGGCGGCAAGCGCGAAGGCGTGGCAGGCGTCGACGAGTTGCTTGCCCAGCCCGAGCCCGCGCGCCGAAGGTTCCACGAGCAGCATGCGCAGTTGCGCCACACCGGCATCGGGTGCGCCGGTGGCGTCGTCGCGCGCCTGCACCAGGAACACGCAGCCCAGGCGTTCGCCGTCGCGCTCGGCGATCCAGCAGGCTTCGCGCGTGGCATCGAAGCGGTCGACGACGTCGGCGGCGATGCGCGCCACCAGCGCCTCGAAGCGCCAGTCCCAGCCGTATTCCTGCGCGTACAGCGCGCCGTGGCGCGACGCGACCCAGCCGATGTCGCCGGGCCGCGGTGCGCGCAACGTGATGCCGTGATCGTCCATCGTCCAAGCCTACACTGGCGCCGAAGGAGACCGAAGCGATGCTCGACCCCCAAGCCCGCGCCCTGCTGGACCTGATGATCGAACGCCAGGTGCCGCCGGTGCACACGCTGCCCGTGCCCGAGGCGCGCCGCATGTACCTGGAACGGCGCGGCTTCACGCAGCCGGCGCCGCCGCCGGTGGCCGAGGTGCGCGAGCTGAAGACCGACGCCGGTACGTCGCTGCGCCTGTTCCGCCCGGCGGCCGGCACGCTGCCGCTGCTGGTGTACTTCCACGGCGGCGGCTGGACCATCGGCGACCTCGACACGCACGACGTGGTGTGCCGCCACCTGGCCAACGCCGCCGGCTGCGCGGTGCTGTCGGTCGACTACCGCATGGGCCCGGAGCACCGCTTCCCCGCTGCCGTCGACGATTGCGTCGCCGCCGTGCGCTGGGCGCGTTCGCAGGCCACCGCGCTGGGCATCGACCCGAAGCGCATCGCGGTGGGCGGCGACAGCGCCGGCGGCAACCTCGCGGCCACCACGGCGATCGTCGAGCGCGACGCCGGCACGCCGCTGGCGTACCAGCTGCTCATCTACCCGGCGACCGACATGCGCGCCGTCGCCCCATCGCACAAGAGCAACGGCCAGGGCTACCTGCTGACGGCCGACAGCATCGCGTACTACCGTGCGCAGTACATGCCCGACGAGGCCTCGTGGTCCGACTGGCGCGCCTCGCCGCTGCTCGCGCCCAGCCTGGCGAAGCTGCCACCGGCGCTGGTGCTCACCGCCGGCTACGACCCGCTGCGCGACGAAGGGCGCGAGTACGCCGACGCGCTCAGCAAGGCCGGCACGCCGGCGCAGTACGTGTGCTTCGAGCGCCAGATCCACGGCTTCATCACGATGGGCCGCGTGATCGACGAAGCGACGACCGCGCTCGACCTCTGCGCCGCAGCGCTCGGGCGCGCGCTCCAGGCGTAGTTCAACCCGGCTGGCGCTTCAGGTCGCGGAAGGCCGCGAACAGCCAGCTGCGCATGCCCAGCACCAGCGTGTAGGCCTCCTTGCGCTCGGCCGGCAGGCGCTGGTCGGCCACGTGCTGGGTGGCGAAGTCCTGGCCCAGGCGCTGCAGCCGCTCGACGATCAACGCGGCGTTCGTGCGGCTCACCTGGCCGTGCACCAGCATCAGCGCCTCCCCTTCGCCGTCGAAGCCGCCGGCGAAGTAGTCGCCGATCACGTTCTTGCGGAAGTAGGTCATCACCGGTCCGTCGGCGCGCCAGCGGAAGGTCTTGTCGACCTTCAGCCGGTAGCGGTTCAGCGGCCGCAGTTCGATGACGCCCAGCCGGTCCAGCGCCACCAGGTAGGCCACCGCCTCGGCTTCGCTGAAGCGGTAGGTGGCGACGACCTGTTCGGCGCTCCACTGGCTGAGCACCGAGATCGCCATCAGCAGCAGCTTGCGGTCGGCGACGACGGCGCGCTCCTGCTCGAGCGTGAGCTCCTTGCGCAGCGGCTGCGCCTGCACCACGCGCGCGGCGAGCTCGGCGAAGTCCATCTTCAGCACGCGCAGCACCTCGTCGATGCGCGACAGCGGCATGTCGCCCTTGGCGAAGATGCGCTTCACGCTCGACTCGGCCAGCCCCAGCTCGCCGGCGAGCGCCGCGTAGGTGATACCGGCGCGCCGCAGCTCGGCCTTCAGCGCGACGACGAGGTCCAGGGTGGTGCTCACGGGTCAGGCTCCAGAAGTACCGTCAAACGGTACTCCGAGCCTAACCGATTGCGACCCTCCATGGGGTGATGGATACCGAGGTCACGTTCGACGACAGTGGCGCCGTGTTCAACGAAACCCCGGACCCCACGATGCACTCCGCCCCCGCCCGCCACGACACCAAGGCCTGGAAGGCGCAGGTCTGGCTCTCCTTCGGCAGCGCCGTCGCGCTGGCCGGCACCGGCCTGGCCTGGCTGCCCGGCACCGGCGTCGACCGCGCCTTCATGATGATGGGCTACCTGTTCTGCGTGTCGACCGCCTTCGCGCTCGCCAAGTTCGTGCGCGACAACGAAGGGCGGCGCGTCGACACGCCGATGTGGCGCCTGGTGGTCTGGGGCGGCTTCGGCTTCGCCGTCGCGCTCACCGGCTGGGGCCTCTGGGAGATGGACATCAGCCCCACCTACAAGGCCTACCTGGGCGTGTGCTGGCTGTTCCTGATCTCGAGCGTGTTCACGCTCGCGAAGACGCTGCGCGACGCCCACGAGGCCGCGCTCGCCGACGCCGTGGCCGAGTCGCGCCGCAACGCCCAACCCCAATGAACCGGAGCACGACCATGAAGAAACTCCTTGCGATCACGACCCTCGCGCTGGCCTGTGCCGTAGCGCCGGCGCGCGCCCAGGTTTCCGAGCTGAGCGCGATCTCGATGCTGCCGGTGGCGGTGTCGGTGGCCGCACCGGTGATGGTGCTGTCGGCCGGCGCGGCGCTCACCGTCGTCGCCGTCGAGGCCACCTCGGCCGGCACGGTGTGGGTGCTGGAGCGTGCCTCCGACGGCGCGCGTGCCACGCTCACGCTGAGCGGCAAGGCGGCCGCGGGCGTCTCGGTGCTGGCCGGCACGGCGGTCGTCGTCACCGCGTTCAGCGCCGGCTGGGTGCTGTCGGCGGCGGGGCAGGCGCTGTGCTTCATCCCGAACGAGGTCGGCAAGGCCCTGCTCTACAACGAACGGGTGACGCGATGAAGGCGCACCTTGCGGCGCTGGCGCTGGCTGCCGCGCTGACCACCGCCGAAGCCGGCCAGGCCTGCGAGCCGAAGCCGCCGACGCCGGCGGCGGTGCAGCGCTCGATCGAGCTGGCCGAACGCACGCGGCAGGCGCTGGACGCCAGCGGCGCGCAGGTGGTGCTGCTGGCGCGTGCCGGGCAGGACCTGTCGCGCCACGGCCTGCAGTGGTCGCACCTGGGCTGGGCCTACCGCGGCGCCGACGGCTGGCGCGTGCTGCACAAGCTGAACGCCTGCGGCAGCGCCGAAGGGGCGGTCTACCGCCAGGGCCTGGGCGAGTTCTTCCTCGACGACCTGTGGCGCTACCGTGCCGGCGTGGTCGTGCCGCAGCGCGCGGCGCAGGCGCAGCTGCTGCCGCTGCTGCAGGACAACGCACGCGCCACGCGGCTGCACGAGCGGGCGTACAGCATGGTCGCCTACCCCTGGGCGCAGACCTACCAGCAGTCCAACCAGTGGGCGATCGAAACCTTCGCGATGGCCGCCGAGCCGGCCGTCCGCAGCCGCGCGCAGGCGCAGGCCTGGCTGCAGTTCAAGGGCTACGAGCCGACCGTGCTGCGCATCGGTGCGCTGACGCGCCTGGGCGCACGCGCCAGCGCCGCCCACATCGCCTTCGACGACCACCCGAGCGCGAAACGCTTCGCCGACCGCATCGAGACCGTGACCGTCGACTCGGTGTTTGCCTGGATGGCCCGCTCCGGGCTGGGCGAGACCGTGCAGGTGGTGCAATAGTCCGGCCCGACATGAAGCACGACATGCACCCCACCGAACACCCCAACCAGTTCGCCCTGCTCGGGCAGCGCCGCTTCGCCCCGTTCTTCTGGGTGCAGTTCCTCGGCGCCGGCAACGACAACCTGTTCAAGTTCGCCTTCACGGTGATGGTGACCTACCAGCTGCAGGTGAGCTGGCTCCCCGCCTCGCTGGCCGGGCTGGTGATCGGGGCGCTGTTCATCCTGCCGTTCCTGCTGTTCTCGGCCACCAGCGGGCAGCTCGCCGACAAGCACGACAAGGCGGTGCTGATCCGCTTCGTGAAGACGCTGGAGATCGCCATCATGGCGCTCGCCGGCTGGGGCTTCGTGCGCCACGACGTCGTCGTGCTGCTGTCCTGCGTGTTCCTGATGGGCCTGCACAGCACGCTGTTCGGGCCGGTGAAGTTCGCCTACCTGCCGCAGCACCTGGGCGAGCGCGAGATCACCGGCGGCAACGGCATGGTCGAGATGGGCACCTTCGTCGCCATCCTGCTCGGCCAGGTGGCCGGCGGCCTGCTGATCGCGCTGCCCGAGGTGGGCGCCACCTACGTCGCGCTCGGCTGCCTGATCGTCGCGATGGCCGGGCGCCTGCTCGCGCAGTTCGTGCCGGTGTCGCCGGCCACCGACCCGGGCCTGAAGATCAACTGGAACCCGTTCACCGAGACCTGGCGCAACCTGAAGCTGGCGCACGGCAACATCGTCGTCTTCCGCTCGCTGCTGGGCATCAGCTGGATGTGGTTCTTCGGCGCCGTGTTCCTGTCGATGTTCCCGGCCTTCGCGAAGGAGGTGCTGCACGGCGACGAGAAGGTGGCGTCGCTGCTGCTCGTAGTGTTCTCGGTGGGCATCGGCATCGGCGCGCTGCTGTGCGAGGTGCTGTCGCGCCGCCACGTGGAGATCGGCCTCGTGCCGCTGGGCGCCATCGGCATGAGCGTGTTCTCGATCGACCTCTACTTCGCCAGCCGCGGCCTGCCGCCTTCGGCCGGCTACACGCTGGGCGGCTTCGTGGCCACCGCCGCGCACTGGCGCGTGATGCTCGACCTGGCACTGCTGTCGCTGTTCGCGGGCCTGTACAGCGTGCCGATGTACGCGCTGATCCAGCTGCGCAGCCAGCCCACGCACCGCGCGCGCATCATCGCCGCCAACAACATCCTGAACGCGCTGTTCATGATCGTCAGCGCGCTCGGTGTCGGCGTGCTGCTGAAGGCGGGTTTCAGCATCCCCGAGGTGTTCCTCGTCATCGGCCTGCTGAACGCAGTGGTCGCGGGCTACATCTTCCTGCTCGTGCCCGAATACCTGCTGCGCTTCGTCGCCTTCGTGCTGAGCCGGGTGGTCTACCGCTTCAAGGTGCGCGGCGACGAGCACATTCCCACCGAGGGCGCGGCGATCCTCGTCTGCAACCACGTGAGCTTCGTCGACGCCGTGCTGCTGATGGCGGCCAGCCCGCGGCCGATCCGCTTCATCATGGACCACCGCATCTTCGCGGTGCCGGTGCTCGGCTGGCTCTTCAAGCTGGGCAAGGCGATCCCGATCGCGCCGCAGCGCGACAACGCGCAGGTCTACGAGGCCGCCTTCGCGCAGGCGCGCAAGGTGCTGGAGGAGGGCGACCTGCTGTGCATCTTCCCCGAGGGCGGCATCACGAAGGACGGCACGCTCGGCGAGTTCAAGGGCGGCGTGATGAAGATCCTGGAGACGCACCCGGTGCCGGTGGTGCCGCTGGCGCTGCAGAACCTGTGGGGCTCGTTCTTCTCGCGCGTGGAGCGCGGCGAGGCGATGGTCAAGCCCTTCCGCCGCGGGCTCTTCAGCCCGGTGGGGCTGGTGGCGGGCGAAGCGCTGCCGGCCGCGGCGGTGAGCCCGGCGGGGTTGCGCGAAAGGGTGCAGGCCTTGCTGCAGGCGCCGGCCTGAAACCCACCCGGCCGCGCGGCGGGCGTTGCACAGAATACTGTATGGACGTACAGTATTCTGGTGGAAGCCTCCCCCGCCACTTTCCCCCTCGTCTTCGCGGCCAAGCCGGTGCCGGTGCGTGCACCGGGCGGCGGCGTGCCGTCGCTGCGCGGGCCGGTTGAGGCCGCGGCACCGGAAGACCTGCACCCGGCGCTCTGGCGCGCCCACCAGGTGGGGCAGTCGCGCGAAGCTGTCTTCGCCAGCGGCCACGCCGAACTCGACGCCGTGCTGCCCGGCGGCGGCTGGCCGGCGCGGGCCCTCACCGAACTGCTGCTGCCGCACCCCGGCATCGGCGAATGGCGGCTGCTGGCGCCGGCGCTTGCCGCGCTGCAGGCCCAGCAGCGCGGCGTGATGCTGTTCGACCCGCCGGCCGTGCCCTTCGCCTGGGCGCTGGCCGCCTGCGGGCTCGACGTGCAGCAGCTCTACGTGGTGCGCAGCCGGGAGGCCGCTCGCGGCCGGGCGCATGGCCTGCTGCCGGCGGCCGACGTGCTGTGGGCGCTGGAGCAGTCGCTCAAGAGCGGCCACCTCGGCGCCGCGCTCGCCTGGCTGCCGGCGCGGCTGGCCGCCGACGCGCTGCGCCGCCTGCAGCTGGCTGCGCAGGCACACGACGGCCCGGTCTTCCTGCTGCGCGACGAAGCCCAGCGCGTGCGCCCGAGCCCGGCGCCGCTGCGCCTGTGGCTGCGCCCGGCCGGCGCCGACGAACTGCGCGTGCAACTGCTCAAGCGCCGCGGCCCGCCGCTGGCCCGGCCGCTGGTGCTGGTGCTGGCCCCGGTGCTGTCGGCACCGGCGCGCGCGCGTGCCGCGTGGCCCCCGGCGCCCGCCGTTTCCTCGCCCCAGGAGATCCCGTCATGACCTCGCATGTGAGCGGCAGTTTCGACGTCACGATGACCCCCGAGCCCGGCGACTTCCCGGCGCGCCAGCGGCTGGACAAGCGCTACCACGGCGCACTGCAAGCCACCGGCGTCGGCCTGATGCTCGCCCACGTGAGCGCGGTGCGCGGCTCGGCCGGCTACGTCGCGGTCGAGCGCATCACCGGCACGCTCGAAGGGCGCGAAGGCAGTTTCGTCGTCCAGCACAGCGGCCTGATGGACCGCGGCGCGCCCACGCTCGTGATCCACGTCGTGCCCGATTCCGGCACCGGTGCGCTCGCCGGGCTGGCCGGCCGCATGGGCATCCGCATCGAAGGCGGCCGGCACTTCTACGATTTCGACTACACGCTGCCCGCATGAACACCACCACCGCCACCCCCAGCGCCGAGGTCGTGCACGAGTTCTGGCGCCGGATGGCCAGCAACGACTTCGCCGCCGTCGCCCCGCTGCTGGCCGACGACTTCGTGCTCGACTGGCCGCAGTCGAACGAACGTTTCCGCGGCGCCGAGCGCTTCGTGCGCATGAACGCCGAGTACCCGGCGCACGGCGCCTGGCGCTTCACGGTGCACCGCGTCGTCGGCGGCGCGGCCGAGGCGGTGTCCGACGTCAGCGTCACCGACGGCGTGCAGCAGGCGCGTGTGCTGTCCTTCTTCGACATCGAAGGCGGCCGCGTACGCCGCCTCGTCGAGTTCTGGCCCGAGCCATCCCCGGCACCGGCGCACCGCGCCCACCTCGCCGAGCCGATCGACGCCGGCGGCGACGACTGATGCGCGAAGGAGCGCGCGCGTGCTGTGGCTGGGGCTGCACGCCCCCTGGCTGTCCCTCGAAGCCTTCTGCGCCACGCTGTCCGCGGCTGAAGCGGCGCGGCCGGTCGCGCTCGTCGCCGAGCACCGTGTCGCCGCCGTCAACCGTGCCGCCGCCGAACGCGGCCTGAAGCCGGGCCAGAAGCGCGCCACCGCGCTCGCGCTGGCCGCCGACCTGCTGGTCGGCCAGGCCGATGCCACGCGCGACGCCGCCGCGCTGCAGGCGCTGGCGCACACGGCGCTGGCGTTCACGCCGATGGTCCAGGTCGACGACGCCCACACCGTGCTGCTGGAGGTGCAGGCCAGCCTGCGCTACTTCGGCGGCCACGCGCGGCTGCTCGGCCGCCTGCGGCAGGCGCTGGCGCCGCTGGGCCACCGCGTGCAGATCGCGAGCGCGCCCACGCCGCTGGGCGCCGCGCTGCTGTGCCGCTGGCGCGACGACCTTGCCGAAGGCGCGCACGCCACGAACGCCGGCGCGCTGCGCCGGCTGCTCGACGGCGCGCCGGTCTGGCTGCTCGGCCCCGGGCGCGAACACTGGGAAGCGCTGCAGGGCATGGGGCTGCAGACGCTGTCGGACCTGCGTGTCCTGCCGCGCGCCGGGCTGGCGCGGCGCTTCGGCTCCGGGCTGCTCGACGACCTGGACCGCGCGCTTGGCCAGCGCCCCGACCCGCGCACGCCGCTCGTGCCGCCACCGGTGTTCGAGAGCCGGCTCGAGCTCTTCGCGCGCGCCGACACCACGGCCCAGGTGCTGGCCGCCGCCGGCGTGCTGCTGGCGCGCCTGGTGGCCTGGGCCGAGGCGCGGCACGCGCGCGTGGCCGCGTTCACGCTGACCATGCAGCACGAGCCGCGCCGCCACGCCACCACGGCCGTGGCGACCACGCTGCGCATCGAGCTCGCCGAGCCGGCGCTCGATGCCACGCACCTGCAGTTGCTGCTGCGTGAACGGCTGGCGCGCGTGGAACTCGCCGCGCCCACGCTCGACCTGCTGCTGCGCTGCCACGAGGTGATGCACGGCGCGCCACCGAACGGCGAACTCTTCCCCACCCGCCAGAGCCAGGCCGAAGGGCTGACGCGCCTGCTGGAGCGCCTGCGCGCGCGCCTGGGCGATGCGCAGGTGCTGCGCGTGGTGCCGCGCGCCGACCACCGCCCCGAGCACGCGTGCGTGCTGCAGCCGGTGCATGAACCCGCCGCAACGCCACTGCCGATGCCGCCGGCCAACGACCTGCCGCTGCACCGCCCCACCTGGCTGCTGCCCGTGCCGGTGGCGCTGGCCGAACGCGGCGCGCTGCCGCTGTTCGAGGGGCGCGAACTGCAGTTGCTGTCCGGCCCCGAGCGCATCGAATCCGGCTGGTGGGACGGCGCGCTCGCCGCGCGCGACTACTTCATCGCCCAGGCGGCCGACGGCGCGCTCGTCTGGATCTACCGCGAGCGGCTGCCGCAGCCGGGGCCGCAGTGGTTCCTGCAGGGGCGCTTCGGCTGAGACCTCGCCGCTGCGGCACCGCTCACTTCGTCGTGTAGTTCGCCGGCAGCCAGGCGTAGCCCTTGCCGTCGGCGCGCAGCTGGCCGATGCCCGGGAACGACACATGCGCCACGGCGACGTAGTAGCCCTTCTTCGCGGCGTCGGCGTAGTGCTTCTGGCGCTGCGGCATCGCGGCCTTGGAATCGGTGTCGAAGGCGATCGTCACCGTGGGCTGCACGAACTGCACCGCCGCCACGTGCATCAGATCGCCCCAGACCACGAGCTTGTGGCCTTCGCTCTCGATCGCGTAGACGGTGTGGCCGGGCGTGTGGCCGCGCGCGGGCAGGGCACGGATGCCGGGCACGAGTTCGGTCTCGCCGTCGAAGGGCTTCAGCTTGCCGGCGGCGACGTAGGGGTTCAGCGAGGCCATCGCGCCCTGGAAGAAGCCCTTCGCGTCCTTCGGCGCGGCGTCCATCTTCTCCTGGCTGAGCCAGAAGCCGCCTTCGCGCGTGTCGGCGCGGACCACGGCGTTCGGGAACACCGGCTTGCCGTCGGCCGCCAGGCCGCCGACGTGGTCGGGGTGCATGTGGGTCACGTAGATCTCGTCGACCTGCTCGGGCTGGTAGCCCGAGGCCTTCAGGTTCGCGACCAGCTTGCCCAGCGTCGGCCCGAAGAGGCCGGCGGCGCCGGCGTCGATCAGCACCAGCTTGCTGCCGGTGTTGACGAGGTAGCCGTTGACCGAGGTCTCGACCGGCGGCTTCAGGTACGAGCGCGCCAGCAGCGCCATCACGCGGTCCTTCGGTGCACCGGTGAGCAGCTGGTCGACCGGCAGGTCCACCGTGCCGTCGGACAGCGCGGTGATCTCGAACTTGCCGAGCATCATGCGGTACCAGCCCGGGGCCTGGCCCTTGGCCTGCGGCGCTTCGGCGTGCGCGCTGCCGATGGCCAAGGCCAGAAGGGCGGCGCCGGCGGCGGCGTGGAACTTGGTGCGGATCATGGCGGGCATCTCCTGCGGGCTTGGAAGGCCGCGGAGGATAGCGAGATTCGCCGCCCGCTGCAGGCGGCGCCCGCCGCTCAGGCCAGCACGCGCTTCAGCCAGGCGGCGAGCGCCTGAACCTCTTCCATGCAGACCGAATGCTCCATCGGGTAGTCGTGCCACTCGACCTGCAGGCCCAGCGCGGAGAGCGCGTCGCGCGCGGCCTGGCCGCGCTGCGGCACGACGATGCCGTCGCGCTGGCCGTGCGCCATGAAGACCGGCACGTCGTGGTTGGCGGCGTGGCGCTCGGCCGCCGTGCGGTCGGCCAGCGGCAGGTAGCCCGACAGCCCGGCCAGGCCCGCCAGCCGGTGCGCGCAGCGCAGGCCGGCGCCGAGCGTGATGGCGCAGCCTTGCGAGAAGCCGGCCAGCACGATGCGGCGCGCCGGCACGCCGCGTTCGATCTCGCGCTCGATCAGCGCGTGCACGCCGGCGAATGAATCGCGCAGGCCGGCTTCGTCCTCGCGGCGCGCGAGGTCGGTGCCGAGGATGTCGTACCAGGCGCGCATCGCGTAGCCGCCGTTGATGGTGACCGGCCGCACCGGCGCTCGTGGCAGCACCCAGCGCACCGGGCCGATGGACGAGAGGTCGATCTCGTCGGCCATCGGCAGGAAGTCGGTGCCGTCGGCGCCCAGGCCGTGGAGCACGATGACGGTGGCCACCGGCGGGCCCGGCGGGTGGAGTTCGAGGGTGTGCAGGGCGGTCATGGCGCCGATGCTACGCGGCGCGGACGTAGGATGCGGTCTCCTCGTCGCTCCCCTCGCCACCGCCATGCCCCAGCCCACGGGTTTCCGACTGCCGCGCCTGTGCCTGCCACGCCCGGGCACCGACCTCGAACGCTGGGCCGTCGTCGCCTGCGACCAGTACACCTCGGAGCCGGACTACTGGCGCCGCGTCGAGGCCTTCGTCGGCGCGGCGCCGTCGACGCTGCACCTCACGTTCCCCGAGGTCTACCTGGAAGCGCCGGACGCCGCGGCGCGCATCACGCGCATCCAGCAGGCGATGCAGCGCTACGAGGCCGAGGGCCTGCTCGTCGACCATGAAGGCGCCGTGCTCGTCGAGCGCACGGTCGACGGTCGCACGCGGCGCGGCCTGATGCTCGAACTGGACCTGGAGCACTACGACTTCAGCGTCACGTCGACGAGTCTGATCCGGCCCACCGAAGGCACCATCGTCGCCCGCCTGGCGCCGCGCATCGCGGTGCGCCGCGGTGCGCCGCTGGAACTGCCCCACATCCTGGTGCTGATCGACGACCCCGCGGGCACGGTGATCGAGCCGCTGGCGGCGGCGCGCGCGTCACTTCAACCGCTCTACGACACCGCGCTGATGGAAGGCGGCGGCCGCGTCGCCGGCTTCGCGGTGGACGCGGCGCGTGGCGCGCAGGTCGTCGACGCGCTGTCGGCACTCGCCGCGCCCGCGGCCTTCGCCGCACGCCACGGCGTGCCGGCGGGCACGCCGCCGATGTTGTTCGCGATGGGCGACGGCAACCACTCGTTGGCCACCGCGAAGTCGATCTGGGACGAGGCGAAGGCGCGCGTCGGCCTCGACCACCCGAGCCGCTTCGCGCTCGTCGAGGTCGTCAACATCCACGACCCGGCGCTGCACTTCGCGCCGATCCACCGCGTGCTCTTCGGCCTGACCGTCGACCTGCGCGCCGCGCTGGCCGACGCCTTCGGTGCCCGCGTCGCCTGCACCGACATGCCCGACGCCGCGGCGATGCGCGCGCGCGTGCAGGCCGTGCACGACGCCGACGGCGGGCAGGGCCGGCGCCAGGCGGTCGGCCTGATCACCGCCGGCGGGCGCTGCAGCGTCGCCGAGATCGACGCGCCGCCGTCGCCGCTGGCGGTCGGCACGCTGCAGCCGGTGCTGGACCGGCTTCTCGCGCAGGGCGGCGCGGCGAGCATCGACTACGTGCACGGTGATGATGTCGTCGAGCGCCTGGGCGCTCAACCGGGCTGCGCCGGCTTCCACCTCGCCGGCCTGGGCAAGCACGAGCTGCTGACGCGCGTGGTGAAGGAAGGCCCGCTGCCGCGCAAGACCTTCTCGATGGGCGAGGCCCACGAGAAGCGCTTCTACATGGAGGCGCGGCGCATCCGCTGAGGCGTCGCACGGCTGGCGAAGGGCAGCGGGCGTGCGAGCCCGCTGCGCGGCCTGCAAGGCTGAGCGGTACGTGCCAGGCGGGCGACGGTCAGTAGTTCAGCCCCATCGCCTCGCGCACGTCCTTCATCGTCTGCCGGGCCACCGTGCGCGCGCGCTCGGTGCCCATCTCGACGATCCAGTGCACCTTCTTCGGGTCGGCCGTCAGCGCGGCGGCGCGCTCGCGCCAGGGCTGCTGCTCCTTCACGATGGCGTCGATCACCGGCTGCTTGCAGTCCAGGCAGCCGATGCCGGCGCTCTTGCAGCCCTGCACGACCCAGTCGCGCGTGGCGTCGTCGCTGTAGACCTTGTGCAGCGCCCACACCGGGCACTTCTCGGGGTCGCCCGGGTCGGTGCGGCGCGCGCGCGCGGGGTCGGTCGCCATGCCGCGGATCTTCTTCGCGACGTCGGCCGGCGCGTCGCGCATCAGCACGGCGTTGCCGTAGCTCTTGCTCATCTTCGTGCCGTCCAGGCCGGGCAGGCGCAGCACTTCGGTGTGCAGCGCCTGCGGCTCGGTGAGCACGCTCTTGCCGCTGCCGCGCAGGTGGCCGAGCAGCAGCTCGGTGTCGTCGGCGGTCCAGCCTTCCAGCGCCGCGGAGGCGCGCCGCACGAGCGCCTCGCCCTTGCCCCAGGCGTCGGCCGAGCCGGTCTCGCCGAAGGCCTTGCGCTGCTTCTCGTAGTAACGCTGGTCGTCCTTCGAGAGCCGCGCCAGCGCAGCCGCCACCTTGGCCTCGAAGCCGCCCATGCGGCCGTAGAGGTGGTTGAAGCGGCGCGCCACTTCGCGCGTGAGTTCCACGTGCGAGCTCTGGTCCTCGCCGACCGGCACGTAGGTGGCCTTGTAGATCAGGATGTCGGCCGCCTGCAGCAGCGGGTAGCCGAGGAAGCCGTAGGTCGCGAGGTCGCGGTCCTTCAGCTTGTCCATCTGGTCCTTGTAGGTCGGCACGCGCTCCAGCCAGCCGAGCGGCGTGCCCATCGCCAGCAGCGTGAACAGCTCGGCATGCTCGGGCAGGCGGCTCTGGATGAAGATGGTGCTCTTGTCCGGGTCCAGGCCGGCGGCGATCCAGTCGATCACCATCTCGTACACGTTCTTCTCGATGACCTCGCGGTCCTCGTAGTGCGTGGTCAGCGCGTGCCAGTCGGCGACGAAGTAGAAGCAGTCATGCTCCTCCTGCAGGCGCACCCAGTTCTTCAGGGCGCCGTGGTAATGGCCGAGGTGCAGGGCGCCGGTGGGGCGCATGCCGGAGAGGACGCGGGGTCGCATGGTCGTCGAGGGCAGGGTGAACGAGGGGCGGATTCTCGCAGGGATGGCGCTGGCTACACTCGCGGGCTTCATGAAGCGCATCGTCATCCTGATCTCCGGCCGCGGTTCCAACATGGAGGCCATCGTCCAGCGCTGCCGGCGCGAAGGCTGGCCGGCCGCGGTGGCCGCCGTCATCGCCAACCGGCCGGGCGCCGGCGGCCTGGCCTTCGCCGCGGCGCAGGGCATCGCCACCGCCGTCGTCGACCACAAGGCGCACGCCTCGCGCGAGGCCTTCGACGCGGCGCTCGCCGAGACGATCGACGGCTTCGCGCCGGATCTGGTGGTGCTGGCGGGCTTCATGCGCATCCTGGGCACGGACTTCGTGCGGCGCTACGAAGGCCGCATGCTGAACATCCACCCCTCGCTGCTGCCGGCCTTCCCGGGGCTGCACACGCACCAGCGCGCACTCGACGCCGGCTGCAAGGCGGTCGGCGCCACGGTGCACTTCGTGACGCCGGAACTGGACCACGGGCCGATCGTCATGCAGTCCGTGGTGCCGGTGCGGCCCGGCGACGACGAGGCAGCGCTCGCCGCCAGCGTGCTGGCGACGGAACACGTCATCTACCCGCTGTCGGTGCGCTGGTTCGTCGAAGGCAAGCTGGCCGTCGACGGCGGCCTCGTGCGCCAGACCGACGGCGCCTCGCAGGTGCTGCTCTGATGCATCCGAACGCGCTGCTCGACCTCGCAACCGACCTGCTGCGCCAGGTGCTGGCCTTCGACCAGCCGGCCGACCTGGTCGTTTCCTCCTTCTTCCGCAAGCACCGCGCGCTGGGAGCGCGCGAGCGCCACACGCTGGCCGAGACGGCCTACACCGTGCTGCGCCAGCGGTTGCTGCTGAACCACCTGGCGCAAAGCGGCAGCGGCCCGCTCGAGCGCCGCCTCGCCGTCCTGGCGTGGCAGGGGGCCGAGAGCTTCCTGCGCAGCGCGCTGGCCCCGCACGAACAACAATGGCTGGCCCAGGTGCAGCAGGTCGACCGTGGCACGTTGCCCGAGAAGCTACGCCACAACCTGCCGGACTGGCTGGCCGGTGCCTTGCTGCAGCAACTGGGGGCGGACGAGTTCTGGCCCTTGGTGCAGGCGCTGGAGCAGCCGGCACCGCTGGACCTGCGCGTCAACACCCTCACGGCCAAGCGCGACGACGTGCGGCGTGCGCTTGCCGAGGCCGGCATCGACGCCCAGCCGACGCCGTACTCGCCCTGGGGCCTGCGCGTGCAGGGCAAGCCGGCGCTGAACAAGCTGGAGGTCTTCACCTCCGGCGCCGTCGAGGTGCAGGACGAGGGCAGCCAGATGCTGGCGCTGCTGACCGACGCCAAGCGCGGCGAGATGGTCGTCGACTTCTGCGCCGGCGCCGGCGGCAAGACGCTCGCGCTGGGCGCGGCGATGCGCAGCACCGGGCGCCTGTACGCGTTCGACGTGTCCGGCCACCGGCTCGACGCGCTGAAGCCGCGGCTGGCGCGCAGCGGCCTGTCCAACGTGCACCCGGCACAGATCGCCCACGAGCGGGACGACCGCATCAAGCGCCTGGCCGGCAAGATCGACCGCGTGCTCGTCGACGCGCCGTGCTCGGGCCTGGGCACGCTGCGGCGCAACCCCGACCTCAAGTGGCGCCAGTCGCCGAAGTCGGTCGAGGAACTGCAGGCCAAGCAGAAGGCCATCCTGGACAGCGCGGCGCGGCTGCTGAAGCCCGGCGGGCGGCTCGTCTACGCCACCTGCAGCCTGCTGGAAGCCGAGAACGAGGCGGTCGTGGCCGCCTTCGACGAGGCGCGAGGCACCGATTTCGTGCCTGTGGCCGCCGCGGAAGTGCTCGAATCCCTGAAGGTGGAGGGGGCGTCGCAGGTGACGCAGGGGCGCTTCCTGCGCCTTTGGCCGCACCGCCACCAGACCGACGGCTTCTTCGCCGCCGTCTGGCAACGGCGTTGAAATCGGCGTTTGACGGCCTCATCTGGTTTGATCTGCGGCAAATCTGCCGTCGATCGGCCGGATTGGGGCGCTTCATCTAAGCGTTAACCGCAACTTTCGCGAAAGGTGCGCCTCTACAATCGGGTCACGTCTTATTGGAACTGGATACCCGATGAATGAGTTGATCGCCCTGCGCGACGTCTTCGTGGATTGGCTCGCGAACGGCTGGCTGCAGGCGACCTGGTGGCAGGTGCTCCTGTACACGCTGGCGGCCACGCACGTGACGATCGCTGCCGTCACGATCTTCCTGCACCGCTCGCAGGCGCACCGCGCGCTCGAGTTGCACCCGATCGTGTCCCACTTCTTCCGCCTCTGGCTCTGGCTGACCACGGGCATGGTCACGAAGGAATGGGTGGCCATCCACCGCAAGCACCACGCCAAGTGCGAGACGGTCGACGACCCGCACAGTCCGGTCACGCGCGGCATCAAGACCGTGCTGCTGACCGGCAGCGAGCTCTACCGCGCCGAGGCCAAGGTGCAGGAAACGCTGGACAAGTACGGCCACAACACACCGGACGACTGGATCGAGCGCAACCTGTACAGCCGCTATTCCTGGCAGGGCGTGGGCCTGACGATGATCGTCAACCTCTACCTCTTCGGCGCCCTCGGCCTCACGGTCTGGGCGGTGCAGATGCTGTGGATCCCGATCACCGCCGCCGGCATCATCAACGGCATCGGCCACTACTGGGGCTACCGCAACTTCGAGGCGCAGGACGCTTCGACCAACGTGTCGCCGTGGGGCATCATCATCGGCGGCGAAGAGCTGCACAACAACCACCACACCTACCCGACGTCGGCCAAGTTGTCGGTGAAGCCGTACGAATTCGACATCGGCTGGCTCTACATCCGCTCCATGGAACTGGTCGGTCTGGCGAAGGTGCGCAAGACGCCGCCGAAGCTGGCGCTGGGCAGCATCAAGCCGGTGGCCGACGGGAAGACGCTGGAGGCGATCATCGCCAACCGCTACGAGGTCATGGCCAAGTACGCCGCTGAACTGCGGCGCGCCGTCGGCGGCGAACTCGATCGGCTGAAGGAGCAGGGTGCGCAGAACACCGCCACCTGGCGCCAGATGCTGGCCGCCAAGGCCTGGCTGCACCGCGACGACGACAAGATCCCGCAGGTCGTGAAGCCCGAGTTGGCGCAGGTGCTGGGTGAAAGCCCCAAGCTGGCCAAGCTGGTGACGATGCGCGAGGAACTGCGTGGCCTGTGGACGCGCACTGGCGTCTCCGCCGAGCAGCTCGTCGCCGACCTGCAGGCCTGGTGCAAGAAGGCCGAGGAGAGCGGCATCGCCGGGCTTCAGGACTTTGCCCTGAAGCTCCGCGCGGCGCACGCCTGACGGCGCTACGCGAACAGCACAACGGGACCCTCGGGTCCCGTTTCTCTTTTGGTTCCGGCCCCGTGGGCGCCCGCGGCGCCGCAGGGCAAGAAAAAAGGGCCGCTCTCGCGGCCCTCTTCGCTTGCGCAGCCGAAGGGTTACTTCAGCTTCACTTCCTTGTACAGGACGTGCTTGCGCGCCTTCGGATCGAACTTCAGGAATTCGAGCTTCTCGGGCGTCGTCTTCTTGTTCTTGCTCGTGGTGTAGAAGTGGCCGGTGCCCGCCGTGGACTCCAGCTTGATCTTTTCGCGTCCGCCTTTGGCTGCCATGTCGGTCCCCTAGCTCAGAGTTCGCCCTTGGCACGCAGGTCGGCGACGACCTTCTCGATGCCAACCTTGTCGATCAGCCGCAGCGCCGCGTTGCTGATGCGCAGGCGGATCCAGCGGTTCTCGTTCTCGACCCAGAAGCGGCGGTACTGCAGGTTGGGCAGGAAGCGGCGCTTCGTTTTGTTGTTGGCGTGGGAGACGTTGTTCCCCACCATCGGGCCCTTGCCCGTGACTTGACAGACGCGTGCCATGACGCTTCTCCGATCGAATTGTTTGGCTGCCCGGGTAACCACTCGCCCCCGGCAAAGCTCGCCATTATAGCGTGTTCTGTTCCAGGTACCGCTGGGCGTCGAGTGCCGCCATGCAGCCCGTGCCGGCGCTCGTGATGGCCTGCCGGTAGACGTGGTCCTGGACGTCGCCGGCGGCAAAGACGCCGGGCACGCTGGTCATGGTCGCCATGCCCTCGGAGCCGCCCTTCGTCACGATGTAGCCGTCGTGCATCTCGAGCTGGCCCTTGAAGATGTCGGTGTTCGGCTGGTGACCGATGGCGATGAAGCAGCCCTTGACCGGCAGGTCGGTCGTTGCGCCGCCCTGCGTGGACCTGATGCGCACGCCGGTCACGCCGGATGCGTCGCCCAGCACCTCGTCGAGCGTGCTCCACAGGTGCAGCACGATCTTGCCGGCTGCCACCTTGGCCATCACTTTGTCGACCATGATCGGCTCGGCGCGGAACTTGTCGCGGCGGTGGATCAGGTGCACGCGGGTGGCGATGTTCGACAGGTAGAGCGCCTCCTCGACGGCGGTGTTGCCGCCGCCGACGACGCAGACCTCCTGCTCGCGGTAGAAGAAGCCGTCGCAGGTGGCGCAGCCGCTGACGCCACGGCCCATGAAGGCCTCTTCGCTGGGCAGCCCCAGGTACTTGGCGCTGGCGCCGGTGGCCAGCACCAGCGCGTCGCAGGTGTAGGTGCCGGAGTCGCCCTTCAACGTGAACGGCCGCTTCGAGAAGTCGACCGTGTGGATGTGGTCGAAGACGATCTTCGTGTTGAAGCGCTCGGCGTGCTGCAGGAAGCGCTGCATCAGGTCGGGGCCCTGCACGCCGGCGACGTCGGCGGGCCAGTTGTCGACCTCGGTCGTGGTCATCAGCTGGCCGCCCTGGGCGATGCCGGTGATGAGGACGGGTTCGAGGTTGGCGCGCGCGGCATAGAGCGCGGCGGTGTAGCCGGCGGGCCCGGAGCCGAGGATCAGGACGCGGGCGTGGGTGGTGGTGTGGGCACTCATGGGCGATGAGAAATCAGGGGGAGGCGGGGGCGAAACGTCGCGCCGAACCGACGACCGAGCTTACATGGGGCTGCACCCCAGTCGCCGCGGCCGTGTCAATGGGCACAATAGGCAAATTCTCGCAGACCCGTGTCATTTCAACGCGGGCTGCCCGGGCAACAGCTAGAACGTCAACGAGGGCCCTGTCGATGTCGATGCTTTCGAACCTGGATCTGATCCGCCGTGTGCCGCTCTTCTCGATGCTCACCGCCGACCAGGCGCAGGCCATCGCCGACAGCGTGGTCAAGCGGCGCTTCCGCCGTGGCGAACTCGTCGTCGAGCAGGGCCGCAAGAGCAATGCGCTGTTCATCCTGCTCAATGGCCGCGCCCGCGTGCTGACCTCGGACACACGTGGCCGCGAAGTCATCCTGGCGGTGCTGGAGTCCGGCGACTACGTCGGCGAGATGAGCCTGATCGACAACGAGCCGCACTCGGCCACCGTGCGCGCCGAGGTGCAGACCGACATGCTGGTGCTCGCGCGCGCCGACTTCGCGCGCTGCCTGCCGGAGAACTCCACCCTCAGCTACGCCATCCTGCGCGGCCTCGTGCGCCGGCTGCGCAATGCCGACCGGCAGATCGAGTCGCTCGCGCTGCTCGACGTGTATGGCCGCGTGGCGCGCACGCTGCTCGACATGGCCGAAGAGATCGACGGCGTGAAGATCATCCGCCACAAGGTCAGCCGCCAGGACATGGCCAAGGTCGTCGGCGCCTCGCGCGAGATGGTCAGCCGCGTCATGAAGGACCTGGAAGACCGCGGCGTCATCGAGACGCAGGAAAACGGCTCGGTCATCATCAAGGAACGGTTGCAGAACGATTGAGTTCGTCGCGGGCCCTTCCGCGACAATGGCGGGCATGACGTTCCCGCTCGGTTCCCTTTCCGCCGATGGCGCTGCCGCCGCACGCACGCCCGGCCTACCTTCCGCGGCGCCGCGCTGGCGCCAGCAGCTGGTGCTCGTGGCCGGCGCCGTTGCCTGGCTGCTGTTCGTGCTGGCGCTTGTCACGCACCACCCGGGCGACGCCGCCTTCACGACCTCGGGCACTGGCGATGGCGTGCACAACAAGGCCGGCGTGCTCGGGGCGCGGCTCTCGGACCTGGCCTATTTCCTGTTCGGTTTCTCCGCCTGGTGGCTGGTGCCGGTGGCGCTGCGCGCGTGGCTCGCCGCGCTGGCGCACCGCCTGCGGGGCGAGGCCGATGGCGACGCCACCCTGGCCCGTTCGCGCGCCGCGTTCTGGGTCGGCCTGGCGCTGCTGCTGGCCGCGAGCGCGGCGCTCGAGTGGACGCGCCTCTACCGCTGGGAAGCGGCGCTGCCGGGCCATGCCGGCGGTGTGCTCGGCTACCTGCTCGGACCGCTGTCGATGCGCTGGCTGGGCTTCGCCGGCTCGGGCGTGCTGTGGATCGCGGCGCTGTGCCTGGGGCTGTCGCTGGCGCTGCGCTTTTCGTGGGTGCGGCTGGCCGACGCCATCGGCGAGCGCTTCGACGCGCTGCGCGAGCGCCGCGCCGAAAGTCGCGAGCGCGAGGAAGACCGCCGCATCGGCGAACAGGCGCAGCGCGAACGCGAGCAGGTCGTCGAGGTCGAGCGCCACGAGATCGAGGAGCACCTGCCCATCGTCATCGAACCGCCGGTGCTGGAAGTGCCGAAGTCCGAGCGCGTCGCGAAGGAACGCCAGCAGCCGCTGTTCACCGAGCTCAGCGACACCAAGCTGCCGCAGGTCGACCTGCTCGCCGCGCCGCCGGGCCGCCAGGAGAGCGTGACGCCCGAGTCGCTGGAGATGACCAGCCGCCTCATCGAGAAGAAGCTGAAGGACTTCGGCGTCGAGGTGCGCGTGGTCGCGGCCAGCCCCGGCCCGGTGATCACGCGCTACGAGATCGAGCCTGCCACCGGCGTGAAGGGCGCGCAGGTCGTCAACCTCGCGAAGGACCTGGCGCGTTCGCTGTCGCTCGTGAGCATCCGCGTCGTCGAGGTGATCCCGGGCAAGAACTACATGGCGCTCGAACTGCCGAACGCGCGCCGCCAGACCATCCGGCTGGCCGAGATCCTGGGATCGCAGGTCTACAACGACGCCGCCTCGATGCTGACGATGGGCCTGGGCAAGGACATCGTCGGCAACCCGGTGGTGGCCGACCTCGCCAAGATGCCGCACTGCCTGGTCGCCGGCACCACCGGCTCGGGCAAGAGCGTGGGCATCAACGCCATGATCCTCAGCCTGCTCTACAAGGCCGAGGCGCGCGACGTGCGGCTCATCCTGATCGACCCGAAGATGCTCGAGATGAGCGTCTACGAAGGCATCCCGCACCTGCTGGCGCCGGTCGTCACCGACATGAAGCAGGCCGCCAACGCGCTCAACTGGTGTGTCGGCGAGATGGAACGCCGCTACAAGTTCATGAGCAAGCTGGGCGTGCGCAACCTCGCCGGCTACAACAAGAAGATCGCCGAGGCGGCCGCGAAGGGCGAGCACATCGGCAACCCCTTCAGCCTGACGCCCGAGCAGCCCGAGCCGCTGGAACGCCTGCCGCACGTGGTGGTCGTGATCGACGAACTGGCCGACCTGATGATGGTCGTCGGCAAGAAGATCGAAGAACTCATCGCCCGCCTGGCGCAGAAGGCGCGCGCCGCCGGCATCCACCTGATCCTGGCCACGCAGCGGCCGAGCGTGGACGTCATCACCGGCCTCATCAAGGCCAACATCCCCACGCGCCTGAGCTTCCAGGTGTCCAGCAAGATCGACAGCCGCACCATCCTCGACCAGATGGGCGCCGAGGCGCTGCTCGGCCAGGGCGACATGCTGTACCTGCCGCCGGGCGGCGGTGTGCCGGTGCGCGTGCACGGTGCCTTCGTCAGCGACGACGAGGTGCACCGCGTCGTCGACTACCTGAAGGGCCAGGGCGAGCCGAACTACATCGAAGGCATCCTCGAAGGCGGCGTGCTCGACGGCGAGGGCGACCCCGCCACCGCCGACCTGCCGGGCGGCGGCGGTGGCGAGAGCGACCCCATGTACGACCAGGCGGTGGCGGTGGTGCTGCAGCACCGGCGCGCGTCGATCTCGCTCGTGCAGCGCCACTTGCGCATCGGCTACAACCGCGCCGCGCGGCTGCTGGAACAAATGGAGAAGTCCGGACTCGTATCGTCCATGGCCACCAACGGGAACCGGGACTTGCTGATCCCCAAGCGCGAAGAATGAAGACCTGGATCGCCGCCGCCGCGCTGGCCTTCGCCGGTGCCGTGCAGGCCGACGCGGTGGACACGCTGCGCGAGTTCGGGCGCGACGTGAAGAGCGGCCGCGCCGCCTTCACGCAGACCGTGACGTCGCCCGACGGCGCGCGCAAGAAGCTCAGCTCCGGCAGCTTCGAGTTCGCGCGCCCGAACCGCTTCCGCTTCGCCTACACCAAGCCCTTCGAGCAGACGCTGGTGGCCGACGGCCAGAAGGTCTGGATCCACGACCCCGACCTGAACCAGGTGAGTTCGCGCCCGATCGCGAAGGCGCTGGGCAGCACGCCGGCGGCGCTGCTGGCCGGCGGCTCGCTCGAAACCGACTTCACGCTCTCGGCGCAGCCCTCCAGCGGCGGGCTCGACTGGGCGCTGGCGACGCCGAAGGCGAAGGACGGCGCGTTCCAGTCGATGCGCGTGGGCTTCCGCGGCAAGGAACTGGCCGCGGTGGAGGTCGTCGACAGCTTCGGCCAGCGCTCGCTGCTGCAGTTCAGCGGCTTCGCGGGCAACGTGGCGCTGCCGCCGGAGGCCTTCCGCTTCGTCGTGCCCAAGGGCGCCGACGTGATCGAAGAGTAGGGCGCGTCAGAAGACCATCTTCGCGCCAAGCGTCCACTGGCGGATCGCGGGCGACTCGAACTGCTGGGCCACGCCGACGTTCATGCTGAAGTCGCGCGTGAACGAGAAGCCGACGCCGGTGGACACCGCCGGCCGGCCGCGGTCGTCGCCGAAGACGTCGGCGGCGAACACGGGGTTGGAGGTGCTTTCCAGGCCGACCGACCAGGTCGTCGTGTTCTGGTGCGCCGCGCGGCTGCGGTTCCAGCCCAGGTTGCCGTGCAGCAGCCAGCCGGGGACGATCTCGCGGGTGACGAGGCCGGTGATGCTGACGTTGTCGAACTTCGAGCCCTCGCCGGGCACGTGCACGTTGTCGATGGCGTAGGCGATGCCCAGCCCGGTGGCGCCGTTGTCCGCGGGCCGGAAGATGGTCTTGCCGCCGGCGACCAGCGTGCGCACGGTGATGCCGCCGCCGCGCTCCTGGCCGGCGCCGAGCGCCAGCTGCGTCGATGAGCCGACGCCGCACGCGAACGTGGCCTCCAGCCCGGTGACGTCGGGATCGCCGCTGCGCGTGATGCGGTGGCCCGCGCCCTCGATCTCGCAGGTGTTGCTGTCGAGGGCGGCCGCGTCGTCGCTGACGAGCGGGCGGGCCGACCAGGCCGGCAGCGCGGCGGTGGCGAGGAGGGCGACGAGAGCGGTGCGCAGGATCATGGAGGTGTCTCGGGTGGTTGCGGTCAGGCTTCGACGAGGCCCATGTCGGGGGCCCTCATCAGGCCGTCGATGTCCATCAGGATCAGCATGCGTTCGGCGCCGCCGGTGGTCACGGTGCCCAGGCCGGTGATGTGGCCGGCGTCGATGCGCCCGTGGAATTCGGGCGCCGGCTTGATCTGGCCGGGTGCGAGCACCAGAACATCACTGACCGAGTCGACGACCATGCCGACCGTGCGGCCGCCGAGGTTCAGGATGATCACGACGGTGAAGCTGTTGTACTGCACTTCGGGCAGGCCGAAGCGGATGCGCATGTCGACGATGGGCACGATCACCCCGCGCAGGTTCGTCACGCCCTTGATGTGCGGGGCGGCGTTGGCGATGCGCGTCGGCGGCTCGTAGCCGCGGATCTCCTGCACTTGCAGGATGTCGATGCCGTACTCCTCGTCGCCGAGCTTGAACGACAGGCACTCTTGTGCGCTCTGGGCGGCGGGGGCGGCGGACGCGCTCGTGGCGGGGGCGGGGGCGGCGCGGGTGGCCAGGGCTTCCATCGGGGCAGTCGCGGGTGAACAAACCTGCGGCGCAGTGTGCGGCCGGCGCGCGCCGCGCGATGGCCCGATAAGCGGCGTCGTGCCGGCGCAATTTGCGGCCGCTGCGACAATCCGGGCATGGAAATGCAGGATTCGCTGTTCGCCGACCCTGCGCCCACCGTGCCGCTGGCCGAACGGCTGCGCCCGAGGACGATCGACGAGGTCATCGGCCAGCAGCACCTGCTGGGCGCCGGCCGGCCGCTGCGCGTGGCGTTCGAGCAGCACCGCGTGCCGTCGATGATCCTCTGGGGGCCGCCGGGTGTCGGCAAGACGACGCTGGCGCGCCTGGTGGCCGGCGCGGTGGACGCGCACTTCATCGTGCTGTCGGCCGTGCTCGCCGGCGTGAAGGACATCCGCGAAGCGGTCGAACAGGCGCAGCTGCAGCGCCAGCAGGGCCGCGCGACGGTGGTCTTCGTCGACGAGGTGCACCGCTTCAACAAGGCGCAGCAGGACGCCTTCCTGCCGCACGTGGAATCGGGGCTGTTCACCTTCATTGGCGCCACCACCGAGAACCCGAGCTTCGAGGTCAACTCGGCGCTGCTGTCGCGCGCGACGGTGCACGTGCTGAAGGCGCTGTCCGACGACGAACTGGTGGCGCTGCTGGAACGCGCGCGCGTTCTGCTCGGCGCGCCGCCGATGAACGACGCCGCGCGCACGCGCCTCGTGGCCCACGCCGACGGCGACGCGCGGCGGCTGCTCAATGCCTACGACAACCTCGTCGCGTCGGCCGGCGGCGCGACCGAGATCGACGAAGCGCTGCTCGAACGCACGCTGGGCGAACTGCTGCGCCGCTCCGACAAGGGCGGCGACCAGTTCTACGATGCCATCTCGGCGCTGCACAAGAGCGTGCGCGGCTCCGACCCCGACGCCGCGCTGTACTGGCTGGCGCGCATGCTCGACGGCGGCGTCGACCCGCGCTACGCCGCGCGCCGCATCGTGCGCATGGCCTGCGAGGACATCGGCCTCGCGGACCCGCGCGCGCTGCAGATCGCGCTCGACGCCACCGCCGTCTACGAACGGCTGGGCTCGCCCGAGGGCGAACTGGCACTCGCCGAGGCCGTGGTCTACCTCGCGGTGGCCGCGAAGTCGAATGCCGTCTACAAGGCCTGGAACGGCGTGCGCGACTTCGTGCGCCAGGACGGCACGCGCCCGGTGCCCGACCGCCTGCGCAACGCGCCGACGAAGCTGATGAAGAGCCTGGGTCACGGCGAGGGTTACCGCTACGCGCACGACGAGCCCGGCGGCTACGCGGCCGGCGAACGCTACCTGCCCGACGGCGTGGGCGAGCGGCGCTGGTACGAGCCGGCCCCGCGCGGCCTGGAGCAGCGCATCGCCGATCGCCTGGCCGAACTGAGGGCGCTCGACGCGCAGGCGAAGAATCCTCGCTGAAGCACACCCCGATTGGAGGATCCTGCGGGTACCAAGGGGGAAAGCCCGGTCGTGTTCACCAGAAACCGGCCCCTAGAATCCCGCGCCACGGCCAGCTTCTTGCTAGCGCCTCCGAGAGCTGCGGACAAAGCGGCTCCGAACAGGAGACCCCCTTCGATGGAAACCTTCTTCCAGCAGATCATCAACGGTCTGGTGCTCGGCAGCATGTACGCGCTGGTGGCCCTGGGCTACACGATGGTCTACGGCATCATCAACCTCATCAACTTCGCCCATGGCGAGGTGCTGATGGTGGGGGCCCTGGTGAGCTGGACCTTCGTCACCGTCTTCGCCGACTCCGGCATGCCGGGCTGGCTGCTGATGCTGCTGTCGCTGATCGTCGCGATCGTCGTCTGCGCGGCGCTCAACTTCACGATCGAGAAACTCGCCTACCGGCCGCTGCGCAGCGCGCCGCGGCTGGCGCCGCTGATCACCGCGATGGGCATGAGCCTGATGCTGCAGACGCTGGCGATGATCATCTGGAAGCCGAACCCCAAGCCCTACCCGCTGCTGCTGCCCACCGAGCCCATCAACCTGGGCGGGCCGGTCATCAGCGTCACGCAGTGCCTGATCCTCGGCCTCACGGTGGTCATCCTGGCCGGCCTGATGTACCTGGTGAACAAGACCAAGCTCGGCCGCGCGATGCGCGCCACCGCCGAGAACCCGCGCGTGGCCGCGCTGATGGGCGTGCGCCCCGACATGGTGATCTCGGCCACCTTCATCATCGGCGCCACGCTCGCCGCCGTGGCCGGCGTGATGTGGGCCGCCAACTACGGCACCGTGCAGCACAGCATGGGCTTCCTGCCCGGGCTGAAGGCCTTCACCGCCGCGGTCCTGGGCGGCATCGGCAACCTGGCCGGCGCGGTCGTCGGCGGCGTGCTGCTGGGGCTGGTCGAAGCCATCGGCGCCGGCTACCTCGGCGACCTCACCGGGGGCGTGCTCGGCAGCCACTATGCCGACATCTTCGCGTTCGTCGCGCTGATCCTCGTGCTGACGCTGCGGCCGCAGGGCCTGCTGGGCGAACGCGTCGCGGACCGGGCTTGAGGAGGGCCACGACATGAAGAACAAGCTCGTCATCTTCATCCTCGCGGCGCTCGCGCTGCTGGCGCTGCCGCTCATCGCGCAGCAGTTCGGCCAGGGCTGGGTGCGCATCATGGCGCTCGCGCTGCTGTACGTGCTGCTCGCGCTCGGCCTGAACATCGTCGTCGGCTATGCTGGCCTGCTGGACCTGGGCTACGTCGCGTTCTACGCGGTGGGGGCCTACATGTACGCGCTGCTCGCCAGCCCGCACCTGTTCGAGACCTTCGAGTGGCTGGCCCAGGCGCTGCCGAACGGGCTGCACACGCCGATCTGGCTCGTCGTCCCGCTGGCCGCGCTGCTGGCGGCCATCGCCGGCGTGCTGCTCGGCACGCCGGTGCTCAAGCTGCGCGGCGACTACCTCGCGATCGTCACGCTCGGCTTCGGCGAGATCATCCGCGTGTTCATGAACAACCTCGAGCACCCGGTCAACATCACGAACGGGCCGCGCGGGCTGGACCGCATCGACTCGATGAGCTTGTTCGGGTTCGACTTCGGCAAGGCCAAGCAGATCGGCGACTTCACGATCCCGTCGGTCACGCTGTACTACTACCTGTTCCTCACGCTCGTCGTCTTCAGCGTGCTGATCTGCTACCGCCTCGAGCGCTCGCGCATCGGCCGCGCGTGGATGGCGATCCGCGAGGACGAGATCGCCGCCAAGGCGATGGGCATCAACACGCGCAACATGAAGCTGCTGGCCTTCGGCATGGGCGCCACCTTCGGCGGCGTCTCGGGCTCGATGTTCGCGGCCTTCCAGGGCTTCGTGTCGCCGGAGTCGTTCTCGCTGCAGGAGAGCGTGATGATCGTGGCGATGATCGTGCTCGGCGGCCTCGGCCACATCCCCGGCGTGATCCTCGGCGCGGTGATGCTGGCGGCGCTGCCCGAGGTGCTGCGCTACGTCGCCGGCCCGCTGCAGGAGATGACCGGTGGCCGCCTCGACAGTTCGATCCTGCGCCAGCTGCTGATCGCCGGCGCGATGATCGGCATCATGCTGTTGCGCCCGCGCGGCCTGTGGCCTTCGCCCGAGCACGGCAAGGCCGCGCCGAGCCCCGTCTACCCGAGCAAGTGAACGGAGCACTGCACATGGCACAGACCGTTCTCAAGGTTCAGGGCGTCAGCAAGCGCTTCGGCGGCCTGCAGGCGCTGTCGGACGTCGGCATCGAGATCCAGGCAGGCCAGGTCTACGGCCTGATCGGCCCGAACGGCGCCGGCAAGACGACCTTCTTCAACGTCATCACCGGCCTCTACATCCCCGACTCGGGCAGCTTCGAGCTCGGCGGCGCGCCCTACAAGCCTGCGGCGGTGCACGAGGTGGCCAAGGCCGGCATCGCGCGCACCTTCCAGAACATCCGCCTGTTCGCCGAGATGACGGCGCTGGAGAACGTGATGGTCGGCCGCCACGTGCGCACGCACTCGGGGCTGATCGGCGCGGTCTTCCGCACCGGCGGCTTCAAGGCCGAGGAAGCGGCGATCGCGCAGCGCGCGCAGGAACTGCTGGACTACGTCGGCATCGGCAAGTACGCCGAGTTCAAGGCGCGCACGCTCAGCTACGGCGACCAGCGGCGCCTGGAGATCGCGCGCGCGCTCGCCACCGACCCCAAGCTGATCGCGCTCGACGAGCCGGCCGCCGGCATGAACGCGACCGAGAAGGTCGTGCTGCGCGAGCTGATCGACCGCATCCGCAACGACGGCCGCACGATCCTGCTGATCGAACACGACGTGAAGCTGGTGATGGGCCTGTGCGACCGCGTCACCGTGCTCGACTACGGCAAGCAGATCGCCGAAGGCACGCCGGCCGAGGTGCAGAAGAACGAGAAGGTGATCGAGGCCTACCTCGGCGCCGGCCAACACTGAAGGCGGGAAGCGCGCATGAGCCAGACCATGTTGAAGGTGAGCGGCCGGAAGGTGGCCTACGGCGGCATCCAGGCCGTCAAGGGCGTGAACTTCGAGGTCCAGCAGGGCGAGCTCGTCAGCCTGATCGGCGCCAACGGCGCCGGCAAGACGACGACGCTGAAGGCCGTCACCGGCACCCAGCCGGTGGCCGCCGGAGACATCGAATACCTCGGCAAGCCGATCAAGGGGCAGGGCCCCTGGGATCTCGTCAGGCAGGGCCTCGTGATGGTGCCGGAAGGGCGCGGCACGTTCACGCGCATGACGATCACCGAGAACCTGCAGATGGGCGCCTTCGTGCGTGACGACGACGAGATCGAGGCCGACATCGACAAGGTGTTCGCCATCTTCCCGCGCCTAAAGGAGCGCCGCGCGCAGCTCGCCGGCACGATGAGCGGCGGCGAGCAGCAGATGCTGGCGATGGGCCGCGCGCTGATGGCGCGCCCGAAGGTGCTGCTGCTGGACGAACCGTCGATGGGCCTGAGCCCCATCATGGTCGACAAGATCTTCGAGGTCGTGGCCGACATCCACAGCCGCGGCACCACGGTGCTGCTGGTCGAGCAGAACGCGAGCCGCGCGCTCGGCCTGGCCAACCGCGGCTACGTGATGGACTCGGGCGAGATCACGATGGGCGGCGAGGCGAAGGCCCTGCTGTCGGACCCGCGCGTTCGCGCCGCCTACCTGGGCGAGTAGCGCGCTTCAGTCTGCGCGGGCCCCGGTCGCCTTCACGACCTTCTCGTACTTCGCGAGCTCGGCCTTCACGAAGGCGCCAAACTGCTCCGGCGTCGTGCGCGAAGGCTCGGCCATCAGCGTTGCCAGGCGCGCCTTCATCTCGGGCGAGGCGAGCGCGTCGACGAAGGCCTTGTTGAGCTTGGTGGTCACGTCGGCCGGCAGCTTCGCGGGGCCGAAGAGGCCGAACCAGGTGCCGACGTCGAAGCCCGCGAGGCCGGCTTCGGCGACGGTGGGCAGGTCGGGCATCGCGCTCGAGCGCTTGGCCGTCGTCACCGCCAGGGCCTTCAGCTTGCCGCTACGGATGTTGGCCGACGCGGCGGCGAGGTTGTCGAAGTTGAAGTCGACCTGCCCGCCCACCAGCGCCAGCTGCGCCGGCGGCCCGCCGGCGTACGGGATGTGCACCGCGAACACGCCGGCCTGCGCCTTGAACATCTCGCCCGCCAGGTGGCCGGCGCTGCCGTTGCCGCCGGAGCCGTAGTTGAGCCGGCCGGGGTTCGCCTTGGCGTAGGCCACGAGGTCGGCGTAGCTGGCGATCTTCAGCTGCGCCGCGCGCTCGGCGTTCATCACCAGCACGTTGGGCACCTGCGCCACCAGCGTGATCGGCGTGAAGTCGCGTTGCGGGTCGTAGGGGATCGTCGCGTACAGCCACGGGTTGATGGCGTGCGTGGCGACCGCGCCCATGACGATGGTGTTGCCGTCCGGCGCCGCCTTGGCGACGAGGTCGGCGCCGAGGTTGCCGCCGGCGCCGGGCCGGTTCTCGACGACGACGGGGCCCAGGCTGTCCTTCACGCGCTCGGCGAGCGCGCGCGCCACGATGTCCAGCGGCCCGCCGGGCGGGTAGGGCACGACGAGGCGGACGGTCTTCGGCTGCGCGAAGGCCGGCAGCGCGAGGGCCGCGGCGGTCGCGGCGACGAGGGTGCGGCGCTTCATGCGGCGGCTCCATGCTTGTCCGCTTCGGACGTGAACGAATCGGCGTAGTACTCGTCGGCCGGCAGCGCGCAGCGGGCGACGAAATCGCGCTGCGCCGAATCGACCATCACCGGCGCGCCGCAGGCATAGACCTGGTGGCCGGACAGGTCGGGCAGGTCGGCCATCACGGCCTGGTGGACGAAGCCGGTGCGGCCGGTCCAGGCGTCTTCGGGGGCCGGCTCCGACAGCACCGGCACGTAGCGCAGGTTCGGCATCGCGGCGGCGGCCTGCATGCACCAGTCGTGCTGGTAGAGGTCCGCCTTGCGGCGGCAGCCCCAGTACAGCACCGCGGGCCGCGTGATGCCCTGGTCCTGCATCTGCTGCACGATGGCCTTGATGGGCGCGAAGCCGGTGCCGCTGGCCAGCAGCACGATCGGCTTGTCGCTTTCCGCGCGCAGGAAGAAGCTGCCGAAGGGCCCCTCCATGCGCAGGATCTCCTTCTCCTTCATCGCGCCGAAGACGTGGTCGGTGAACTTGCCGCCCGGCATGTGCCGGATGTGCAGCTCGATCGCCGGCGGGCTGCCGAGCTGCGTGGGCGCGTTCGCCATGCTGTAGCTGCGGCGTGCGCCGTCACGCAGGATGAACTCGACGTACTGGCCGGCGCGGTACTGCAGCTGCTGGTTGGCCGGCAGCTGCAGCCTCAGCACCGCGACGTCGGGCGCGGCGCGCTCGATCGTCATCAGCCGCGTGGGCATCTTCAGCACCGGGAACTCGCCGGCGCCGGGCACGGTGCGCGCCTCGACGACGCAGTCGGTCTGCGGCGTCGCGCAGCAGGTGAGGACGAAGCCGGCCTCCTCCTCGGCCGCCGAGAGCGCCTTCAGCTGGTGGGCGCCGTGGATGACGCGGCCCTCGAGCAGGCGGCTCTTGCAGGAGCCGCAGGCGCCGTCGCGGCAGCCGTAGGGCAGGCCGATGCCCTGGCGGATGGCGGCGGGCAGGATCGCCTCGTCGCGCTCGACGGTGAAGCTGCGGTCGGCGGGCTTGATCTGGACGGTGAAGGTCATGGAAAGGGTTGCGTAAACTCGCCCGTCATTGTGCCCCGACCCTCCCTGCTCATCGTCGGCTGCGGCGACATCGGCCTGCGCGTGCTGCGCCTGCTGGGCCGCCGCTGGCGCGTCTTCGTGCTCACCTCGCAGGCCGCGCGCGTGCCCGGGCTGCGCGCGATGGGCGCCGTGCCGCTGGTCGGCAACCTCGACCAGCCGGCGTCGCTGGGCCGCCTGGCCGGCCTGGCCGACCACGTGCTGCACCTCGCGCCGCCGCCGCTGCAGGGCGAGCACGACCCGCGCACGCGGGCGCTGCTGCAGGCACTGGCGCGCGGCGGCCGCGTGCGGCGGCTCGTCTATGCCAGCACCACCGGCGTCTACGGCGACACCGGCGGTGCGCGCTTCGACGAGAGCCGCGGCGTCGCGCCGGCGAGCGCGCGCGCGCGCCGCCGGGTCGACGCCGAGCGCGCGGTGCGCTGGTTCGGCCGCCGCACCGGCGCCGTGGTGTCGATCCTGCGCATCCCCGGCATCTACGCCGGCGACCGCGAAGGCGGCCACCCGCGTGAACGGCTGCAACGCGGCACGCCGGTGCTGGCCGAGGCCGACGACGTGTACACGAACCACATCCACGCCGACGACCTCGCGCGTGCCTGCATCGCGGCGCTCGTGCGCGGCGCGCCGCAGCGCGTGGTGCACGCGAGCGACGACACCGAGCTGAAGATGGGCGCCTACTTCGACCTCGCGGCCGACCTCTGCGGCCTGCCGCGGCCGCCGCGCATCACGCGTGCCGAGGCGCAGGAGCGCCTGAGCCCGATGCTGATGAGCTTCATGAGCGAGTCGCGCCGGCTCGACAACCGGCGGCTCAAGCGCGAACTGCGCCTGGCGCTGCGCTACCCGACGGTGCGCGAAGGCCTGCTCGCCTGATCACACGCCCTGCGGGCGCTTGAGCGTCTTCGCGCGGTCGACCGTCTGCACCGACAGGGTCTGCGGCGTGCCGTCGCGCACGATGTCCAGCCTGACTTCGCGCTCCGGAGGGGCGCCGGACCACAGCGTCTTCCACAGCTGGCCGAGCTGGCCGACGGCGACGCCGTCGATGCGCACGATGCGGTCGCCCACCTTGAGGCCGGCGACGTCGGCCGGGCTGTCGTCGTTGACGCGCACGACGCGGATCTGTCCGCCGGTGTCGACGCAGTTGATGCCGATCCAGGCGCGCATGCTGGCACGCGAGCTGCCGTTGGCGCGCAGTTCGCCGAGGATGGGCTTCAGCAGGTCGATCGGCACGAACATGTTGCCCGGCACGCGCTCGCCTTCGGTGGCGTCGCTCAGCACCAGCGAGCCGATGCCCAGCAGCTCGCCGTCGAGGTTGAAGAGCGCCGCGCCGCTGTGGTCGCTGCGCGGCGGCGACGTGAACAGCGCGCCGTCGACGTGGTATTCCCAGTAGCCCGAGAAGTCGCGCCGCGACACCAGGCGCGCCGCGCTCGCCGTGCCGTCAGTGCCGCCGCTCATGATGATCAGCGGGTCTTCGCGGCGCACGCTGGCCGACACGCCCAGCGGTGCCACCGCGCGGCGGATCGGCGTCAGCGCCTGCACGAGGCCGAAGCCGGTGGCGACGTCGTAGCCGACCACGCGCGCCGGGATCTCGCGGCCGTCGTCGGTGACGAGCTCGACCTCGTCGGCCTCGAGCACGAGGTAGCCGATCGTCAGCACCAGCCCTTCGGGCGCGATGACGACGCCGGAACCGGCGCGCTGGCGGCCGAGCGTGCGCGCCGAGCGGGCGTCCTCGACCGCCTGCACGCGCACGCCGAGCGTGGCGGCACTGGCGCGTTCGAGGGCGCGCGACTGCGCCTCCACGCTGCTCGGCTGCGCCGCCGCACCGGCCACGAAGCCGGCCAGCAGCGCCGACACCAGCGCAGCCGCGAAACCACCGAACCCGTTCCTGCCCATGCTCGCCCCCCCCGAAGTCCAGGCCTCCGGATCGCAGCATGGAGCGTGCCGGCGGCCTTGTCGACCGCGGGGTTATCGCCTCAGCGCCGGCGCGAGCCGAACGGCGGCTGGCGCCGCCAGTAGCGGATCATCAGGAAGCCGCCGACCATGCCGCCCAGGTGGGCGAAGTGGGCGACGCCGCTGCGGCCGATCAGGCCGAACAGCAGCTCGAGGCCGCCGAAGAGCAGCACGAAGTTGCGCGCCTTCATCGGGATCGGCGGGAACAGCGGCATGATGATGCGGTTAGGGAACAGCATGCCGAAGGCCAGCAGCAGCGCGAACAGCGCGCCGGAGATGCCCACCGTGGGCCCGCGCGAGCCCAGCACCGCGCTCACCAGCAGCTGCGCGACCGCGGCCGCCAGCACGCCGGCAGCGATGAACTGCATGTAGCGACGCTCGCCCCACAGGCGTTCGAGCTCGGAGCCGAACATCCACAGGCCGAGCATGTTGAAGAACAGGTGGAACGTGTCGCCGTGCAGGAACGCGTAGGTCACCACCTGCCAGGGGCCGAACATCCCGCTGCCCAGCGGCCAGAGCGCGAACCACATGTCCAGCGGCAGCAGGTTCACCTCGCGCAGCAGGAAGATGGCCGTGCAGGCGATCATCAGGATCTTCGTGACTTGCGGGATCGGCGGCATCGGCGGCGGGGAGGTGGTGGGGTACGGCGGCTGGTGCCCGCGGCCAGACTCGAACTGGCACGCCTTGCGGCGGCGGATTTTGAATCCGCTACGTCTACCGATTTCGTCACGCGGGCAGCGGGGCTGCCGGGCACGCCGACAATCCGCGCAAATTATGGCATGCGCCCCCTCGCGCGACGGCCGCGCGGCCGGGCTGAGACAATCGCGCGCACCGAGGAGAACCGCGCGATGACCGCCCCCGCCTACAAGACCCTGGAAGACGCGATCGGCGGCACGCCGCTGGTGCGCCTGCAACGCGTGCCGGGCGACGACAACGCCCGCCGCGGCAACGTCATCCTCGGCAAGCTCGAAGGCAACAACCCGGCGGGTTCGGTGAAGGACCGGCCGGCGATCAGCATGATCCGGCGCGCCGAGGAACGCGGCGAGATCCGCCCCGGCGACACGCTGATCGAGGCGACCAGCGGCAACACCGGCATCGCGCTTGCGATGGCCGCGGCGATCCGCGGCTACCGCATGCTGCTGATCATGCCGGAGGACCTGTCGATCGAACGCGCGCAGACGATGAAGGCCTTCGGCGCCGAACTCATCCTCACGCCGCGCTCCGGCGGCATGGAGCACGCGCGAGACCTCGCCGAGCAGATGCAGCGCGAAGGCAAGGGCCGCGTGCTCGACCAGTTCGCCAACGCCGACAACCCGCGTGTCCACTACGAGACCACCGGCCCCGAGATCTGGGCCGACACCGGCGGCCGCGTCACGCACTTCGTCAGCGCGATGGGCACCACCGGCACCATCACCGGCGTTTCGCGCTACCTGAAGGAGCAGAGTGCGGCGGTGCGCGTGGTCGGCGCGCAGCCGGCCGAGGGCTCGCGCATCCCGGGCATCCGCAAGTGGCCCGAGGCCTACCTGCCGAAGATCTACGAACCGGCCGGCGTCGACGAACTCGTGCTCGTCAGCCAGGCCGACGCCGAGGACATGGTGCGGCGGCTGGCGCGCGAGGAAGGCCTGTTCGCCGGCATCTCCGCTGCCGGCGCCTGCTGGGTGGCGCTGCAGATCGCGCGCCAGGTGGAGAACGCGACCATCGTGTTCATCGTCTGCGACCGCGGCGACCGATACCTGTCGACCGGGGTGTTTCCGGCGTGAAGTATCAGCACCGTTTCTGCCCGCACTGCGCGACCGAGCTCGCGCTGCAGACGAGCGACGAGGACGGCGGCCCCAAGGAACGCCTGCGCTGCCCGGCCTGCGGCTGGACGCACTGGAACAACCCGGTGCCGGTGCTCGCCGCCGTCATCGAGTGTGCCGACCGCGACGGCCAGGTGCTGCTGGCGCGCAATGCCGCCTGGCCGGGCCGCATGTTCGGCCTGATCACCGGCTTCATGGAAGCGGGCGAGACGCCGGAGGACGGCATCCGCCGCGAGGTGGCGGAAGAGACCTCGCTCGCGGTCGACGCGCTGCAGCTGATCGGCGTCTACGACTTCCAGCGCATGAACCAGGTCATCGTCGCCTACCACGCGGTGGCGCGTGGCGAGGTGCGGCTGTCGCCCGAGCTCGCCGAGTACAAGCTCTTCGCGCCGGCCGACGTGCGCTGCTGGCCGGCCGGCACCGGCTATGCGCTGGCCGACTGGCTGCGCGGCCGCGGCCACGAACCCCGCTTCATGGAGTGGCCGCCGCGCCGCCACTAGAATCCGCCGCCATGGACGTCACCAAGGAACTCGACACGCGCGGCCTGCTGTGCCCGCTGCCCATCCTGAAGGCCAAGAAGGCCTTGGCGGAGATGGCGAGCGGCGAGGTGCTGAAGGTCGTCTCCACCGACCCCGGCTCGGCGCGCGACTTCCAGGCGTTCGCGCGCCAGACCGGCAACGAACTCGTCTCGCAGGACACCGCGAACGGCGAGTTCATCCACGTGCTGCGCCGCCGCTAGGCGGGCGGGCCAGGCGGCGCGCCGCCCTACAGCTTCAGCGTCTTCAGGTAGTCGCGGAAGCCCGCGCCCAGCTGCGGGTGCGCGAGCGCGAGCTCGACGTTTGCTTCCAGGAAACCTTCCTTGCTGCCGCAGTCGTAGCGCTTGCCTTCATAGCGGTACGCGAAGACCTTCTCGCGCCGCAGCAGCGAGGCGATGCCGTCGGTGAGCTGGATCTCGCCGCCCACGCCGCGCGGCTGGTTCGCGATCTCGTGGAACACGCCGGGCGTCAGGATGTAGCGGCCGGCCACGCCCAGCCGCGACGGCGCCTGCTCCGGCGCCGGCTTCTCGACGATGCGGTTGACGTCCACCAGGCGGTCGTTCACGGCCGTGCCGGCAACGATGCCGTAGCGCCGCGTGTGCTCGGGCGGGACTTCCTGCACCGCCAGGATCGACGCGCGCCACTCGGCGTACTGCTCCACCATCTGCTTGAGCACGGGCGTCTCGCCGACCATCAGGTCGTCGGCGAGCAGCACCGCGAACGGCTGCTCGCCCACCAGGCGCTGGCCGCACAGCACCGCGTGGCCCAGGCCCAGCGCCTGCGCCTGGCGCACGTAGATGCACTCCATGTCGTCCGGCTTGACGCTGCGCACCACCGCCAGCAGGTCCTGCTTGCCGGCCTGTTCGAGCGCCACCTCCAGCTCGTAGGTCATGTCGAAGTGGTCCTCGATCGGGCGCTTGTGGCGGCCGGTGACGAAGATCATCTCGCGCACGCCGGCGGCGTAGGCCTCCTCGACGGCGTACTGGATCAGCGGCTTGTCGACCACCGGCAGCATCTCCTTGGGCTGGGCCTTGGTGGCGGGCAGGAACCGCGTGCCCAGGCCGGCCACCGGAAAAATCGCCTTCTTGATCAACATTTGCTTACATAGAATCGGAGGTGGAAAAGTCATTCTGGCACGCCCCTTCGCGTGGCCGGACACGTAGAGTGCCGCACACCGCATGGACGTCCTGATCGTCGAACCGCTGGACCCCGAGGTGCTCGACTGGCTGAGCGCCCGCCATGCCGTGCGCTACGCGCCCGAGCTGGCGCCGGACCCGCGGGCCTTTCGCAAGGCGATGTGGCAGGCGCGTGCGGTGCTGATCCCGCCGTCGGTGCCGCTCGACAACGAAGCGCTGCTGCAGGCGCCGCTGCTGCGCGCCATCGGCCGGCTGTCGGCCGGGGCGGAGAACATCGACCTCGAAGCCTGCTCGCGCGCCGGCATCGAGGTCGTGCGGCCGATGACCGCCAGCGCCACCGCCGAGGCCGAGTTCGTCATCGGCTCGCTGCTGCAGATGCTGCGTCGCGTGCCCATCGTCAACGCCGAGGGCCTGCTCGTCGGCCGCGAACTGGGCGACGCCACCCTCGGCATCATCGGCATGGCGCCGGCCGCCAAGCCGCTGGCGCAGCTGCTCGGGGCCTTCGGCGCCGAGGTCCTGGGCTACGACCCCGCGCTGCACGCGAGCGACCCGCTGTGGGCCCGCTGGCGCGTGCGACCCACCGGGCTGCCCGATCTCTTCGAGCGCTGCGACGGCGTCGCCGTCATGCTGACCTACTTCTCGCGCTACCGCGGCCTGCTCGGCGCGCGCTTCCTGTCGGTGGCCAAGCCCAACCAGGTGCTCGTGAGCCTCGCGCATTCGAGCCTGTTCGACGAGGCCGCGCTCGCCGAGGCGCTGACGCAGGGCCGCCTGGCCGCCGCCTGGTTCGACAGCATGGAGCCCGGCGTGATGGACCCCGGCCGGCCGCTGCGCCACATCGACACGCTGCAGATCACGCCGCACGTGGCGAGCACCACGCTGCAGTCGCGCCGGCGCAGCGCCTGGGACGTGGCGCGCCGCATCGACGAGATCCTCGGCGGCAAGGCGGCGCCCGCCGCCGCCGGCGTCAAGCCGGCGTCGGCAGACGATCTCGCTGATCTCGCAGACGGGCCAGCGCCTGCGTGAAGCCCTCGAGGCGCTCGCGCTCCTGCTGCACCACCGCAGCCGGCGCGCGGGCGACGAAGCTCTCGTTGCCGAGCTTGCCGTTCACCTTGGCGACCTCGCCTTCCAGGCGCGCGATCTCCTTGCCCAGGCGCTCCCGCTCGGCGGCGACGTCGATTTCGACGTGCAGCGCCAGCCGCACCGCGCCGGCCACCGCCACCGGCAGGCTCTGCGTGGCTTCGCTGAACGCGGCCTCGTCGGTGACCACGCGCACCTCGGCCAGCTTGGCCAGCGCCTTCAGCACCGGCGCTGCGCCTTCGACGAAGGCCGCGTCGCCGCACGTCAGCAGCGGCTTGCGGTCGCCCGGCTGCAGGCCCATCTCGCTGCGCAGGTTGCGGATCACGCCGAGCACGGTCTTCAGCTGCGCCACCCAGGCATCGGCCGCCGGGTCGACCTTCTCCAGCTGCGCCTGCGGGTAGGCGGCGGTGACGATGCTGTCGGCCGTCTTGCGGCCGGCCACCGGTGCCACCGTCTCCCAGAGTTCGGCGGTGATGAAGGGCGCGATCGGGTGCAGCAGGCGCAGCACCGTTTCCAGCACGCGGATCAGCGTGCGGCGCGTCGCGCGTTGCTCGGCTTCGGTGCCGTTGGCGATCTGCACCTTCGCGATCTCGATGTACCAGTCGCAGTACTCGTCCCACACGAACGAGTAGATCGCGTTCGCCACGTTGTCCAGCCGGTACTCGGCGAAGCCCTGCGCCACCGCGTGCTCCACGCGCTGCAGCTCGCCGGTGACCCAGCGGTCGGCCAGGCTGAACTGCAGGTAGCCGTGGAAAGGCTGGCCCGGCGAGCACTCGGCCTTGGTGTGCTCCTTCAGGCCGCAGTCGTGGCCCTCGCAGTTCATCAGCACGAACTTGGTCGCGTTCCAGAGCTTGTTGCAGAAGTTGCGGTAGCCCTCGCAGCGCTTGCTGTCGAAGTTGATGTTGCGGCCCAGGCTCGCGTAGCTGGCCATCGTGAAGCGCAGCGCGTCGGCGCCGAAGCCGGGAATGCCGGCCGGGAATTCCTTCTCGGTGTCCTTGCGCACGCGCGGCGCGGTCTCGGGGCGGCGCAGGCCGGTGGTGCGCTTGTCCAGCAGCGCGGGCAGCTCGATGCCGTCGATCAGGTCGACCGGGTCGAGCACGTTGCCCTCGCTCTTGCTCATCTTCTTGCCCTGCGCGTCGCGCACGAGGCCGTGGATGTAGACGTCCTTGAAGGGCACCTGGCCGGTGAAGTGCGTCGTCATCATGATCATCCGGGCGACCCAGAAGAAGATGATGTCGAAGCCCGTCACGAGCACGGTGCTGGGCAGGAACAGGTCCTGCTCGACCGTCTTCTCCGGCCAGCCCAGCGTGCTGAACGGCACCAGTGCCGACGAGTACCAGGTGTCGAGCACGTCCTCGTCGCGCGTCAGCGGGCCGGCGTAGCCGGCGGCGGCGGCGCGCTGCCGCGCCTCGGCCTCGTCGCGCGCGACGAACAGCTCGCCGCCCGTGCCGTACCAGGCCGGGATCTGGTGGCCCCACCAGAGCTGGCGGCTGATGCACCAGTCCTGGATGTTGTTCATCCAGTGGTCGTAGGTGTTGACCCACTGGTCGGGCACGAAGCGCACCTGGCCGCTGTGCACGGCGTCGATGGCCTTGGCGGCGATGCTCTTGCCGTCGGCGCCGGCCTTGTTGACGGCGACGAACCACTGGTCGGTGAGCATCGGCTCGACGACCTGGCCGGTCCGCGCGCAGCGCGGCACCATCAGGCGGTGCTTCTTGGTCTCGACCAGCAGGCCCAGCGCGTCGAGGTCGGCGACGACCTTCTTGCGCGCGACGAAGCGGTCCAGCCCGCGGTAGGCCTCGGGTGCGTTGTCGTTGATCTTCGCGTCGAGCGACAGCACGCCGATCATCGGCAGCCCGTGGCGCTGGCCGACCGCGTAGTCGTTGGCGTCGTGCGCCGGCGTGACCTTGACGACGCCGGTGCCGAACTCGCGGTCGACATACGCGTCGGCGATGACGGGGATCGTGCGGTCGGTCAGCGGCAGCTTCACCTGCTTGCCGACCAGCGCCGTGTAGCGCTCGTCCTCGGGGTGCACCATCACCGCGGTGTCGCCGAGCATCGTCTCCGGGCGCGTGGTG
This sequence comes from Pseudomonadota bacterium, assembly GCA_963204815.1. Taxonomy (GTDB): domain Bacteria; phylum Pseudomonadota; class Gammaproteobacteria; order Burkholderiales; family Burkholderiaceae_C; genus Rubrivivax. The sequence goes on along the minus strand of CAUJHQ010000007.1, from coordinate 4,081 downwards.
GCGACGACGAGCTCGCCCGAGCCGTCGGCCAGCGGGTAGCGGATGTGCCAGAGGAAGCCGTCTTCCTCCTCGCTCTCGACCTCGAGGTCGGAGACGGCGGACTTCAGCACCGGGTCCCAGCTGACCAGGCGCTTGCCGCGGTAGATCAGGCCTTCGTCGAAGAGGCGCACGAAGGTCTCGGTGACGATGCGCGAGAGTTTCTCGTCCATCGTGAAGTACTCGCGGCTCCAGTCGACGCTGTCGCCCATGCGGCGCATCTGGCGCGTGATGGTGGCGCCCGAGCTCGCCTTCCAGTCCCACACCTGGGCGACGAAGTTCTTGCGGCCCAGGTCGTGGCGCGACAGGCCGGCGTCCTGCAGCTGCCGTTCGACGACGATCTGCGTCGCGATGCCGGCGTGGTCGGTGCCCGGCACCCACAGCGTGTTGAAGCCGCGCATGCGGTGGTAGCGGGTCAGCGCGTCCATGATGGTCTGGTTGAACGCGTGGCCCATGTGCAGCGTGCCCGTCACGTTGGGCGGCGGCAGCTGGATGCTGAACGACGGCTTGGCCGGGTCCAGGCTCGGCGCGAACGCGCCCGGGGCTTCCCAGAACGGGGCCCAACGGGCTTCGATGGCGGCGGGTTCGAAGGACTTGGCGAGCTCGGGCATGATGTGATGCAAAGCGATACACCCCGCCGGGGCGGCGGTGTGTCAACGTATCGGGTGCGGGGAGGGTTGAGTCCAATTGTAGGTGGCCCACCGCGAAGGGAGAGACGATGCCGAAGACGACGAAGACCCCCCAGTCCCTGACATCACTGCGCGGCCGCTTGGCCGCCGTGCTGCTGCCGCTGGCCCTGGCCGCCTGCGGCGGCAGCGACCCCGTCGACGACGGCTACGTGCCGCCGCCGCTGTCCTGCAGCGCCACCGACCAGAAGACCTGGCTGGCTGGCTACATGGACGACTGGTACTTCTGGTACGCGCTCTCGCCGCGGCCGAATCCGGCGCCCTACGCGACGCCCACCGACTACTTCAACGCGCTGCTCTACCAGGGCACGAGCCCCAGCTTCCCGGCCGACCGCTGGAGCGGCACCTCCACCACCGCCAGCTTCAACAGCTTCTTCCGCGACGGCGAGACGTTGGGCTACGGCGTCTCGGTGGCCGGCATCGAGGCGGTGCGCGGCGACACCGGCGGCCGGCTGTACGTGCGCTACGTCGACCCGAACTCGCCGGCGTCGACGCGGCTGTTCCGCGGCGACGAGATCGTCTCCATCAACGGCCGCTCGGCGGCGAGCATGATCGCCGCGGGCACCGACGGCGACTTCTCCAGTCTGGTCGCCGCGAACCGCGGCGACAGCATCACCGTGGTGGGCCGCGACGCTGCCGGCACGTTCACGGTCGACGTCGTCGCCGACACCTATGCGCTGGCCCCGGTGCCGCAGAGCTCGGTCGTGATCTCGCCGCTCGGCCGCAAGATGGGCTACGTGGTCGTGAAGGACATGATCAACCAGGCGAACACGCCGCTCGACAACGTCTTCGCCGATTTCCGCGTGCAGGGCGTGTCCGACGTCATCCTCGACCTGCGCTACAACGGCGGCGGCTTCGTCTCGGTGGGGCGCACGGTGGCGTCCTACGTGGCCGGCACGCGCGCAGGCGGACGCAGCTACGCGAAGCTGCTCTACAACGACAAGCGCGCCGCGGCGAACAACGTGTCCTACCCGTTCGCCAACCCGGGCAACGCGCTGGGCCTGCCGCGCGCCTTCGTGCTGATGGGGCCGCGCACCTGCTCGGCCAGCGAGCAGGTCATCAACGGCCTGCGCGGCGCCGGCGTGCAGGTCATCGCCATCGGCGACACCACCTGCGGCAAGCCGGTCGGCTTCAACGCGCAGGACGGCGGCTGCGGCACCACCTACAGCGCGGTCACCTTCGAGTCGGTGAACGACCGCAACGAAGGCCGCTACTTCGACGGCTTCGCCGCCACCTGCCCGGTGGCGGAAGACTTCACGCAGCCGATGGGCAGCGCCGGCGACCCGCTGCTCGTGTCGGCCGCCAACTACGCCGACGACGGCTTCTGCCCGGCCGGCCTGCGCGCCGTGCAGCGCGCGCCGGGCGTGAAGGCCAAGCGCCTGCGCACCGAAGGCGGCAGCGGCCTCGAAGGCATGCTCGCCAAGTAGCGCGCGCTCAGGGGCCGCAGCGCACCTGGTTCTTGCCGCGCCGCTTGGCGTCGTAGAGGTGGTGGTCGGCGGTGCGCAGCAGCGCCGCCGGCGTACCGGCCTGCGCCAGGCCGGCGAGCCCGATCGACAGCGTGATCCGCAGCGCCGGGTGCAGAGCCGTCCAGTCGTGCCGCGCCACCGCCGCGCGCAGCGCCTCGCAGGCGGCGGCGGCCTCTTCGACCTCGGTGTCGACGAAGGCGACGCAGAACTCCTCGCCGCCGTAGCGCGCCACCACGTCGGCCGGCCGCGCCTGCGCGCGCAGCAGGTCGGCCAGCGTGCGCAGCACCTCGTCGCCGGTGGCGTGGCCGAGGCGGTCGTTCACCTGCTTGAAGTCGTCGATGTCGGCCAGCGCCAGCGCGAGCGGGCGGCCGTCGTGCGACGCGCGCTCCACCGCGTCGGCGAGGCGCTCGTCGAGGTGGCGGCGGTTGGCCAGGCCGGTGAGGGCGTCGGTGCGGCTCTGCGCGGCCATCTCGGCGGCGCGCAGGCGGTGCAGCTCGGCGTCCTGCCGGGCACGCTGCAGGTCGAAGCGCACCTGCATCGCACGCAGGCGACGCGCCGAGTCGTCGTTGAACTGCGCGCGCTCGGCGGCGTGGTAGGCCTCGTGCTGGGCCAGCGCGGGCTCGAAGCGCCCGGCCGCCTTGTGCACGCGCGACAGGCCCAGGTGGGCGCGTGCCGCGTGGTTGCGGCTGCCGGTGCGCTGCGTCAGCGCCAGCGCCTGCTCGAACTCGGCCTGCGCGGCGCCGAGCTCGCCGTCGGCCAGCAGCAGTTCGCCGAGCATCACGCGCGCGTGCGTCTCGCCGCTCAGGTAGCCGGCGTGCGCGAGCCCGCGCACCGCGTCGGCCAGCACGCGGCGCGCCTCGGCGGTGCGGCCCAGGCGGGCCAGCGGCTCGCCGAGGTTGGAGGCCGCGGCCGCGCGCGCGCCTTCGTCGCCCGCGGCAACGGCCATCGCCATCGCGCGCTCGACATGCACCACCGCCTCGTCGAAGCGGCCCAGGTTCTTGCAGCCGATGCCGATGTTGTTCAGCGCCTGCAGCACGCCGCGGTCGTCGCGGTGTGCCTCGTAGATCGCGAGTGCCTCGCGGTAGCGTTCGAGGCCGGCGCCGTGGTCGCCGCTGCGCGACAGCGCCACGCCCACCGACAGCAGGGCGTCGGCCAGGCTGCGCGGGTCGCCGAGGGTGCGTGCGCTGTCGACCGACTGCATGGCCCAGTCCAGCGCCTCTTCGAGCGCGCCGAGCTGTTCGTAGGCCACCGAGTGCGCGCGCTGCAGCTCCAGCCGCAATGCGGTCTCGTGCGCCGGCATGCCGGCGAAGGTCTCGGCCAGCAGCGCCAGCGCGTCTTCGTAGCGGCCCAGGAACGTGAGCGCGGTGGCGCGCGAGCGCAGGGCGGTCACGCGCAGCGCCGGCGGCGCGTCGGTCGGCAGCGCGGCGATCACGCCTTCGGCGAGCGCCAGCGCCTCGGCGGGGGCGGCCACGTAGAGCGCGCTCGCGCGCGCCAGCTGCGCGCGCAGCGCGTCGACCGGGTCGGCGGCGGTCACATGAACAGGTGTTCGCCGGCGTTCTCGCCGCCGAGGATCACGTAGTTCACCTTCTTCAGGTCGGCGAGCACGCGGCCGCCGGCGTAGCTGATGCTGCTCTGCACGTCTTCGCGCATCTCGCGCAGCGTGTCGGCGAGGTGGCCCTTGATGGGCTCGAGGATGCGCTTGCCCTCGACGTGCTTGTACTCGCCCTTGTTGAAGTCGCTCGCGCTGCCGTAGTACTCCTTGTAGCGCTTGCCGTCGACCTCCACCGTCTGGCCCGGGCTTTCCTCGTGGCCGGCGAACAGCGAGCCGATCATCACCATCGCGGCGCCGAAGCGCACGCTCTTGGCGATGTCGCCGTGGTGGCGGATGCCGCC
>CAUJHQ010000006.1 GCA_963204815.1 Pseudomonadota bacterium | reverse complement strand
TTAAGTGTCCCTTTGATAAATCTAGGCCGGGGCGCCTGCGGCGCCCGGCCGGCTACGCCGCCCGGACCGCGCAGACCCCCCGGCCACCTGCCTAGCTCCGCTAGGCCGGCAGCCGGGTGGCCCGCGCTACCCGGCCTTCCGCGCGCAGTTCTGATCTTGTGGGTCGGCCACGGTCTGGGCCATCAGGGCACGCTGCCGACACCGCCAGCCCTTCACCAGTCGCGCCCGCGTCACGAACCCCAGCTCGCCCCCATCCGCTCCGCTGGTGTCCAGTTTCTTGCCCGGCCGGGTACCCCGGCCTCTGCTTCCCATGGGGCTGCGCCCCATACCCCCATACTCCCGCCCGTGGAATCTCCAACTTCCCACCACCAGGGGGTTTCAGGCACCGCCCCCGCAGTATCTCCCGCAGGCCCCGAAAACCCCCTCTGTGGTTTCTATACATCGTAGCGCATTAAGAACGATGCTCAGGGTGACATCATCCACCGCGTGATCCCACGCCTGACCACCGTCTTCAGCCGCTTCCTGAGGCGCCGTCGACGGCTCGGGCACTTCGGGCGCCATCCGCTGCAGGACGCGCTCGCCGGGCGTTCGCGGCAGGCGGCGCCGCGCCCGCTCGTTGCCCAGGACCTGCTGGCCGTGGCCCGCGCCGAGCCGGCCGAGGCATTGGGTCGGCTGCGTTCGCATGCCGATGGCCTGAGCCCGCGCGAGGCCGCGGCCCGGCTGGCGCGTCACGGTCGCAACGTCGTCGAACACGACCAGCCGATGCCGTGGTGGCTCCACCTCTGGCATTGCTACCGCGACCCGTTCAACCTGCTGCTGACCTTGCTGGCGGTGGTCTCGTATCTCACCGAGGACGCCAAGGCCACCGTCGTGATCGCGCTCATGGTGGCGCTCAGCACGACGATCCGCTTCGTGCAGGAACAACGCTCGAGCCGCGCCGCCGAGTCGTTGAAGGCGCTCGTCGGCAACACCGCGACCGTGCTGCGCCAAGGGCCGCGAGAACTGCCGCTGTGGCGCCTGGTGCCTGGCGACGTGGTCCACCTGTCGGCCGGCGACATGGTGCCCGCCGATTGCCGCGTGCTGTCGGCGCGCGACCTGTTCATCGCCCAGGCGGCGCTCACCGGCGAATCGCTGCCGGTGGAGAAGTCCGCCGACCGGCATGACGGCGGCGACGCGGCGCTGGACCAGCGCAACCTCGTGTTCATGGGCACCAACGTGGTGTCGGGCTCGGCCACGGCGCTGGTCGTCAACACCGGCGCCCGCACGGTCTTCGGCGCCCTTGCCGCCCACGCCACCGCGGCCGACCCGGCGCCGAACGCGTTCCAGGCCGGCATCAACAGCGTCAGCTGGTTGCTGATCCGCTTCGCGGCGGTGATGGTGCCGGTCGTCATGCTGGTCAACGGCTTCACCAAGGGCGACTGGCTCGAGGCCTTCCTGTTCGCACTTTCGGTGGCGGTGGGGCTGACGCCGGAGATGCTGCCGATGATCGTCACGTCCACGCTGGCGCGCGGTGCGGTGGCGCTGGCGCGGCGCAAGGTCGTCGTGAAGCGGCTCGACGCGATCCAGAACCTGGGCGCGATGGACATCCTGTGCACCGACAAGACCGGCACGCTGACGCAGGACAAGATCGCGCTCGAGCGCCACATCGACGCCTTCGGTCAGCCGTCCGACGAGGTGCTCTCGCTGGCCTTCCTGAACAGCCACTACCAGACCGGGCTGAAGAACCTGCTCGACCGCGCGGTGCTCGAGCACGTGGAGCTGAAGACCGAGCTGAAGCTGGAACAGGACTTCCGCAAGGTCGACGAGATCCCGTTCGATTTCCAGCGCCGCCGCATGTCGGTCGTGGTGTCGGCGCGCGACGAGCGCCACGAACTCATCTGCAAGGGCGCGTTCGAAGAGGTGCTCGCCGTCTGCACGCACGTGCGGGTGCGCGATGCCGGCGGCGCGCACGACGTGCCGCTCGACGCCGCCCTGCTCGCCCGCGTGCAGGCGGCTACGCGCGAACTGGCCGCCGACGGCCTGCGCGTGGTGGCGGTGGCGATGAAGACGCTGCCGGCCGCCCCGAAGGGCTACGGCGTCGCCGACGAGTCCGGTCTCGTGCTCGTCGGCCACGTCGCCTTTCTCGACCCGCCGAAGGAGTCCGCCGCACCGGCGCTGCGCGCGCTGGCGGCGCACGGCGTCGCCGTGAAGGTGCTGACGGGCGACGGCGAACTCGTCGCGGCGCACATCTGCGGCCAGGTCGGGCTGCCGCCGGGCGCGGTGCTGCTGGGCGGCGAGGTCGAGGCGATGGACGACGCCGCGCTGGCCGTGGCGGTGCGCGCGCACCAGGTCTTCGCCAAGCTGGCGCCGCTGCACAAGGAACGCATCGTGCGGTCGCTGCGGGCGCAGGGCCACGTGGTCGGCTTCATGGGCGACGGCATCAACGACGCGCCGGCGCTGCGCGCGGCCGACATCGGCATCTCGGTCGATTCGGGCGTGGACATCGCCAAGGAGGCGGCCGACGTCATCCTGCTCGAGAAGAGCCTGCTCGTGCTGGACGAGGGCGTGGTCGAGGGTCGCGCCACCTTCTGCAACATGCTGAAGTACATCCGCATGACGGCGAGCTCGAACTTCGGCAACGTCTTCTCGGTGCTGGTGGCGAGCGCCTTCCTGCCGTTCCTGCCGATGCTGCCGCTGCACCTGCTGCTGCAGAACCTGCTCTACGACGTCTCGCAGACCGGCATTCCGTTCGACCGCGTCGACGACGAGCTGGTGCGCGCGCCGCTGCGCTGGAACCCGGCGGACATCGGCCGCTTCATGCTTTTCTTCGGGCCGGTGAGCTCGGTCTTCGATCTCACGAGCTTCGCCGTGCTGTGGTGGGTGTTCTCGGCGAACACGCCGGCCGAGCAGGGGTTGTTCCAGTCAGGCTGGTTCGTCGTCGGCCTGCTGACGCAGACGCTCGTCGTCCACCTGATCCGCACGCCGCGGCTGCCGTTCATCGAGAGCCGGGCCTCGACGGGGCTGATGGCGATGACGCTCGCCATCGCGGCGGTGGCGCTGTGGTTGCCGATGGGGCCGTTGGCGGGAGCCTTCAAGCTGCAACCGCTGCCCCTGGCGTTCTTCGCGTGGGTGGGCGGCATCCTGTGCGGATACGCCCTGCTCGCCACGTTGATGAAGCGGTACTACGTGCACCGCTTCGGCTGGCAGTAGCTCAGCTGGGCTCGCCGACCTCGTCGTCGGTGCCGGCGGCGAAGCCGTCGTCGGCCTCGGCGGCATCGGACTTCGGCAGCACCGGGCGGTCCAGCGGACGGCACAGGTGGCGGTTGAGCTGGCTCAGCCGTTCCGATTTCTCGACCGCCGCGAGCACGACCTCGGGGTTGAGCATCAGCATGAACGGGTTGCGAACGGTGGTGGTGTGGGCCATGAGTCGTCTCTCCGAAGACCGGTGGAACCAGCCATGTCGACAACTCTACGCGCCGCCTTAGCGAAGCGACAGTCAGCGCGGCGCCAGGGAACGTGTCGGATGAATTCCGACACGCACGGCGGACCCCGCGTTCGCGGGAGCGTGATTCAGTTCGCGTTCGCCGCCAGCCGCGCCGCCAGCGGCTCGCGCCCGCCCAGGCGCGCGAAGGCGGCCGCGTCCAGGCCCTGCGCGTTGCGGCGCTTTCGGTCGGCACCGCGCGCCAGCAGCAGGTCGACGGTGGGCTCGGCGCCGTAGCGCGCGGCCATCATCAGCGGCGTGGTGCCGTTCGGCGCCAGCGATTCGACGTCGGCACCCTGCTCCAGCAGCCAGGCCACGACCTTCGGCTCGGGGCCGCTGGCGGCGTAGAGCAGCGGCGACCAGCCGTCGCGGTTGATGCGCGCGCCGCGCTGCGCGAGCTTGGCGGTCCACTCCAGGTTGCCGCGCAGCGCGGCCATCATCAGCGGCGTCTCGCCGGCGACGTTGGCTTCGTCGATGCTGATCGCCGGGTGGGCATACAGCAGCGTGGCGCACTTCGCGGACCCGGCGCGCAGCGCCACGTAGAGGCCGACCTGGCCGCGTTCGTCGCGCGTGTTGGGGTCCAGGCCACCGGCGAGCAGGCGTGCCACGGTGCGGTCGTTGTCGATCTCCAGGGCGCGGAAGTATTCGACCGACTCGGCCCGTGCCGGCAAAGAAACTGCCAGTGCGACAGCTAGATAGGCAATGAACTTAAACAATAACTTCATGTCGTCGGGCCCCCGGCCGGCAGGCCGAAGAGGCGTTCGAAATTGTGCCGGGTGGCTTCGGCGGCGCGCTCCAGCGGGATGCCCTTCAGCTCTGCGAGCTTCGCCGCCACGTGCGGCACGTAGGCCGGGCTGTTCGTCTTGCCGCGCTTGGGCACCGGTGCGAGATACGGGCTGTCGGTCTCGATCAGGCAGCGGTCCAGCGGCACTTCACGCGCCACCTCGCGCAGCTCGTCGGCATTGCGGAAGGTGAGGATGCCCGAGAACGAGATGTCGAAGCCGAGTTCGAGCGCGGCGCGCGCCACCTCTCGCGTTTCGGTGAAACAGTGGAAGACGCCGCGGGCGCGCCCGCCGCCCTCTTCGCGCAGGATGGCGAGCGTGTCGTCGCTGGCGCTGCGCGTGTGCACGACGAGCGGCAACCCGGTCTGCAGCGCGGCGCGGATGTGCACGCGGAAGCGCTCGCGCTGCCACGCCATCTGCTCGACGCTGCGGCCGTTGAGTCGGTAGTAGTCGAGCCCGGTCTCGCCGATGGCCACCACGCGCGGCAGCGCGGCACGCTCGGTCAGGTCGGCGAGCGTGGGCTCGGCCACGCCTTCGTTGTCGGGGTGGACGCCGACGCTGCACCAGAAGTTGTCGTAGCGCGTGGCCAGCGCGTGCACGCGCGGGAATTCCTCCAGCGTGGTGCAGATGCACAGCGCGCGCTCGACCTGCGCGGCGGCCATGTCGTCGCGGATGGCGTCGACGCGGTCGTGCAGTTCGGGGAAGGAGAGGTGGCAGTGGGAGTCGACGAACATCGGGAGGCGCTGCGCCGGCCGCGCGGGGCGGCGGCGCGCTTCAGAGCGTCTGCGTCGGCTTGGCCGATTGGATCGAGGTGCCCAGGATTTCCTCGATCTTGATCTTCAGGCCGCGCGTCTTCTCGTCGTTCGGGAAGCGCACGCCGACGCCCTGCGTGCGGCCTCCGGAGGCGTTGGCCGGCGTGATCCAGACCACCTTGCCGGCCACCGGGTAGCGCTGCGGGTCGTCGGGCAGCGAGAGCAGCAGGTAGATGTCCTCGCCGAGCTTGTATTCGCGCAGCGTCGGCACGAACAGGCCGCCTTCGGTGAGCACGGGCATGTAGGCGGCGTAGAGCGCGCCCTTCTCGCGGAACACGAGCTGGATCACGCTCGGGCGGCTGGCCGGCGCGGCCGTGGCCGGCCCCAGGCCCCCCGGTCGAGTGTGCGCGCGGTCGTTCATGCCGGCAGTGTAAGGGCGCGCCGTCCCTGCGTGACGAGCGCTTCGAGCAGAAGTCCCTCGTTCCACGGGTGCTCGTCGTGGCGTGCGACACGCGTGAGCGACTTGCTCCATTCGACCAGCGCCGCGGCATCGGCGCGGCGCGGCAGGCTCGCTGCCGGGAAGTAGCGCGGCGGCCCGCCGACTGCGATCGCCATCGCGTCGTGGCAGAGCTTCTGCATCGCGTCGATCGCGCGGGGCACCGGCCAGCCCGACAGCGCCGCGCCCTGCCCGTCCGCGATGGCGCGCGGCAGCGCCGACCAGCGGGCCGCGTCGATGCCGTTCTCGGCCAGCACCAACGCTTCCAGCGGCCGGCCGCTGGCGGCGGCCAGCAGCACGGCGGCGTCGTTCAGGCCCTGTGCCTCGAGCCAGCGCACCGCGTCGGCGGCCGGCGGCGCCGGCAGCGCCACGCGCTGGCAGCGGCTGCGCACCGTGGGCAGCAGCAGTGCGGGGTCGGACACGCCAAGCGCGATCCGCATGCCGGCCGGCGGTTCTTCCAGCGTCTTCAGCAGCGCGCTCGCGGACTGCAGGTTCATGGCCTCGGCGGGGTGGATCAGCAGCACCTTGCCGCGGCCCCGGGCCGAGGTCTTGTGCGACCAGTCGATGGCGGCCCGCACCTCGACGATGCGGATCTGCTTGCTCGGCTTCTTCTTGTCGTCGCCTTCGGGCTTGTCGTCGGCCAGCAGCCAGCCGTGGGCGCGGCGCAGCGTTTCGGGCAGCAGCACGAAGAGGTCGGGGTGAAGGTGCGATTGCACGAGGTGGCAACTGCCGCAGTGGCCGCAGGGGCGGCGCGGCCCCGACCCTTCGCACAGCCAGGCTTGCGCCAGCGTGAGTCCGAACGGCAGCGTGCCGACACCGGATGCACCGTGCAGCAGCAGCGAATGGCCGCGCTGCTGCCCGAGCACCTCGGCCAGCGGCGCGGCCAGCCAGGGCAGCGGCAGTGTGCCGTCGGGGCCTACCACCACGCGCGTGATTCCACGGCGGCGAGCAGCTGTGCCCAGACGGCCGCGGGCGCGGGCGTCGCGTCGACCACGGCGAAGCGGCGCGGGTCGGCCTCGGCGCGGCCTGCGTAGCCGGCGCGCACGCGGTCGAAGAAGGCTGCGTCCTGGCGCTCGAAGCGGTCGGGCGCGCGCACCGCGGCGCGGCGTTCGGCGGCCATTGCGGCGGGCAGGTCGAACCACAGCGTGAGGTCGGGCTGCCGCCCCTGCTGCACCCAGGCTTCCAGTTGCGCCAGCACGCCGGCGTCGAAGCCGCGGCCACCGCCCTGGTAGGCGAAGGTGGCGTCGGTGAAGCGGTCGCAGAGCACGGTGTCGCCGCGCGCCAGCGCCGGCTCGATCTGCGTCACCAGGTGGTCGCGGCGCGCCGCGAAGACGAGCAGCGCCTCGGTGAGCGCGTCCATCGGGGCGTGCAGCACCAGTTCGCGCAACTGCTCGGCGAGCGCGGTGCCGCCGGGCTCGCGCGTCACCAGCACGGCGTGGCCGCGGGCGCGCAGCCAGGCGGCCAGCGCCTCGATGTGCGAGCTCTTGCCGGCGCCGTCGATGCCTTCGAAGGTGACGAAGCGGCCGCTCATCGCGCGCCGCGCTGGTACTGGTTCACGGCGCGATTATGGTCGGCGAGCGTTTCGCTGAAGACGCTGCTGCCGTCGCCGCGGGCGACGAAGTAGAGCGCCTTCGTCGGCTGCGGCGCCACCGCGGCGCGCAGCGAGGCCAGGCCCGGCATCGCGATCGGCGTCGGCGGCAGGCCGGCGCGCGTGTAGGTGTTGTAGGGCGTGTCGGCCAGCAGGTCGCGCTTGCGCAGGTTGCCGTCGAAGGCTTCGCCCAGGCCGTAGATCACCGTCGGGTCGGTCTGCAGCGGCATGCCGATGCGCAGCCGGTTCACGAACACGCCGGCGACGAGCCCGCGATCGGCCGGCAGGCCGGTTTCCTTCTCGACGATGGAGGCCAGGATCAAGGCCTGCTCGGCGGACTTCAGCGGTGTGTCGGCGGCACGCTCGGCCCAGGCGCTGTCGAGCCGCCGCTGCATCGCCTGGTGCGCGCGCTTCAGCACCTGCAGGTCGCTGACGCCGCGGCTGTAGCGGTAGGTGTCCGGAAAGAAGCGCCCTTCGCCGCCCACGCCGGGCGCACCCAGCGCGGCCATCAGTTCGGCTTCGCTCAGCTGCGCGGTGGCGGGCTTCAGGCGCGGCGCCTTCGCCAGTTCGGCGCGGAACTGGCGCAGCGTCCAGCCTTCGATGAGGCGCACCGACTCAAGCTGTTCGTCGCCCTGCACGATCTTGTCGAGCAGCTGGCGCGGCGTCACGCCGGTTTCCACCGCATAGCTGCCCGCGCGGATGCGCCGCGCCTGGCCGGACCAGCGGAACCATTCGTACAGCAGCCGTGCGTCGGTCTGCACGCCGGCATCGACCCAGCCTTGTGCCACTTCGCGCGGCGTGGTGCCGGCCTCGATGGACAACTCGACTGCCGGCGCCGTCAGCGGCAGCGGCTGCTGCAGCCACCACCACGCCGCGGCGGCCAGCGCCGACGCGCCCAGCAGCAGCAGGCCCAGCAGCAGAAGCAGGCCGTTTCGAAACCGAGTCCCCTTCGCCTTCCGAACCATGGGCGGCGATGATAATTCCGGCCATGACCCACCCCACCCTTGCCGCGCCCGAAGGCGCGCTGCGCCTCGCCGACTGGGGCGTGATCCGCGCCGTCGGCGAAGACGTCCGCAACTTCCTGCACGGCCAGCTCACGCAGGACGTGCAGCACCTGGTGCCGGGCCAGGCGCGCCTGGCGGGCTACTGCTCGGCGAAGGGCCGGCTGCTCGCCAGCTTCGTCGTCTGGGCACGCGGGCCGCAGGAACTGCTGCTCGCCTGCAGCGCCGACCTGCTGCCGCAGACGCTGAAGCGCCTGTCGATGTTCGTGCTGCGCGCCAAGTGCAAGCTGAGCGACGCGTCCGCCGAGGTGCCGCTGTTCGGGCTGGCCGGCGCGGCCGCTGCGCGCGCAGGGGCTGCGCCGTGGAGCCACGTGGCGTCGGCCGAAGGCGACCTGATCCGCCTGCCCGATGGCGCCGGCGTGGCGCGGGCGCTGTGGGCCGGCGCGGCGCCGCCCGCGCTGCCCGAACTGGCGGCCGACACCTGGCGCTGGCTCGAGGTGCAGAGCGGCGTGACGCGCATCGTGGCCGCCACCGTCGAGCAGTTCGTGCCGCAGATGGTGAACCTCGAACTCGTCGGCGGCGTCAACTTCCAGAAGGGCTGCTATCCGGGCCAGGAGGTGGTGGCGCGCAGCCAGTACCGCGGCACGCTGAAGCGGCGCGCCTTCCTGTTCGAGAGCGTTGGCGCTGCCACGCCGGGCCAGGAGCTCTTCGCCGAGGACGACCCCACCCAGCCGGCCGGCCTGGTGGCCGCGGCCGCGCCGGCGCCAGGCGGCCGCTTCGCGCTGCTGGCCGAAACGAAGATCGCGTACGCGCAGGCACCGTTGCACCTGGGCGCGCCCGACGGCCCGCGCCTTGTGCCGCAGGCCCTGCCCTACGCGTTGCCGGCCGACGCTTGAGCCTGCGCCACTACGTGTACTACCGGGTCGGTGCCGACGACGTCGGCGCGGTGCGGGTGGCGGTGCTGGCGGCGCAGCGTGCGCTCGTCGCCGCCCACCCGGGGCTCGCGGCCGAATGCCTGCGCCGCCCTGGCGACACCGACGGCCAGGTCACGCTGATGGAGGTCTACGCCTTCGCGCCCGGCCACGACCTGGCCGCCATCGAGGCCGGCGCCGCAGCCGCCAGCGCGCGCGGGCGCCGCGGCGCGCGCCACGTCGAGGTCTTCGAGGCGATCGACGGCTAGAAGCCGAGGCGCATCGCCTGGTGCGCGATGCCGGCTTCCTCGAACGGGTCGCCGTCGGCCGTGAAGCCGTGGCGCCGGTAGAACGGCACGGCGCTCGCCTGCGCGTTCAGCACCACGGCGGCGTCACCGCGCGACTTCGCCGCCGTGAGCAGCGACTGCAGCACCTGGCCGCCGACGCCGGTGCCGCGCATCGACGCGATCACCGCCATGCGGCCGATCTTCGGCGGGCCATCGGCCTGCGCGAGCAGCCGGCCGGTGGCCAGCGGCACGCCCAGGCGGTTGATCGCCAGCGCGTGCAGCGCGCCGGCGTCGGCGCCGTCCTCGTCGAGCTCGGCCGCGATGCCCTGCTCGTCGGTGAACACAGCGCGGCGGATGGCGCGCGCCGCAGAGCCCAGCGACCCCCAGTGGCCGACCTTCACGCGCACCATCGGCTCGCCGGCCTCGAAGGCGGTGAACCAGTCGCGCAGTTCGGTCGGCACCGGCTTGCTGGTCTGCGTGGCCGGGTCGGCGAACACGTAGAGCAGTTCGCCGTGCACCAGCACCTTCTCGCCACGGAACAGCGCGCACACGATGGACATCGAGCTCTTGCCGATGCGGTCGCAGCGGATGCCGACCTCGCAGAGGTCGTCGTAGCGCGCCGAGCCCAGGTACTCGACCGTGGCCTTGCGCACGTAGAAATCGCCGGCCACCGCGTGCATGGTCTCGTGGTAGGGCATCGCCATCGCGCGCCAGTAGCCGGCGACCGCGGTGTCGAAGTACATCAGGTAGTGGCCGTTGAAGACGATCTTCTGCATGTCGACCTCGGCCCAGCGCACGCGCAGGCGGTCGAGGAATCGGAAATCGCTGCGTTTCATCGGGACCAGGCCTCCTTCAGGGCATCGGCAGCGGCCTGCTGGGCGGCGCTGCCCACTTTCAACATGCGGCTCATCTTGATGAAGTCGTGCGTCACGCCGCGGTACAGCTCCAGCGCCACCGGCACGCCGGCAGCGCGCAGGCGGTCGGCGTAGGCGATGCCTTCGTCGACCACCGGGTCGCACTCGGCGAGGATGATGCAGGCCGGCGCGGCGCCGTCCAGGTCGTCGGCCCCCAGCGGCGCGAAGCGCCAGTCGCGGCGCTGGTCTTCGTCGATGTACTGGTCGAAGAACCAGCCGACGGTGGCGCTGTCGAGCAGGAAGCCCTCGGCGAACATCTTGTGCGAAGGCGTGTCGGCGTGCGCCGTCGTGCCGGGCGTGATCAGCAGTTGCAGCGACAGCGGCAGGCCGGCGTCGCGCGCCTGCAGCGCGCACACCGCCGCCAGCGTGCCGCCGGCGCTGTCGCCGCCGACCGCCAGCCGCTTGCCGTCGAGTCCCAGCGTCGCCGCGTTCGCGGCCAGCCACTGCAGCGCTGCCCAGGCGTCGTCCACGGCCACGGGGAAGCGGTGTTCCGGCGCGAGGCGGTAGTCCAGCGCCAGCACCGCGCCGCCGCTGCGTTGCGCGAGCTGCCGGCACAGGCTGTCGTGCGTTTCCAGGCTGCCCACCGTGAAGCCGCCGCCGTGCAGGTACAGCAGCACCGGCAGCGCGGCGCGCGAATGGGCGTACAGGCGCGCGCGCAGCGGCGTGCCGTCGGCGGCGGGGACGGTCAGCTCGTCGACGCGGGCGAGCGGCGCGCGCGGCGGCTCCAGCACCTCCGCCGCCAGCTCGTAGGCGGCGCGCGCCGCCTGCGGCGACATCGTGTGGAACGGCGGGCGCTTCGCGCGCTGGATGCGTTCCAGCAGCCCGGCCATCGCGGGGGTGAGCAGGTGTCGGGTCAAATCGGGATCGGCATCGTGCGGCGCCGCAAGCATACTGGCGCCATGGCCCGCATCCTCTACCTCACCCAGATCGAAATCGACCACGGCGCGATCCGGCTGCTCGCCGAAGAGTGCGCCCGTGCCGGCATCAAGCGCCCGCTCGTCGTCACCGACGCCGGCGTGCGCGCCGCCGGCGTGCTGCAACCGGCGCTGGACGCGCTCGGCGCGCTGCCGCACGCCGTGTTCGACGGCACGCCGTCCAACCCGACCGAAGCCGCCATCCGCGCCGCCACCGCCGTCTACTGGGCCGAGCACTGCGACGGCCTGGTCGCGGTGGGCGGCGGGTCCAGCATCGACCTCGCCAAGGGCGTCGCCATCGCCGCCACCCACGAAGGCCCGCTGAAGACCTACGCCACCATCGAAGGCGGCAGCCCGAAGATCACCGAGCGCGTGGCGCCGCTGATCGCCGTGCCCACCACCGCCGGCACCGGCAGCGAGGTCGCGCGTGGCGCCATCGTCATCGTCGACGATGGCCGCAAGCTCGGCTTCCACCGCTGGCACCTGGTGCCGAAGACGGCGATCCTCGACCCCGACCTCACGCTGGCGCTGCCGCCGCTGCTGACCGCCGCCACCGGCATGGACGCCATCGCGCACTGCATGGAGACCTTCATGGCGCCGGCGGTCAACCCGCCGGCCGACGGCATCGCGCTCGACGGCCTGGAACGCGGCTGGGCGCACATCGTGCGCGCGACGAAGAACGGCCACGACCGCGAGGCGCGCTGGAACATGATGAGCGCCAGCATGCAGGGCGCGATGGCCTTCCAGAAGGGCCTGGGCTGCGTGCATTCGCTGTCGCACAGCCTGGGCGGCGTGAACCCGAAGCTGCACCACGGCACGCTGAACGCGATGTTCCTGCCCGCGGTGGTGCGCTTCAACGCCAGCGCCGAGAGCATGGCCAAGGAGCGCCGGCTCGAGCGCATGGCGCGGGTCATCGGCCTGTCCGGCTGCGATGCGCGCGGCACCGAAGTGGCCGAGGCACTGCGCGAGATGAACGCCCGCCTGGGCCTGCCCAGCGGCCTGGCCGCGATGGGCGTCACGCGCGACCTGTTCGACCGCATCACCGACGGCGCGCTGGCCGACCACTGCCACAAGACCAACCCGCGCATCGCCAGCCGCGACGACTACCGGGAGATCCTGGAAGCCTCGCTTTGAGCGCCGAACCTGTGTTCCACATGATCAGCGGCGCGCCCGACCCGGTGGCGCCGTTCAGCCACGCGGTCGAGCAGGACGGCTGGGTCTTCGTCACCGGGCAGATGCCGTTTACCGGCACCGCCAACGACTCGCCCTACCCCGAAGGCATCGAGGCGCAGACGCACCAGGTGTTCGCCAACCTGGAGCGCGTGCTCGAAGGCATCGGCCTCGGGCTCGAACACGTGCTGCAGGCGCGCGTGTTCCTGCTCCACTTCGACCGCGACTACACGGCCATGAACGCCGCCTACGCCAGCCACTTCCCGGCCGGCCGCCGCCCGGCACGCACCTGCGTGGGCGTGAGCGGGCTGGCGCGCGGCGCGCTCGTCGAGATCGACTTCGTCGCCCGCCGGCCGGGCTGACGCGCGCTGCCGTTCGTCGGCTGCGGCTGCAGCCTGTCGCACCGGGCAGGCGCCGCCGGCGGGTCGCCGTTATGGTGTGCTACCTCAGCAACACACCCGGCGCCGCACCATGCCCACCTGGGACGACAAGCTGCCGATCTACCAGCAACTGGCGGACCTGCTGGCCGCCGGCCTGCTGGAAGGCGAACCCGCCGAAGGCGAACCGATGCCCTCGGTGCGCGCCCTCGCCGGCCGCCACCTGCTCAACCCGCTGACCGTGAACCGGGCGCTGCAGGCGCTGGCCGACGCCGGCCTGCTGGAGGTGCGGCGCGGGCTCGGTCACTTCGTGTTGCCGGGCGCCCGTGCGCGGCTGAAGGAGGCCGAGCGCCGCCGCTTCCTGCACGACGAATGGCCGCGCCTGCGCGAGCGCCTGCGCCGCCTGGGCCTCGGCGCCGAACAACTGACCTGGGAGGAACGATGAGCTCCGCCGCCCCGCTGATCGAGGCCCGCGGCCTCGGCGTGCACTTCCGCGCCAAGCGCGCCGTCGACGACGTCGGCTTCACGATCGCCCCCGGCCGCGTCGTCGGACTGCTCGGCCACAACGGCGCCGGCAAGACCTCGCTGATGAAGGCGCTCGTCGGCCTGCTGCCGTACGAGGGCACGCTGTCGGTGCTGGGCCTGGAGCCGCGGCGCCAGCGCGTGCAGCTGCTGGAATCGCTGTGCTACATCCCGGACGTCGCGATCCTGCCGCGCTGGGCCCGCGTCGACCAGTTGATCCGGCTCATGCAGGGCCTGCACCCGAAGTTCGACGCCGCGCGCGCCGAGACGCTGCTCACGCGCACCAGCGTCAGGCTGTCCGACCGCGTGAAGGCGCTCTCCAAGGGCATGGTGGTGCAGCTGCACCTGGCGCTGGTGGCCGCCATCGACGCCCGCGTGATGATCCTCGACGAGCCGACGCTCGGCCTCGACGTCATCTCCCGCAAGGCCTTCTACGAGATGCTGATCGACGAATGGTGCGACGGCGAGCGCAGCGTCATCGTCTCGACGCACCAGGTGGAGGAGATCGAGACCCTGCTGTCCGACGTGATGATGCTCAACGAGGGCAGGCTGGTGCTGTCGATCAGCCTGGAGGAGATGGACCGCCGCTTCGTCGCGCTGTCGCACGACGCCGCCGAAGCCGATGCAATGGCCGCCGCGCACCCGCTGCTGCGCTACCGAACGCCCGACGGCGCGGCCGCGCTGTTCGACGGTACGCCGCCGGACGCCGTGCTCGCGCGCGGCCACCGCGTGCGGCCCAGCCTGGTCGATCTCTTCATCGCGCTGACCCGCGCGCCGGAGATCACCCCGCCGTCCCTGCGTTCCTGACGAGAGGCTCCGCATGACCCGCTTCAAGACCCTGCTGCTGCGCGAATGGATGCAGCACCGCTTCGGCTGGCTCGTCCTGATGGGCCTGCCCTTCGTGCTGTTCGCCGCTGTGGCCCTCTTCGGCCAGGCCCAGATCCAGCTCGACGACAGCGAGGAACCGATGGCCCTCACCGTCGCCGGTGGCATCGTCCTCGGCGTCATCGCGACGACGCTGGTGCTGGCCTGGGGCGCCTCGCTGCTGCAGACCCCCGGCCTCGCGCGGCGCGACGCGCAGGACCGTTCGGTCGAGTTCTGGCTCTCGCTGCCCGCCGGCCATGCGCAGAGCATCGGCACCACGCTGCTGGCGCACCTGATCCTGCTGCCGGTGGCTGCGCTCGGCGTCGGCCTGGTGGGCGGACTGATCGTCTCGCTGCCGGTGGTCACGCACGCCTTCGGCGTCGGCGCCTGGTTCGCGTTGCCGTGGGCACAGCTGCTGGTGGCGTTCGCCGCGGTGACGCTGCGGCTGGCGCTTGGCGTCGTGCTCGCCACGCTGTGGCTGTCGCCGCTGATCCTGGTCACGATGGCCGCTTCGGCCTGGCTCAAGCGCTGGGGCATCCCGGCGGTGGCCGCCGTCTTCGGGCTCGGCGGCCTGCTGCTCGACCGGCTCTACGGCAACGCGGTCGTCTGGAACGTGCTGGGCGGCCTCGTCCAGCAGGCCTCGCGCGCGCTCATCGCCACCGAGCGCCACGGCGAGATGGCGTTCGCCATCGAGCGGCAGGCCGACATTCCCGCCCTGCTGTCGCACGCAGCCGCGTGGTGCGCGCTCGATGCTGGCCATGCGCTCGCGATGCTGGCGTCGCCGGCGTTCCTGGCGGCGATCGCCGTCGCTGCCGGCGCCTTCGCGCTGCTGGTGCTGCGCCGCCAGCGCGGCAGCTGAGCGCCCGGCTGAACCAAAGGGAACGGGCCTGCCGCGGTGAGCGGCAGGCCCGTCGATCGTCTTCACGCGCCCGGCGGTCACCGGGCGGCGCGATCCGCGATCATCCGTGCTTCTTGTCGAAGAACTGCTCGTCTTCCGTCGAGCCCTTCAGCGCCGCGGTCGAGGCTTCGCGCTCGATCGTGGTCGTGACGGCGTCGAAGTAGCCGGTGCCGACCTCACGCTGGTGCTTCACGGCGGTGAAGCCCTTCTCGGCGGCGGCGAACTCCTTCTCCTGCAGCTCGACGAACGCGCTCATGTTGTTGCGCGCGTAGCCGTAGGCGAGGTCGAACATCGAGTAGTTCAGGCTGTGGAAGCCGGCCAGCGTGATGAACTGGAACTTGTAGCCCATCGCGCCCAGCTCGCGCTGGAACTTGGCGATCGTGGCGTCGTCGAGGTTCTTCTTCCAGTTGAACGACGGGCTGCAGTTGTAGGCCAGCAGCTTGCCCGGGAACTTGGCGTGGATGGCGTCGGCGAAGGCCTTCGCGAACGCGAGGTCGGGCTTGCCGGTCTCGCACCAGATCAGGTCGGCGTACTCGGCGTAGGCGAGGCCGCGGCTGATCGACGGCTCGAGGCCGTTGCGGGTCTTGAAGAAGCCTTCGACGGTGCGCTCGCCGGTCGTGAACGGCTTGTCGTTGTCGTCGACGTCGCTGGTGACGAGGTCGGCGGCTTCGGCGTCGGTGCGGGCCAGCAGGATGGTGGGCGTGCCCATCACGTCGGCGGCCAGGCGCGCGGCGACGAGCTTGGCCACCGCTTCACGCGTCGGCACCAGCACCTTGCCGCCCATGTGGCCGCACTTCTTGACGGAGGCCAGCTGGTCCTCGAAGTGCACGCCGGCGGCACCGGCGTCGATCATGGACTTCATCAGCTCGAAGGCGTTCAGCACGCCGCCGAAGCCGGCTTCGGCATCGGCCACGATCGGGGCGAAGTAGTCGATGTCGTTCTTGCCTTCGCTCCACTGGATTTCGTCGGCGCGCTTGAAGGTGGCGTTGATGCGCTTGACGACCTTCGGCACCGAGTCCACCGCGTACAGCGACTGGTCGGGGTACATCTCGCCGTTGCTGTTGGCGTCACCGGCGACCTGCCAGCCCGACAGGTAGATGGCCTTCAGGCCGGCCTTGACCTGCTGCATGGCCTGGTTGCCGGTCAGCGCGCCGAGGCTGTTGACGAAGGGCTCGGTGTTGATCAGGTTCCACAGCTTCTCGGCGCCGCGCTTGGCCAGCGTGTGCTCGATCTGGATCGAACCGCGCAGGCGCACCACGTCGGCGGCGGTGTAGCCACGCTTGATGCCCTTCCACCGGGGGTTCTCGGCCCAGTCCTTTTCGAGGGCGGCAATTTGTTGTTCGCGGGTCTGCTGGCTCATGACGGCTCCTGTTGACGAGAGAGATACAAGACGCCCTCAGCGTATCCGCCGTTCAGACTCTCGGGAAGACTTGTGTCTTATATAAGACAAAAGATTGATTCTCTATAAATCAACAACTTAGACCCATCGCTCCACGATACGAAACGACGTTTTCTCAGATGATGAATTTTGCTGCACTGCCGCATCGTCGATTTCCACGATGCAAAATGCGGACTGCACGCCGCGAAAAACCGGCGCCTCAGCGCGCCGCGGCAATCCACCGCGCGTAGATCCGGTCGGCCAGCGCCTGGTGGGCCGCCAGGTGGCGCGCGACGCCGTCCCGCATCGCCGCACCGGGCTGCACCGTGGCGTGCCGGGCCAGCGCGTCGGTGTAACGGGTGCCGTCGTCGAGCGACCAGCGGCCGATCTTCTCGGCGTCGACCTCGATGTGGAACTGCAGTCCCAGGTGCGGCCCGAAGGCGAAGGCCTGCTGCGCGCAGGCCTCGCTGCCGGCGATCCGCTGCGCGCCGGCCGGTAGGTCGAAGGTCTCGTAGTGCCACTGGAACACGGTGCGCGGGCCGGCGCTGCCGAACCAGTCGCGCGCGGTCGGCGTGTCGAGCACCGTCAGCGGCTGCCAGCCGACCTCGGGCGCCGGTGAATCGCCGATGCGGGCACCGAGCGCGCGCGCCATCAGCTGCCCGCCCAGGCAGTGGCCGATGACGGGCACGCCGCGTGCGAAGCCGTCGCGCACCAGCCGCTCGGCCTGGCGCAGCGACGGCAGCGGGTCGTTCGCGCTCATCTCGCCGCCCAGGATGGCCAGCGCGCCGTGGTCCGCCAGGTCGGGCGGGAAGGCATCGCCGGCCTCGGTGTTGCGCACCTCGAACGGCACGCCGTGGGCGTGCAGCCACTGGCCGAGGTAGGCCGGGCCGTCGCCCGACAGGTGCTGCAGCACCAGCACCGGCTTCATCGCGGGGCGGTCCGTATCATGGGCCGCGAGTTTGCACGAGGTCTCGTGCCCAGGTGACCCATGACGTCGTTCGCGTACCTCTCCGACCACCGCTTCCTGAAGGCGCCGCCTGCCGCCGAAGGCCTGCCGTATGCCGTCGCCGGCATCGCCTGGGACGGCTCGACCACGAACCGACCGGGCGCGCGCTTCGGGCCGTCGGCGATCCGGGCGGCCAGCCACATGCTGTGCGACGGCACGCACCCCTGGTTCGACGTCACGCCGCTGGGTCGCCTGGGCGATGCCGGCGACCTGCCGCTGCCGAACACCTCGCTCGAACGCCTGCGCGAAGCGCTGGCACCGCAAGCCGCGGCGCTGATCCGGCGCCACCACATGGCCTGGCTGGGCGGCGACCACTCGATCACGCTGCCGCTGCTGCGCGCCTACCGCGAATGGCTCGGCCGGCCGCTGGCGGTGATCCACTTCGACGCCCACTGCGACACCTGGAGCGACCACTTCGGCGAGCCCAGCGGCCACGGCACCTGGGTCTACGAGGCGATGGCGGATGGGCTGGTGGTGAACGAGTGCTTCGTGCAGATCGGCATCCGCTCGGCCGCCGAACGCGCGGCGCGCGAGTACGTGCGCGACCAGGGCGGCCTCATCTGGACCGCGCGCGACCTGCGCGGGCTGGAAGGCGCCGCCCAGCTGGCGCCGCCGCTGTCGGCGCTGCGCGAGCGCTTCGCGCGCCATGGCCACCCCCCGGTCTACCTGAGCCTCGACATCGACTGCCTCGACCCCGCGTTCGCGCCCGGCACCGGCACGCCCGAGCCCGGCGGCCTCAGCACCAACCAGGTGCTGACGCTGCTCGAAGAACTGGCGCCGCTCCCTTTCGTGGGCATGGACTGCGTCGAGGTGGCGCCGCCGTACGACCACGCGCAGCTCACCAGCTACGCCGCCGCCCAGTTCGTCTGGACCTACCTCTGCGGGCGCATCGCGCAGGGCTGAGCGCTTGTTGATCCGGCGCAAGGCTGCGCCGGCGGGGCGCCGAACAATGGCGGCGAACGTCACGACCGGAGTCCTCTCATGGCCCAAGCCGTCGCCCCGAAGAACCGCCCTGCCCGCGCGCCCGCGCCCGCCCTGCCGCCGTTCGAGGCGCTCGACCGCACGCATCACAAGATCATCGAGGTGCTGGGCCAGTTCGAGCGCCTGCTCGCCCATCTGGACGAGAACGGCGCCGACGACGTCGCGCGCGCCAGCGCCGCCGAGATCTTCGCGTTCTTCGAGGGCCACGCGCGCAACCACCACCTCGAAGAAGAGCGCCATGTCTTCCCGTCGCTGCTGGCCAGCGACAACGTGCGCCTCGTCGAAGCGGTGCGGCGCCTGCAGCAGGACCACGGCTGGCTCGAGGAAGACTGGCTCGAGCTCGCGCCGCAGATCGAGGCCATCGCCAAGGGCTACAACTGGTGGGACCTGGCGATGCTGCGCCTGGCGCTGCCCATCTTCACCGCGCTGTACCACGAGCACATCGGGCTCGAGGAATCGCTGATCTACCCCGAGGCGCGGCGCCGCCAGGCCGCGCTGGACGCCGGCGCGCAGGCCCGCAGCGCGTAGCGCGGGGTCAGAGCTGCAGCGCGGTGGTCTTCTTCACCGTGCGCAGCACCAGCATCGAGTTCGAGCGCACCACGCCGGGCAGGCGCGGCAGCACCTCGGCGTGGAAGCGCTCCAGGTCCTCGGCGTCGCGGTAGGTGAAGCGCACCAGGTAGTCGTTCGTGCCGGCGACGTAGAAGCAGTCCAGGATCTCCGGCGTGTCGCGCGCCGCCTGCTCGAAGGCTTCCAGCCGCACGGGCTGCGTGCTGTCGAGGTTGATGATGGTGTAGCTGGTGCCGTGGCGGCCCACCGCCTTCGGGTTCAGCAGCGCCACGTATTGCGCGATGACGCCGCCGTCCTCCAGTGCCTTCACGCGCCGCAGGCAGGCCGATGGCGACAGGTGCACGCGCTGCGCGAGTTCCACGTTCGAGAGCCGGCCGTCGGCCTGCAACTCGGCCAGGATGGCGCGGTCGAGGGCGTCCAGTTCGGCAGGGCGTTGCGGCACTTCGGTGCTGTTTCGCATGTCGTTGCAGGGGTTTGCGGCGCAACGGCATGATATTGCGTCGGCGGGGGTTCACCCGCCCGCATCGCGCAAGCACATTGCGCCTGCCCGTCACTAGACTGGCCGCCACTTCGTCTGCCCCCTGCCCCACCGGAGCGCTTGCCATGAACAAGGACCTCGACGCCTACTGGATGCCGTTCACCGCGAACCGCCAGTTCAAGAAATCGCCCCGCCTGCTCGCCAAGAGCTCGGGCATGCACTACTGGGACGACAAGGGCCGCGAGATCCTCGACGGCGTGGCGGGCCTGTGGTGCGTGAACGCCGGCCATGCGCGGCCGAAGATCGTGAAGGCGATCCAGGAGCAGGCGGCCGAGATGGACTTCGCGCCGCCGTTCCAGATGGCGCACCCGAAGGCCTTCGAGCTCGCCGATGCGGTGGCGAAGATCTCGCCCGCGGGCATGGGCAAGGTGT
This sequence comes from Pseudomonadota bacterium, assembly GCA_963204815.1. GTDB lineage: Bacteria > Pseudomonadota > Gammaproteobacteria > Burkholderiales > Burkholderiaceae_C > Rubrivivax. Next base: position 27,695 of record CAUJHQ010000006.1, on the reverse strand, counting down.
TCTTCACCAACTCCGGCTCCGAGGCGGTGGAGACGGCGCTGAAGATGGCCATCGCCTACCACCGCGTGCGCGGCGAGGCGAGCCGCACGCGCCTGATCGGCCGCGAGCGCGGCTACCACGGCGTCAACTTCGGGGGCATCTCGGTCGGCGGCATGGTCGCCAACCGCAAGATGTTCGGCACCATGCTCGGCGGCGTCGACCACATCCGCCACACGCTGGACATCGGCCGCAACGCCTTCACCGTCGGCCAGCCGGAGCACGGTGCCGAACTCGCCGACGACCTCGAGCGCCTGGTCGCGCTGCACGATGCGAGCACCATCGCCGCCGTCATCGTCGAGCCGATCTCGGGCTCGGCTGGCGTGCTGCTGCCGCCCAAGGGCTACCTGCAGCGGCTGCGCCAGATCTGCGACAAGCACGGCATCCTGCTGATCTTCGATGAGGTCATCACCGGCTTCGGCCGCACCGGCGCGCCGTTCGCGGCCGACACCTTCGGCGTCACGCCCGACCTCATCACCTGCGCCAAGGGCCTGACCAACGGCTGCGTGCCGATGGGCGCCGTGATCGCGAAGGACTCGCTCTACGACGCCTTCATGAACGGCCCCGAGCACCTGATCGAGTTCTTCCACGGCTACACGTACAGCGCCCACCCGCTGGCCTGCGCCGCCGGCCTGGCGACGCTGGAGACCTACGCCGACGAAGGCCTGCTCACGCGCGCCGCGCAGCTGCAGGGCTACTTCGCCGAAGCGGTGCACTCGCTGAAGGGCGAGCCCAACGTCATCGACATCCGCAACTTCGGCCTCGTCGGCGGCATCGAGCTGGCGCCGATCGCCGGCGAGCCGACCAAGCGCGCCTTCAACGTCTTCCTCGACTGCTACGAGAAGGGCCTGCTGATCCGCACCACCGGCGACATCGTCGCGATGTCGCCGCCGCTGATCATCGAACGCCAGCAGATCGACCAGATGGTCGACACGATCCGCGGCGCCATCCGCCGCGCCGCCTGAGCGTTCATGCCGCTGCTGGACACCGACGAGCAGCTCGCCCGCGATTCGTACTACGCCGCCACGGCGCAGCGCGGGCCGGGCTTCGCGCCGCTGGCGGGCGACGTGTCCTGCGACGTCGCCATCGTCGGCGGCGGTCTCGCCGGCCTGTCGGCGGCGCTCGAGCTGGCGCAGCGCGGCCTGACCGTGCGCCTGCTCGAAGCGCGCGAAGTCGGCTGGGGCGCGAGCGGGCGCAACGGCGGCCAGGCGATCCACGGCTTGGCCTGCGACCAGGACACGATCGAGCAGCAGCTCGGGCTGGACGAGGCCAAGCGCGTCTGGGCCATGTCCATCGAGGCGCTGGACCTCATCCGCGAGCGCATCGCCACCCACGCGATCGACTGCGACTGGCGCGACGGCTACCTGGGCCTGGCCACCAGCGCCCGCAAGGGCGCCGCGCTGGCCGCGTGGGCGGACCGCATGGGCAGCGTCTACGGCTACCCGCTGCGGCGCATCGGCCCGGGCGAGGTGCGCGACTGGATCGCCAGCCCGCGCTACCACAGCGGCGTGCACGACCCGCGCTCCGGCCACCTGCACCCGCTGAAATACACGCTGGGCCTGGCGCGCGCCGCTGCTGCCGCGGGCGCCGTGCTGCACGAACGGACGCCGGTGCAGGCGCTGCGCCACGGCGAGCCGGCGCAGATCGTCACCGCGCGCGGCACCGTCAGCGCGCGCCGCGTGCTGCTGGCCGGCAACGTGTACCTGCACGGCATCGCGCCCGCGCTCGAGCCGCGCATCATGCCGGTCGGCACGTACATTGCGTGCAGCGAGCGCCTGGACCCCGCCCTCGCCGATTCGCTGGTGCCGTCGCGCTCGGCGGTCTGCGACACCAACTTCGTGCTCGACTACTTCCGCACCACGAACGACCACCGCATGCTCTACGGCGGGCGCGTCAGCTACAGCACCGTCACGCCGGCGCGCCTGCCCGAGAGCATGCGCCGCCGTATGGTGCAGACCTTCCCGCAGCTGGCCGCGGCGAAGGTGGAGTACGCGTGGGGCGGCTTCGTCGACATCTCGATGAGCCGCGCGCCCGACTTCGGCCGTCTGCCCGGCCACGGCAACGTCTACTACCTGCAGGGTTTCTCGGGCCACGGCCTCGCGCTCACCGGCCTGGCCGGGCGCCTGGTGGCCGAGGCGATGGCCGGGGACGCGGGCCGCTTCGACGTCTTCGCACGCCTGAAGCACCGTGCCTTCCCCGGGGGTTCCCTGATGCGGATGCCCGCCTTGGTGCTGGGCATGGCCTGGTATAGGCTGCGCGACATGCTCGGCTGACACGACAACGACAACCCATGAGCCGGAAGCCCCTCGTCCTCGTCACCAGCTGCAACCGCATGCTGGGCGACCACCCGTTCCACATCGCCGGGCGCAAGTACGTCGACGCGGTGCGGCTGGCGGGCGCGCTGCCGCTGATCGCGCCGCCGTTCGCCGCCGACGACCTGGAGGCCCTGCTCGACCAGGTCGACGGCGTGCTCGTCACCGGCTCGCCGTCGAACGTGCACCCCTCGCATTTCGGCGAGGCCGTGCACGACCCCGCGCTGCCGCTGGACCCGGAGCGCGACGCCTGGACCTTGCCGCTGATCCGCCAGGTGCTGGCGCGCGGCATGCCGCTGTTCGGCATCTGCCGCGGCACCCAGGAGACCAACGTCGCGCTCGGCGGCACGCTGCACCAGGCGGTGCACGAACAGCCCGGCCACGACGACCACCGTGCGCCCGCGGACGAAAGCGCCGAGGTGCAGTACGGCCTGTCGCACCCGGTCGACGCGGTGCGCGGCGGCCTGCTCGAGAAGATCGTCGGCCGCGCGAGCTTCGAGGTCAACTCGGTCCACGGCCAGGGCATCAAGCGCCTCGCCGACGGCCTGCGCGTGGAAGCACGCGCGCCCGACGGCCTCGTCGAGGCCTTCACGCTGCCCGCCGCCGCGGGCTTCAACCTCTGCGTGCAATGGCACCCCGAATGGAAGGCCGCGGCCAACCCGGTGTCGGTGCGCCTCTTCGAAGCCTTCGGCCAGGCGGTGCGCAGCTACCGCGACCGCGCCCGGGTTCCCTTGCCTCGCACGATCGACGTGGCCTGACCCGGTGGCCGGCGCCCTCGCCGGCCCGATGCAACAACGAAGACAGGTGTCCCATGGTGGTCCGCGAACCATTCACATTCAGCGAACTCGAGCAGTGGCTCGACAAGAACCGCGTCACCGAGATCGAGTGCCTCGTGCCCGACCTCACCGGCGTGGCACGCGGCAAGATCCTGCCGCGCGAGAAGTTCACCGAGGACCGCGGCATGCGGCTGCCCGAGGCCGTGGTGGCGATGGGCGTGACGGGCGAATTCCCGGAGGAAGGGCCCTACTACGACGTCATCACGCCGACCGACCGCGACATGCACCTGCGGCCCGACCCCAGCACCGTGCGCATCGTGCCCTGGGCGGTCGACCCGACGGCGCAGGTCATCCACGACTGCTACGACCGCGATGGCACGCGCGTGCCCTTCGCGCCGCGCTCGGTGCTGCGCCGCGTCTGCGAGCTCTACAGCGCCGCCGGCTGGGACCCCGTGGTAGCGCCCGAACTCGAGTTCTACCTCGTCGCCCGCAACACCGACCCCGACGTGCCGCTGAAGCCGCCGATCGGCCGCAGCGGCCGCAGCGAGACGAGCCGCCAGGCCTATTCGATCGACGCCGTCAACGAGTTCGACCCGCTGTTCGAGGACGTCTACGCCTACTGCGAGCGCATGGAGCTCATCGTCGACACGCTGATCCACGAGGTCGGCGCCGGGCAGATGGAGATCAACTTCTTCCATGCGCACCCGCTGGGGCTGGCCGACGAGGTGTTCCTCTTCAAGCGCACGGTGCGCGAAGCGGCGCTGCGCCACGACATGTTCGCCACCTTCATGGCCAAGCCGATCGCCGGCGAACCGGGCAGCGCGATGCATGTCCACCAGAGCGTGGTCCGCAAGGACAACGGCCGCAACCTCTTCAGCAACGAAGACGGCTCGGCGTCGAAGGAGTTCTACTGGTACATCGGCGGGCTGCAGAAGTACATCCCGGCGGCGATGGCGCTGTTCGCGCCGTACGTCAACAGCTACCGCCGGCTGGCGCGCTTCACGGCGGCGCCGATCAACATCCAGTGGGGCACCGACAACCGCACCGTGGGCATCCGCAGCCCGGTGGCGCCGCCGGCGGCGCGGCGCATCGAGAACCGCGTCATCGGCGCCGACGCCAACCCCTACGTCGCGCTGGCGGCCACGCTGGCCTGCGGCTACCTGGGCATCCAGAACCGCATCGAGCCCTCGCCGGAATGCAAGGGCGACGCCTACCTCGGCGACTTCCAGCTGCCGCGCAGCCTGGGCGAGGCCCTCACGCTGCTGCGCAACCAGAAGGAACTGGCCGCCGTGCTCGGCGAAGCCTTCGTCACCGTCTACACCGAGGTGAAGGAGATCGAGCACGCCGAGTTCATGAAGGTCATCTCGCCCTGGGAGCGGGAACACCTCTTGCTCCACGTCTGACCGGACCCGACGCATGACCACCACTCGGACCACCGCGCAGTGGCAGGCCGCCGACGCGGCCCACTTCCTGCACCCCTTCACCGACTTCCAGGGCCTGGCGAAGAAGGGCGCGCGCATCATCACCAGCGCCGACGGCATCTACCTGCGCGACAGCGACGGCCACCGCATCCTCGACGCAATGAGCGGCCTGTGGTGCGTGAACGTGGGCTACGGGCAGCAGGCGCTGGTCGATGCCGCCACGCGCCAGCTGAAGGAACTGCCCTTCTACAACGCCTTCTTCCAGACCGCGACGCCGCCGGCGATCGAATTGGCCGAGATGCTGGCCGAGGTGTCGCCGCCGCAGTTCCAGCACGTGTTCTTCGCCGGCAGCGGCAGCGAAGGCAACGACACCGTGGTGCGCATGGTGCGCCGTTACTGGGACCTGCTGGGACAGCCCGAGCGGCAGGTCATCATCAGCCGCCACAACGCGTACCACGGCAGCACGATGGCCGGCGCATCGCTCGGCGGCATGAGCGGCATGCACGCGCAGGGCGGGCTGCCGATCCCCGGCATCGTGCACATCGAGCAGCCCTACTGGTGGGAACACGGTCGCCCGAAGGGCCTGAGCCGCGACGAGTTCGGCCTCGTCGCCGCGCGCTGGCTCGAAGACAAGATCCTCGAGATCGGGGCCGACAAGGTGGCCGCCTTCATCGGCGAACCGATCCAGGGCGCCGGCGGCGTGATCATCCCGCCGGCCACCTACTGGCCCGAGGTGCAGCGCATCTGCGACCGGTACGGCGTGCTGCTGGTCAGCGACGAGGTCATCTGCGGCTTCGGCCGCACCGGCCGCTGGTTCGGCTGCGAGACGATGGGCTCGCGGCCCGACCTGATGACCTTCGCCAAGGGCGTGACCAGCGGCTACATCCCGCTCGGCGGCGTGATGGTCGGCGAGCGCATCGCCAGGGTCCTCATCGAGAAGGGCGGCGAGTTCAACCACGGCTACACCTACAGCGGCCACCCGGTGGCCTGCGCGGTGGCGCTGGCGAACCTGAAGCTGATCCGAGAGCAGCGGCTCGTCGAGCACGTGCACGACGACGTCGGCCCGCATCTTGCAAAGGCCTACGAGGCCTTGCGCGACCACCCGCTGGTCGGCGACGCCGAAACCTGCGGACTGATGGGAGCGATCCTGCTCGTGAAGGACAAGGCGCGTGGCACCGCATTCGACGAAGCGGTGGAGATCGGCATGGTGTGCCGCGGCCACTGTTTCCGCGAGGGCCTGATCATGCGCGCCGTCGGCGACCGCATGATCATCGCGCCGCCGCTCGTCATCACGCGCACCCAGATCGACGAGATGGTGGTCCTCATCCGCCGCTGCCTCGATCTCACGCTGGCGGACGCGAAAGCGGCCGGCTGGCTCGCTTAGACTCCCGCCCCAACCCCAACAAGGATGCCCCTGGAGGTTCCCACATGAAGTTCTCGCCCGTGTTCGCGCTGGCCGGTCTCGCCTTGTTCGCCTCGGCCACCTTCGCCCAGGAAGAAGAGAAGGTGCTGAACGTCTACAACTGGTCGGACTACATCGCCGAAGACACGATCCGGAATTTCGAGAAGGAAACGGGCATCAAGGTCCGCTACGACAACTTCGACAACAACGAGATCCTCCACGCCAAGCTGGTGGCGGGCAAGACCGGCTACGACGTCGTCGTGCCCAGCTCGAACTGGGCCAAGCTGCAGATCGACGGCGGCCTGCTGCGCAAGCTGGACAAGGCGCAGATCCCGAACCTGAAGAACCTCGACCCGGCGGTGCAGGCGGCGTTGGCCAAGATGGACCCGGGCAACGACTACATGGTGAACTGGCTGTGGGGTTACACCACGGTGGGCATCAACGTCGACAAGGTCAAGGCCACGCTGGGCAGCATGCCGATGCCGGACAACGTCTGGGACCTGGTCTTCAAGCCCGAATACATCAGCAAGCTCAAGGGCTGCGGCGTCAGCTTCCTCGACAGCGCGACCGAGGTCGTGCCCGCCGCCCTGCACTACCTGGGCAAGCCCTCGTTCAGCAAGAGTCCGAGCGACTACGCCGCCGCCGCCGCGCTGCTGAAGAGCGTGCGGCCGCACGTCACGCTGTTCAGCTCGTCGGGCTACATCAACGACATGGCCAACGGCTCGATCTGCCTGGCGCTCGGCTGGTCCGGCGACATCAACATCGCGCGCCAGCGCGCGATCGACGGCAAGACCGGCCAGAAGATCGAGGCGCTGATCCCGAAGACCGGCGGCCTGCTGTTCTTCGACGTGATGGTGATCCCGGCCGACGCGCCGCGCCCCGGCAACGCGCAGAAGTTCATCAACTACATCCTGAAGCCCGAGGTGCACGCGTCGCTGACCAACAAGGTCTTCTACGCGAACCCGAACGCCGAGTCGAAGAAGTTCGTCAAGCCCGAGGTCGCGAGCAACCCGACCGTGTTCCTGGGCAAGGACGATCTCGCGAAGATGATCCCGCCCGACTCGCTGAACAACGACCTGCGGCGCCTGATGACGCGCACCTACACGTCCTTCAAGACGGGCCTCTGACGCCATCATGCAGGCACCCGAGAAGGCGTTCCTCCAGATCCAGGACGTCGTCAAGGAGTTCAACGGCTACAAGGCCGTGAACCACGCGAGCGTCGACATCGCGAAGGGCGAGATCTTCGCGCTGCTCGGCCCGTCGGGCTGCGGCAAGAGCACGCTGCTGCGCATGCTGGCCGGTTTCGAGACGCCGACCAGCGGCCGCATCCTGCTGGGCGGCGTGGACCTGGCGTCGTTGCCGCCCTACGAGCGGCCGATGAACATGATGTTCCAGAGCTACGCGCTCTTCCCGCACCTCACGGTGTGGGAGAACATCGCCTTCGGCCTGAAGCGCGAAGGCCAGCCGAAGGACCAGATCGCCCAGCGCGTCGAGGCCATGCTCAAGCTGGTGCAGCTGGGCAAGTTCGCGCAGCGCAAGCCGCACCAGCTGTCGGGCGGCCAGCAGCAGCGCGTGGCGCTGGCGCGCAGCCTGGCCAAGCAGCCGCAGCTGCTGCTGCTGGACGAACCGCTCGGCGCGCTCGACAAGAAGCTGCGCGAGCAGACCCAGCTCGAACTCGTCAACATCATCGAGCAGGTGGGCGTGACCTGCGTGATGGTCACGCACGACCAGGAAGAGGCGATGACGATGGCCTCGCGCATCGCCGTCATGAGCGAGGGCCGCTTCCTGCAGGTGGGCGCGCCGAGCGAGATCTACGAGACGCCGTCGTCGCGCTTCGTCGCCGACTTCATCGGCAACGTGAACCTGATGGACGGCACGCTCACGGTCGACGAACCCGACCACGTCGTCATCACCTCGCCTGACTGCCGCCACTACGTGGGCCACGGCATCACCGGCACCGAGGGCATGGCGGTCACGGTGGCGCTGCGGCCCGAGAAGATCCACGTCTCGCGCGCGAAGCCGGCCGACGAATTCAACTCGGTGCAGGGCAAGATCAAGGAGATCGCCTACCTCGGCAGCTTCACCGTCTTCCACCTGCTGTTGGCCAGCGGCGCGGTGCTGAAGGCCAGCGTGCCCAACATCGCGCGCCACCGCGACGAGGAGATGACCTGGGGCGACGACGTCTGGGCGCACTGGTCGCGCTCGGCCCACGTGGTGCTGACGCAATGAAACGCGTCGCGCGCTGGTTCAGCGGTCGGCGGCTGGTGATCGCCGTCCCCTACCTGTTCCTGCTCGTCTTCTTCCTGCTGCCGTTCCTGATCGTCGGCAAGATCAGCGTCAGCGAGATGGGGACCGTGGCCACGAAGGACGTTCTCACGTTCACCGACGGCGTGCTGCAGCTGTCGCTGAAGCTGTCGAACTACGTCTTCATCGCCACCGACAACCTGTACTTCAGCACCTACGTCAGCAGCGTGCGCTACGCCGCCGCGACGACCGTGCTGTGCCTGCTGATCGGCTACCCGTTCGCGTACTTCATGGCGCGCGCGCGGCCCACCGTGCAGCCGGCGCTGCTGATGATGGTGATGCTGCCCTTCTGGACCAGCTTCCTGCTGCGCGTGTACTCGTGGAAGGGGCTGCTGTCGGAGAACGGCGCCGTTGCCGACCTGCTGATCGGCACCGGCATCGACCAGGCGCTGGCCGCGGTCGGCCTGATTTCGGCACCGGGCAAGCTGATGAACACGCCGTTCTCGCTGCTGCTCGGCATGGTCTACACCTACCTGCCGTTCATGATCCTGCCGCTGTACGCGAACCTGGCGAAGATGGACCTGCGCCTGCTGGAAGCCGCGGCCGACCTCGGCGCCAGCCCGTGGGTCGCGTTCTGGAAGATCACGGTGCCGCTGTCGAAGGCGGGCATCATCGCGGGGTCGATGCTGGTGTTCATCCCGTGCGTCGGTGAGTTCGTCATCCCCGAACTGCTGGGCGGGCCCGAGACGCTGATGATCGGCCGCGTGATCTGGGACGAATTCTTCTCCAACAACGACTGGCCGGTGGCGTCGACCGTGGCGGTGGTGATGATCCTGCTGATCATCGTGCCGCTGGCGATCTTCAACAAGTACCAGGCCGAAGCCCAGGAGCAGGGCCGGTGAGAGCGAGCCGCTTCAACCTCTGGTTCGGCCGTGCCTGGCTCGCGGCGGGCTTCGCCTTCCTGTTCCTGCCCATCGTCGCCCTCGTCGTCTACTCGTTCAACGATTCGCCGCTGCCCAACGTGTGGCGCGGCTTCACGCTGAAATGGTACGCGGCGGTCGTGAACGACAACGAGCTCGTCGCCGGCTTCGTGCTGAGCCTCAAGATCGCCTTCCTCACCGCATGCGGCTCGGTCGTGCTGGGCACGCTTGCGGCCTTCGTGCTCGTCAAGTACCGGCGCTTCGCCGGCCGCACGCTGTTCAGCGGCATGGTGAACGCGCCGCTCGTGATGCCCGAGGTGGTGGTCGGCCTGTCGCTGCTGCTGATGCTGGTGAGCGTGCAGCGCGCGCTCGGCTTCCCCGAACGCGGCTTGACGACCATCTGGCTCGGCCACCTGCTGCTCGGCATGGCGTATGCCACCGTCGTGGTGCAGGCGCGCCTTCAGGAATTGAACCCGCAGCTCGAGGAAGCCGCGATGGACCTCGGCGCGCGCCCGGCGCAGGTGTTCTGGTTGGTGACGCTGCCGATGATCGGCCAGTCGCTGGTGTCGGCCTGGCTGCTGACGTTCACGATCTCGCTCGACGACGTCGTGCTGTCGAACTTCCTGTCCGGCCCCGGTTCGACGACGATGCCGCTGGTCATCTTCTCGCGCGCACGCCTGGGCCTCAGCCCGAGCGTGAACGTCGTCGCGTCGCTCACGGTGGCCGTCGTCGTCGTCGGCATCCTGATCGCCAGCTACCTCATTGCCCGCGCCGAGCGCCAGCGCACGCTCGACCTGGCCGCTGCCGCCCGCGCCTGACCGCACAACCCCGAAGAGGAGAAGCCCGAATGAACGCTGTCCGCCCCACCCTGCTGGCCCTTGCGGTCGTCGCGGCCTTCCCGGCCGCCGCGCAGAGCAACCAGGCGCTGCTCGAAGAGCTGAAGGCGCTGCGCGAGCGGGTCAACCAGCTCGAGAAGAAGCTCACCGAAAAGCCCGCCGCGGTCGTCGCGCCGGCCCCCGGCCAGTGGGGCATGACGCCCGAGCAGGCGAAGGAGCTGAACCGCATTGCCGTCAAGACCGAGGCGCTGCAGGACAACTTCGCCGACCAGGGCTTCAAGGGCCTGAAGATCACCGGCCAGATGGACCCGACCTGGCTCTACAACAAGGCCCAGGACAACGCCACCTTCGTCTTCCTGAACAACGGCGACGCGCGCTACACGTACGACAACTCGTACTTCGGCATGGCCGTGATCGACTTCGAGAAGGAAACCGACAGCGGCACGCGCTTCAAGCTGACGCTGGCGCCCGAGCGCGGCACCGGCGCGCTGATCAACGGCGGCTCCATCGTGCACGAGGCCTCGGTCTCGATCCCGCTGAGTGACCTGGCGACCCGCCTGTGGCTCGGCCAGATCCCCGACTGGACCGGCTACGAACTGACGCTGCCGGCCGGCAACAAGCTGATCACGCACAACCTGCTGTTCGACTTCATGGCGCCCACGGCCTACACCGGCGCGGTGCTCGACGTGACGCGCGGCAAGTGGTGGGCACGCGCGGGCCTGGCCAACTTCAACACCGCGCGCGAGACCCCGGGCAACAAGGCGCCGGCGCTGATCTACCGCGTCGACTACTCGAAGGGCGAGTACGACGGCTTCGGTTTCAGCGGCCTGCACGGCAAGGGCTACAACTACGCCGCCGACGGCACCTTCCTGGCCGACCCGCTGGACCCGACCAGCGAAACCACCTTCGGCGACGCCGGCAAGAACACGATGATCCACCTGCTCGAGGCGGACGCGTACTACATCCGCGGCGACTGGTCGTTCTTCGGCCAGGTCAGCTACGGCCAGCAGAAGAAGGCTGCCATCTTCAACAGCGACGGCGTGCTGCGCGACGCGCAGTGGTGGGGCCTGTCGGGCACCGTGGCCTACAAGCTGACGCCGCGCCTGGAAGGCGTTCTGCGCGCCGACTACATCGACAACAAGAAGAACGGCGGCGGCCTGCTCGGCTACAGCTTCGACGACGACATCAACGGCATCGGCCGCGGCCTGCAGGCCGACGGCAGCTTCGCCAAGGGCGATTCGGTCGGCAGCAACCGCTACGCGCTCACGGTCGGCGCCAACTACCTGTTCGACGAGAACACGATCCTGAAGGCCGAGTACCGCTTCGACGGCGCCAGCCAGCCGGTCTTCGGCCAGGTCAAGGACGGCAGCTACAAGAAGAGCAACCACCTGTTCGGCGTCTCGGCGGTCGTGAGCTTCTGACCGGGCGTCGACCCTGCGCCAAGAAACGGCACCTGCGGGTGCCGTTTTTCATGCTTATGGCGGACGTTCGCGCCGGCTACCGTTCAGTTGCGCCGCACGTCCGCCGAAGATCTCGGCTGCCGTCGCCCGACCCGACACCGCCGCGAAAGACCCGAACATGCTGCACACCCGTATCGCCGCCGCCGCCATCACCCTGGCCGCCGCCCTCCTGCCCGACGCCCATGCCGGCGAGGTCTACGCGAACCTGGGCTTCCCGGGCGTGATGCTGGGCTACGCGCACCCACTGTCCGAGAACTTCACGCTGCGCGGTGACCTCGCCACGCTGGGCAACCGCAGCCGCGAATACACCGAGGAAGGCATCCTCTACCAGGGCAAGCTGAAGGCCACGCGCGGCGCGCTGCTGGCCGACTGGTACCCGTTCTCCGGCACCTTCCGCTTCACGCTCGGCGCCACGTCGAACAACTACCAGCTCGACCTCTCGGCCAGCGGTGCCGGCGGCACGCTGACGATCGGCAACACCACCTACACGACGACCGCGAACGACCGCTTCGACGTCCAGATCAAGTTCCCGAAGACCACGCCCTACCTCGGCCTCGGCTGGGGCCACCAGCTGGGCGAAGGCTTCCGCTTCTCGGCCGACGTCGGTGCCATGTTCGGCAAGGCCAAGCTCACGTCGCGCGTGACGGGCCCGGCAGCCGCGCAGGTGACGCAGGCCGACATCGACGCCGAGACCGCCGAGCTGCGCGACGGCGTCGGCAAGGTGCGCTGGCTGCCGCAGATCACGTTCGGCATCGGCTACAGTTTCTGACCCACCGGGCCCCGCGCCCGGCCCCGGCAGCCCCTGCCGGCGGACGAGCCAGGAGCCCGCGATGTCCACCCCCCAGCCCGACTGGCACGAGCGTGCCGTGGCGGCCACGTTCGACGGCCGCGCGCTGATCGACGGCGTGCGCCGCGACAGCGCCAGCGGCGAGACCTTCGACAAGCACTCCCCGATCGACGGCCGGCGCCTCGGTGCCGTCGCGCGCGGCCGCGAGGCCGACATCGACGCCGCCGTGAAGGCCGCGCGCACCGCCTTCGACGACCAGCGCTGGGCCGGCATGGCGCCGGCGGCGCGCAAGAAGATCCTGCAGCGATTCGCCGACAAGATCCTCGCCGCGAAGAACGAACTGGCGCTGCTCGAGACGCTGGACATGGGCAAGCCCATCCGCTACTCGCTGGCGGTCGACGTGCCCGCCACCGCGCGCTGCATCGCCTGGTACGCCGAAGCGGTGGACAAGGTGTACGACGAGATCGCACCGACGCCGGCCAATGCGCTGGCACTCGTCACGCGGGAGCCGATGGGCGTGGTCGGCGCCATCGTGCCCTGGAACTACCCGATGATCATGGCGGCCTGGAAGCTCGGGCCGGCGCTCGCCACCGGCAACTCGGTGGTGTTGAAACCGAGCGAGAAGAGCCCGTACACCGCGCTGCGCCTGGCCGAGCTCGCCGTCGAGGCCGGCCTGCCGCCGGGCGTGCTGAACGTCGTGCCCGGCTACGGCCCCGAGGCCGGCGAGGCGCTGGCGATGCACATGGACGTCGACGCCGTCGGCTTCACCGGCAGCACGCGCATCGGCCGCCGCATGCTGGACTGCGCCGGCCGCTCGAACCTGAAGCGCGTCTTCAACGAGCTCGGCGGCAAGTCGGCCTTCGTCGTCTTCGACGACTTCGCCGACCTCAAGCGCGCCGCCGAGACAGTGGCCGGCAGCCTGTTCTTCAACCAGGGCGAAAGCTGCAACGCGCCCTCGCGCGTGATCGTGCACGAGCGCATCGCCGATGCCTTCGTCGAGCTCGTCGCGCAGCAGGTGCCGCAGTACGCGCCGGCCGACCCGCTGGACGCCGGCACCGTGATGGGCGCGCTGGTCGACGAGACGCAGATGAAGACCGTGCTCGGGTACATCGACGCCGGCAGCACCGAGGGGGCCCGCTGCATCGCCGGCGGCCGCCGCGCGCGCGCCGACAGCGGCGGCTACTACGTCGAGCCCACCGTGTTCGACGGCGTCACCAACGGCATGCGCATCGCACGCGAGGAGATCTTCGGCCCGGTGCTGTCGATCATCCGCTTCAAGGACGAGGCCGAAGCGGTGAAGCTCGCCAACAACAGCGCCTACGGGCTGCAGGCCAGCGTCTGGAGCGACAGCCTAAACCGCGCGCACCGCGTCGCACGCGCACTGCGCGCCGGCACCGTGCACGTGAACCAGTACGACGAGGACGACATCACGGTCCCCTTCGGCGGCTACAAGCAGAGCGGCAACGGCCGCGACAAGAGCCTGCACGCCTTCGACAAGTACACCGAGCTGAAGACGACCTGGATCCGGATCGACGCCTCATGACAGCCCCCCGGACGCTTCGCGCCGGCCCCCCGAGGGGGCGCACTCGCCTTGGGGCGGCCCGGCGGCGAGCATGACCGAACTGCAAGAACGCCTGCGCGCCGCCGGCGTGCACAGCCTGCTCGTGCAGTTCGCCGACGTGCACGGCGCCGCCAAGGGCAAGCTGGTGCCGCTGGCCCACCTGGCGGACGTGCTGGGCACGGGCGCCGGCTTCGCCGGCCCGTCGATCTGGGGCACCGGCCTGCCGCGCACCGGCCCGCGCTCGGAGTACTACGCGCGCGGCGACGCCGCCACCGCGTTGCCGCTGCCGTGGATGCCCGGCGTGGCGCGTATCGTCGGCGACGGCTTCGTCGACGGCGCGCCCTTCGAAGGCTGCCCGCGCCAGGTGCTGCGCCGCGCTGTCGCGCGCCTGGCCGAGCGCGGCTGGACGATGCGCACCGGCATCGAGCCCGAGTTCTTCCTGCTCAAGCGCACCGAAGGCGGCTGGGCGCCGGCCGACGACGCCGACCGCCTCGACAAGCCCAGCTACGACCTGAAGTCGCTGCCGCGCCAGGCCGGCTTCCTGCACGCGCTGCGCGCCGCGCTCGAAGCCGCCGGCCTCGACGTGCTGCAGCTCGACCACGAGGACGCGCACGGCCAGTACGAGGTGAACTTCGCGCACGACGAGGCCCTCGCCAGTGCCGACCACCTGATGCTCTTCAAGCTCGCCGCGCATGCGCTGGCCGAGGCGCACGGCATGGTCTTCTCGATGATGCCCAAGCCCTTCGCCAACCAGCCGGGCAGCGGGCTGCACTTCCACGTGTCGCTGTGGCAGGGCGGGCAGCCGGTCGACGCGGTCGCGAAGCACTTCATCGCCGGCGTGCTGGCGCATGCGCCGGCGCTGTGCGCGATCGCCGCGCCCACGGTCAACTCGTACAAGCGGCTGACGGTGGGCGAATCGCTGTCGGGCACCACCTGGGCGCCGGCGAGCATCGCGCACGGGCCGAACAACCGCACCGCGCTCGTGCGCACCCTGCCCGGCCGCTTCGAATGGCGGTTGCCGGACGCGAGTGCGAACCCGTATCTCGCGACCGCGGCGCTCATCGCTGCCGGCCTCGATGGCGTTGACCGCCGGCTCGACCCCGGCGAAGCCGTCCACGACGACCTGTTCGTGATGCCGCAGGCCGAGCAGCGCGCACGCGGCATCGGCCTGCTGCCGCAGAGCCTGGCCGAAGCGCTGGACGCGCTGGCGGCCGACGCCGTCGTGCGCGGCGCGCTCGGCGAGACGCTGGCGGCCGAGTTCCTGCGCCTGAAGCGCGCCGAGTGGACCGAGTACGCGCGCCACGTCGGCCCCTGGGAGCTCGACCGCTACGCGGCTGCCTTCTGATGCCGGCGACGCCCTGGTTCGCGTACGCGTGCCTGGCCGCCAGCATGACGCTGGTCGGCAGCTACGTCGGGCTGTCGAAGCTGCTCGTCGCGGTGTTCCCGGTCTTTCTGCTGGCCTGGCTGCGCTTCGGCATCGCGGCCGTCGCGATGGCGCACTGGGTGCGCCGCGCGCCGGGCGACGCGCCGCTGTCGGCGCACGACCGCAAGCTGCTGTTCTGGGAGAGCTTCCTCGGCAACTTCCTGTTCTCGATCTGCATGCTGTTCGGCGTGAAGGCGACCTCGGCGCTCGCCGCCGGCGTCGTCATGGCGGCGATTCCGGCGGCGGTGGCGCTGCTGTCGTGGGCGGTGATGAAGGAACGCGTGGGCGGCCGCATGTGGGCGGCGATCGGCTGCGCCGCCATCGGCATCGCGCTGCTCGCGGTGGTGAAGGCCCCGGCGGGCAGCGCCGATGCCGCCGCGCCGTGGTGGGGCTACGCGCTGCTGGTCGGCGCGGTGTTCTGCGAGGCCTGCTACGTCGTCATCGGCAAGCGGCTCACCGGCAATGTGTCGCCGCGCCGCATCAGCGCGCTCATCAACCTGTGGGGGCTGGCGCTGGTGACGCCGCTGGGCATCTGGCAGGCGCTGTCGTTCGACTTCCGCGCCGTCGCCACGCCGAACTGGCTGCTGCTCGTCTTCTATTCGCTCGCCGCCAGCATGGTCACGGTGTGGCTGTGGATGCGCGGCCTGCAGAACGTGCCGGCGCCGCAGGCCGGCGTCTTCAGCGTCATGCTGCCGGTGAGCGCGGCGCTGGTGGGCGTGCTGTTCCTCGGCGAGGCCTTCGGGGCCGGCCACGCGGCGGCGTTCGCGCTGGCGCTGGCGGGGCTGCTGCTCGCCACCTGGCCGGCGCGGGCGCCGCTCAGGCCTTGAAGATCGCCTCGAGGTCGACTTCCTCGGTGGCGGTGTCGAGCTTCATGCCGCTCTCGATGTGGTCGAGGTGCTCGAGCATCAGCTTCTCGGCGCGCGCGACGTCGCGCCGCGCGATGGCGTCGATGATCTGCGTGTGCTCGTCGGCGCGGCAGCTCGTCGACGTGGGCGCGTCGTAGAGGAAGATCATCAGGCAGGTCAGCGTCGACAGCTCGCGCATGCTGCGCGCGAGCGCCGTGTTGCCGGCCAGTTCGGCGGCCAGCGAGTGGAACTCGCCGGACAGCCGGATCACCGCGCGCTTGTCGTCGCGCCGGCGCGCGTCCTGCTCCAGGTCCTGGTGCTGGCGCAGGCGGGCCAGCTTCTCCGGCGTCAGCGTGTCGACGAGACGCCGCACGACGGCCGGCTCGATCAGCCGGCGCGCCTCGAAGACGTCGAGCGCCTGCTCGATCGACGGCTTGGCGACGTAGGCGCCGCGCTGCGGGATCAGCTCGACGATCTGCTCGTGCGCCAGCCGCGCCAGCACCTCGCGGATGCGCGCGCGGCTGACGCCGAAGATCTCGGCCAGCCGCTCCTCGACGAGCTTGGTGCCGGGGTGCAGCCGGTGCTCGAGGATCGCGACGGTGATCTTCTCGTAGATCTCGTCGTGCGCGTTCTCGCGCTCCAGGCGGGCGGCGGTCTTGCGCGCGGCAGCGGTGCGGGTGGCCATCGGCGTCGGGTTCAGCGTGTCCAGGGGGTCGGTGCGCGCGGCACCTCGCGCAGCGGGCGTCCGCGGACGCATTGTAGGGACCGGGTCCGGTGCGTCGCCATGCTCGCAGCCCGGCCCGTGGACGTGGATGGCGCGCGTCATGCCCACTGGAACAGCCGCCCCCAGCCCTTGACTGCCGCCGGGTCGGCACCGGCCGCGCGCAGGCCGCCCCAGACCGTGGTGCTGACGGTGTCGAGCAGCGTGACGCCGAGCTCGGCCTCCACCGCGTCGGCCAGCGCCGCGGCGCGCAGGTTGGTGCAGAAGGTGGTGATGGCCTGCGGCCGCTCCGCGGCGACGTCGCGCATCAGGCCGCGCAGCTGCGCCGGCTCGACGAGCGCGAAGTCGTGGTTCACGCAGATGCCCAGGTGGCGCTCGGCAACGACCTCGATGCCGATCTCGCGGTAGTTCGCGACGATGCGCGCCTGCACGTCGGCGGTGTACGGCGTGACGAGCGCGAGCCGTTTCACGCCGCCCAGCACGAGCAGTTCGTTGAGCGCCAGCACGGCCGTCGTTGCGGCGATGCCGGTGCGCTCGCGGATGCGCTCGACGAGCCGGCGGTCGGCGTCGAAGCCCAGCCAGCCGGACGAGGTGCCGCTCCAGGCGATGACGTCCACCTTCGCGTCGGCCAGCAGCTCGGCGGCCGCCAGGATCTTGCTGTCGTCGAACTGCCCCAGTGCCTGCGGCGACAGCGAGATCTCGGTGACCTTGAAACGGGCGAAGTGCGCACTGCAGCCGGGCACGGCGGCGGCGAGCGCGCTCGTCAGCGGTTCCAGCGCGGTGTTCGACGAGGGCGTCAACACACCCAGGCGGACGGTTCGGGACATGGGTTCGAGCTCCGGCACGGCGGCCATCGCAGGCCGACATGGCCTGCCCGGCGCCATCATGGCGGAGAAAGCCAAAACTGTCGACATTGGTGTTAACACCGCTTTCGATAAGTTGATTGTCAACCAAACTGTCGACATCGAAGGCGTCGATCTCGTCAGCACTGGTCCACAACTTGCGTAGCGCTGGAGAACCTGACGAGATGCGCCTGAATGCACCGCAACGGTCAACGCAGCACAGAACGTCAACAGTCATGTCACCAATGAAGTTCGAAACGACGCACCGAAACCGTGCCGAGAGGCGCCCGCGATGAGCGCCGCGCCGTTCGACCTGGTGCTGCGCAACGCCCGCGTGGCCACCGCCAGCGACACCTTCGAGGCCGACATCGGCATCCGCGGCGGCCGCATCGCGCAACTCGGTCTGGCGCTGCCGCGCGGCGAGCGCGAGATCGACGCCGCCGGCCGCGTCGTCACGCCGGGCGGCGTCGACGCGCACTGCCACCTGGACCAGCCGATGGCACCGCCCGTGCGCATGGCCGACGACTTCGACACCGGCACGCGCGCGGCGGCCTGCGGCGGCACGACGACCGTCATCCCGTTCGCCGCGCAGGAGAAGGGTCAGTCGCTGCGCGCGGCCGTGGCCGACTACCACCGCCGCGCCGAAGGCAAGGCGCATGTCGACTACGCCTTCCACCTGATCGTCAGCGACCCCACGCCCGCGGTGCTGGAAGACGAGCTGCCGGCGCTGATCCGCGAGGGCTACACGTCGTTCAAGATCTACATGACGTACGACGACCTGAAGCTCGACGACGGCCAGATCCTCGACGTGCTGGCGGTCGCGCGCCGGCACGGCGCGATGGCGATGATCCACGCCGAGAACGCCGACTGCATCGAGTGGCTGACCAAGCGCCTGGAAGCCGCCGGCCGCACCGCGCCGCGCTTCCATGCCCACGCGCGGCCGATGCTGGTGGAGCGCGAGGCCACGCACCGCGCGATCGCGCTCGCCGAGCTGGTGGACGTGCCGATCCTCATCGTGCACGTGTCCGGCCGCGAGGCGGTCGAGCAGATCCGCTGGGCGCGCGCGCACGGCCTGAAGGTCTTCGGCGAGACCTGCCCGCAGTACCTCTTCCTCACCGCCGCCGACCTCGGCGTCGACGACAGCTACCTCGGCGCGCGCTGCGTCTGCAGCCCGCCGCCGCGCGATGCCTCGAACCAGCAGGTGATCTGGGACGCGCTCGCCGACGGCCTCTTCACCGTCTTCAGCAGCGACCACGCGCCGTTCAACTACGAAGCCCCCGAAGGCAAGAAGCCGGGCGGCCAGGAGGTCGCGTTCCGCCACATCCCGAACGGCATCCCCGGCATCGAGACGCGGCTGGCGCTGCTCTATTCCGAGGGCGTGCTCGGCGGCCGCCTCACGCTCAACAAGTTCGTCGAACTGACGTCGACGAACCCCGCCAAGGCCTACGGCCTGCACCCGCGCAAGGGCACGATCGCCGTCGGCAGCGACGCCGACCTCGTGGTCTGGGACGAGCGCGAGTTCGTGCTCGACAACACGATGCTGCACCACGCCGTCGACTACACGCCCTACGCCGGCCAGACGCTGCGCGCCTGGCCCGGCCTCACGCTCGCCGGTGGCGAGGTGGTCTGGGACGGCCGCGACTTCCATGCCCGCCGCGGCCGCGGCCGCTTCCTCGCCTGCGGCGCACCGAGCCTGCTGCCGCAGCGCCAGGGGGGCCTGGCATGACGCGCCTGCTGCTGATCAACCCGAACATCTCGGACAGCGTGTCCGAGCTGATCGGCGCCGAGGCCCGGCGCACCGCGGCCCCGGGCACCACGGTCGAGGTGCTGACCGCGCCCTTCGGCGTCGCCTACATCGAGACGCGCTTCGAGGCCCTGATCGGGGCCTACGCCGCCGCGCAGCTGGCGGCCGAGCACCACGCGCGCTTCGACGCCGTGATCGTCGCCGCGTTCGGCGACCCCGGCCTGCCGGCGCTGCGCGAGGCGCTGCCCTGCCCGGTCACCGGCCTCACCGAGGCGGCGCTGGCCAGCGCCTGCCTGCTGGGCCATCGCTTTTCCATCGTCGCCATCTCGCAGCGCATCCGCGCCTGGTACCGCGAGACGGTGCACGGCTACGGCCTCGAAGGCCGGCTCGCCAGCATCCGCGGCCTCGACGAGCCGCTGGCCGACATCGGCACCGTGCAGGGCGACCAGGGCGAGCGCCTCGTCGCGCTGGCCGAGCGCTGCGTGGCCGAGGACGGCGCCGACGTCATCGTGCTCGCGGGCGCGCCGCTCGCCGGCCTGGCGCGCACGCTGCGCGGCCGCCTGCCGGTGCCCTGCGTGGACGGCGTGTCCAGTGCGGTGCGCCACGCCGAAACGCTGGTCGCGCTGCAGCCCGGCGCCGCGCGCGCCGGCAGCTTCGCGCCGCCGCCCGTCAAGCCCCACCGCGGCCTGCCGCCGGCGATCGCGCGCCTGCTCGACCGCAAGCCCTGACCCCCTGAACCCTCCAAGGAAGCCCATGACCCCGTCCTTCGCCCGCCCGCTGGCCGCCCTCGCGGCCGCCCTCGCCTTCGTCGTGCCCGCCGCCGCCCAGCAGAAGCTGCAGATCGCCGGCAACTTCGCGTCCGAGCACCCGAGCAGCGTCGCCGTCGATCAGGTGTTCCGCAAGGAGATCGCGCGCCTGACGAACAACCAGCTGCAGGTCGACGTCTTCCCGGCCATGCAGCTCGGCGGCGCGAAGGAGAACGTCGACGCGGTGCGCTCGGGCACGCTCGCGCTCACCTGGGTGGGCGCGGCCTTCCTCTCGCGCATCGCGCCCGAGCTCGAGGCGGTCAGCCTGCCCTTCGTGTTCACGAACCGCGAGGCCGCGTTCCGCGTCATCGACGGTCCGGTCGGCGCCGCCATCGACCGCAAGCTGCAGGACAAGGGCTTCGTCAGCCTGGGCTGGATGGAGCTCGGCATGCGCCACATCACCAACAGCCGCGGGCCGATCCGCACGATGGCCGACCTGAAGGGGCTCAAGCTGCGCCTGCAGCCCAACGAAACGCACCTGGCCACCTTCCGCGCGCTCGGCGCGAACCCGGTGGCGATGGACGTGAAGGAGCTGTACTCCGCGCTCGAGCAGAAGGTCGTCGACGCACAGGAGAACCCGTACACGGTGATCTCCGCCTCGCGCTACGGCGAGGTGCAGAAGCACATCTCCAACTCCGGCCACTTCTTCGACTTCATCGCCGTCGTCGCCAGCAAGAAGGCCTTCGAGCAGCTGAAGCCCGAGCACCAGAAGGCGGTGCGCGAGGCGATGACCGCCACCATCGCCCACCAGCGCAAGCTGGCCGCCGAGACCGAGGCGAAGGTGCTGCCCGAGCTGAAGGCGAAGATGACCTACACCGAGATCGCGCCGGCCGCGCTGGCCGAGATGCGCAGCGCCGCCGCGCCGGTGATCGAAGGCGTGAAGAAGCGCGCCGGCGCCGAGCTCGTCGACCAGGTGCTGGCCGCCGCCGCCAAGCCCTGAGGCCACCGCGATGAACGCCACCGTGCTGCCCGCCGTCTATGACACCACCTCGGTGCCGGCCCGCGTGCTCGACCTGCTGGACCGCGCCGTCACCGGCCTGCTGCTCGTGGCGGTGACGGTGATGGTGGCGGTCGTCTCGGCGCAGGTCGCGCTGCGCTACGGCTTCAACCGTTCGATCGACTGGGCCGACGAGATCTCGCGCCTGGCCTTCGTGTGGAGCATCTTCCTGGCCGTGCCGCTGGGCGTGCGGCAGGGCGCGCACATCGGCATCGACATCGTCGTGCTGAAGTTTCCCGCCGCCGTGCAGCGCGCGCTGCGCCGCGCGGCCGCGGCCGTCAGCGCGGCGACGATGGGCGCCATCGCCTGGGCCGCGCTCGGCGTCGCGCTCGAGCAGTGGGACGAGCTGATGTCCACGCTGGATTGGAGCGTCGGCTGGTTCATCGTGCCGGTGGGCCTGGGCGCCGGCCTGAGCGCGCTGCACCTGGCACGCATCGTCGTGCAGGGGCCGCCGGCCGCCGCCCTGGGGAGCGCCGAATGAGCGCCGCCGTCGTTGCCGGCTTCATGCTGCTGGCGCTGTTCGGGCTGCCGATCGCGTTCGCGATGGGGGCCGCCTCGCTCGCCGCGCTGGGCGTCTCCGGCGTCGGCCTGTCGATGGTGCCGCAGCGCATGATGCACGCGGTCAATTCGTTCCCGCTGATGTCGATCCCGTTCTTCATGCTCGCCGGCGAGCTGATGATCAAGGCCGGCATCGTCGAGCGCCTGATCGCGCTCGCCAACGCGGTCGTCGGCCGCGTGCGCGGCGGCATGGCGCACGTGACCATGCTTTCGGGCGCCGGCCTGGCCACGGTGTCGGGCGCCGCGGTGTCGGACGCCAGCGCGCTGTCGTCGATCCTGGTGCCCAGCTTGTCGAAGATCTACGACAAGGGTTTCGCGGCCGCCCTCGTCGCCGCGGCCGCGAACCTGGGGCCGATCATCCCGCCGTCGGGCGCGATGATCGTCTACGCCTTCATGGCCGGGTCGTCGGTCTCGGTCGGCGGCCTGTTCATGGCCGGCGTCGTGCCGGGCCTCGTCATCTGCATCGGATTCATGCTGCTGTGCTCGTGGATCGCCGGCCGCCGCGGCTGGGCTGTCACCGGCGAGCCGTTCCAGCTTTCGCGCGTGCTTGCCGAACTGCGCCGCTCGGCGGTGGTGCTGGCGATGCCGGTCATCGTCATCGGCGGCATCGTCGGCGGTGCGTTCACCGCCACCGAAGGCGCGGCGATCGCCGTCGTCTACGCGGTCGCGATCGGCTTCTTCGTGACGCGGCAGCTCGCGCTGCGCGACCTGCCCGGCATCGTGGTGCGCGCGGCCATCACGTCGGCGGTGGTCGGCGCGCTGATCGCCTTCGCGTCCATCATCACCTACCTGATGACGGTCGACCTGCTGCCGCAGACGCTGTCGACGCTGCTGCGCGGGCTGACCCACGATCCGCTGGTCTACATGGCGCTGGTGGCGGTGCTGCTGTTCGTCGTCGGCATGTTCCTGGAGTCGAACGCCGCCTACATCATGCTGGTGCCTCTGCTGCACCCGATCGCGATCGCGTACGGCATCGACCCGCTGCACTTCGGCTTCCTGTTCGTGCTGAACCTCGTCATCGGCATGCTGACGCCGCCGGTCGGCGTGGTGCTGTTCGTCGTCTGCGGCGTCACAGGCGTGCCGATGCGCGAACTGGTGAAGAACGCCTGGCCGTTCATCGCGCTGATGTATGCCGTGCTCGTGCTGTGCATGCTGTTCCCTCCGATCGTCACCGCGCTGCCGCGCGCGCTCGGCTACTGAGTCCCGTCGCCCCTGCCCCCACCCACCCGGAGTCGTTCATGTCGAGAAGCATCACCCGTCTCGCCCTCGTGCTCGCCGCCGCCGGCGCCCTCGCGGCGCCCGCGCTCGCGCAGGACCGCATCAAGTTCAAGGCCATCGGCCAGCCGCTGGCCACCGGCCTGATCCAGAAGAACAAGGAACAGCCCTTCTTCGAGAACTTCGCGGCCAAGACCGGCCTGCCGATCGACGTCGACTACAAGCCGATCGACACGCTGGGCATCAAGGACACCGAGCAGCTGCGCGTGATGAAGGCGGGCCTCTTCGACCTGGTGTCGCTGCGCGTGTCGCAGAACTCGCGCGACGAGCCCACGCTGCTCGGCCTGGACCTGGTCGGCGCCAGCCCCGACTACGCCACCGGCCGCAAGGTGACGAAGGCCTACTTCGACACCCTCGACGCGCGCCTGCAGTCGCAGTTCAACGTCAAGCTGCTCGGCGTGTGGCCGTTCGGCCCGCAGATCCTGTTCTGCAAGAAGCCGATCACCAAGCTCGCCGATGTGAAGGGCCTGAAGGTCCGCACCTACGACCAGAACCTGGCCAAGTTCATCGAGCTCGTCGGCGGCACGCCGGTGCCGATCTCGTTCGCCGACACGCACCAGTCGCTGTCGCTGGGCGTCGTCGACTGCGCGATCACGGGCCCGAGCAGCGCCAACTCGGCCGGCTGGCCCGAGGTGACGACGCACCAGCTGCCGCTGGGGTTCCAGATGGCGCTGAACGGCTACGCGATCTCGATGAAGGCCTGGAACCAGCTCAAGCCCGACCAGCAGGCCAAGCTGAAGGCTTCCGTCGAGGGCCTGACCGAGGAGATCTGGAAGTACAGCGAGGAACTCTTCCAGGACGCGCTGAACTGCAACGCCGGCAAGGACCCCTGCACCACCGGCAAGAAGTTCAAGCTCGTCAACGTGCCGGTCTCGCCCGCCGACGGTGACCTGATTCGCAGCGCGGTCACGAAGGTGTCGTTCCCGGCCTGGTCCGAAGTGTGCGACAAGTCCAACCCCGGCTGCTCGGCCAAGTGGACGGCCACCGTCGGGCCGGTGCTGGGCCTGAAGTGAGCGCGGTCGCCGCCCCCCCGGCGGCGGCCGGCCCGCGCGCCGCCGACGCAGCCGCCACCCCGACGAGGAGACCGTCCATGAAGGACCGGATAGAGACCGTGCTGGCCACCGTGTTCGGCGGCATCTTCCTGCTGCTGTCGGTGGTCGTCGCCGTCGAGACGATCAGTCGCAAGCTGTTCAACGTGTCGATCCAAGGCGCCGACGAGCTGGGCGGCTACGCGCTCGCGGTCGGCTCGACGATCGCGTTCAGCCTCGCGCTGATGGGCCGCAACCACATCCGCGTGGACGTCTTCCACGACAAGTTCCCGCGCAGGATGCAGGCGGCGCTGAACTGGCTGTCGATCGTGTCGCTGGCGGCCTTCGGCGCCTTCATCGCCTGGCTCGCGTTCCGCGTCATCGGCGACACGCTGCAGTACGGCAGCACCGCGCAGACGCCGTGGGCGACGCCACTGATCTGGCCGCAGAGCGTGTGGAACACCGGCCTCGTGATCTTCGCGCTCGTCGCCACCGGCTACGCGGTGCGCGCGACCTGGCTGCTCGTCAGCGGCCGCATCGACACGATGAACCACGACTTCCACCCGAAGAGCGCGAAGGAAGAGCTGAAGGAAGAACTCGAGGACCTGGCACAGCGCCAGCAGGGCAGCGGGGAGAAGGCAGCATGAGCATCGGCGTGTTCGGACTCGCCTTCGCCGCGATGATCGGGATGATGCTGGTCGGCATCCCGATCGCCGTCGCGATGGCGCTGGTGGGCATCGCCGGCGGCATCGCCGCGTACGGCGTGCCCTTCATGGACTCGATCGCGCCAGTGGTCTGGGGCGTGCAGAACGAGAACCTGCTGACCTCGATCCCGCTGTTCGTGCTGCTGGGCGAACTGCTGCTGCGTTCGGGCATCGCCGACCGCATGTACATCGCGCTGTCGGCCTGGCTGGGGCGGCTGCCCGGCGGCCTGCTGCACACCAACATCGGCAGCTGCGCGCTGTTCGCGGCGACCTCGGGCTCGTCGGTCGCCACCGCGGCCACCGTCGGCACGGTGGCGCTGCCGTCGCTGCAGAAGCGCGGCTACTCGATGCGCGCTTCGCTCGGCTCGCTGGCGGCCGGCGGCACGCTGGGCATCCTGATCCCGCCCAGCGTCAACATGATCGTCTACGGCTCGCTCACCAACACCTCGATCGGCAAGCTGTTCATCGCCGGCATCATTCCCGGGCTGCTGCTCACCGGCTGCTTCATGCTGTGGATCTGGATCTCCAGCGTGGCCAGCGGCGACGTGAAGCGCGAGGACAAGGTGCCGATGGCCGAGCGGCTGCGCACGTTGCGCTACCTGGTGCCGCCGCTGGTGGTGTTCGGCATCGTGATGGGCAGCCTGTACTTCGGCATCGCCACCACGACCGAGAGTGCCGCGCTCGGCGTGATCGCGGCGCTGGCCTTCGTCTGGCAGTCGGGCAAGCTGAGCTGGGAGGTGCTGCGCACCTGCTTCATCAGCACCGCACGCGTGAGCGGGATGATCCTGCTCATCATCACCGCCGCCTTCATCCTCAACCTCACGATCAGCCTCACCGGCGTCGCCGAGGCGATGACGAAGTGGGTGGCCGGCCTCGGGCTCACCGCCACCGGTCTGGTGCTGGCGCTGATCGTCTTCTACCTGATCCTGGGCATGTTCATGGACGTGCTGTCGATGCAGGTGGCGACGATCCCGATCACCTTCCCGATCGCCACCGCGCTCGGCGTCGACCCGATCTGGTTCGGCATCTTCATCGTGCTGATGTGCGAGCTGGGGCTGATCACGCCGCCGGTGGGCATGAACCTGTTCGTCGTGCACGGCATCCGGCCCGACAAGGGCGGCCTCGAGGACGCGATCTGGGGTGCCCTGCCCTACGCGGCGATCATGATCGCCTTCA
This sequence comes from Pseudomonadota bacterium, assembly GCA_963204815.1. GTDB lineage: Bacteria > Pseudomonadota > Gammaproteobacteria > Burkholderiales > Burkholderiaceae_C > Rubrivivax. The sequence goes on along the minus strand of CAUJHQ010000006.1, from coordinate 1,821 downwards.
CGCTGCTGCTGCTGGCCGTGCCCGGCCTGGCGACCTGGCTGCCGTCGCAGATGTAGGACACCGCATGACCGAGCCCCTCTGGAAGCTGAGCGCCACCGAACTGCAGCGCCGGTACCGCGAACGCAGCCTGGCGCCGCGCGCGGTGGTCGACGCGGTGCTGGCGCGCATCGACGCCGTCGACGGCCGCCTCGGCGCGGTCGTCGCGCGGCGCGACGACGCGGTGCGGGCCGAGGCCGATGCCGCGACGCGCCGCTTTGCCGAAGGGCGGCCGCTGTCGGCGCTGGACGGCATACCGCTGACGCTGAAGGACAGCCTCTTCAGCGCCGACGGCGCCACCACCTGCGGCACCGCCGCGCTGCGCGACTTCCACGCCGGCCACGACGAGCTGGCCGCGGCGCGCGCGCGAGCCGGCGGCGCGCTGCTCGTCGGCAAGACCAACGTGCCCGAGTTCGCGAACGACGGCTACACCGCGAACCCGCTGTTCGGCGCCACCGGCAACCCGTGGAACCCGGCGCTCACGCCCGGCGGCTCGAGCGGTGGCGCGGTGGCGGCGGTTGCCGCGGGCATGGCGCCGCTGGCGATCGCCCAGGACGGCGGCGGCTCGATCCGGCGGCCGGCGTCGCACACCGGGCTCGTCGGGCTGAAGCCTTCGCTCAGCGCCTGGCCGCGCGAGCACGCGCTGCCGGGGCTGCTGCTCGACTTCGACTGCATCGGCCCGGTGGCGCGCACGGTGGCCGACACGCGGCTGCTGTTCGACGCACTGCGCGGCCCGGCGGCGGTGGACCGCAGCTCGCTCGCCGCCGCGTGGGCCGCGGCGCGGCCGCGGGCGCCGGGCCCGCTGCGCGTGCTGTACGTCGAACACCTGAACGGCAACCCGCTCGACCGCGAGATCGCCGCCAGCTGCGCCGGCGCCGTGAAGACGATCGCCGCGCTCGGCCACCGCGTCGAGGCCGGCGCACTGCCGCTCGACGTGTCCTTCGTGATGGACGCCTGGCCGCAGATCGGCCAGGTCGGCCTGGCGGCGATGTTCGACCAGCACCCCGACTGGGAAGCGCAGGCGAGCCCGAAGTACCGCGAGGCGGCCGCGCTCGGCCGGCAGGTGAGCGGCGCGCGCGTCTGGCAGATCATGGAACGCGTGCGCCGCCTGCGCCGCGAGAGCGTGGCGATGTTCGAGCGCCACGACGTCGTCGTGATGCCCGCCGCTGCAGCGCTGCCGTGGCCGAAGGAGGTCGCGTTCCCGAGCGTCATCGACGGCCGCGAGGTCGGCCCGCGCGGCCACGCCGCCTACACCGGCTGGGTCAACGCCGCCGGGCTGCCGGGGCTGGCGCTGCCGGCGGCGCCGTCGCGCGAAGGGCTGCCGATCGGCATCCAGCTCATCGGCCCCTATGGCCGGGACGACCTGCTGCTCGACCTGGGCGCCGCGTACGAGGCCGCCGCGCCCTGGGCGCACCGGTGGCCGGCGCTGTGAACACGGTCGACGCGCTGATCGAGGCCCGCCGCAGCGGCCGGCCGGTGCCGTCCGTTGTGCCGGCCGATGCGGCGGCGGCCTATGCGGCGCAGGCCGCGGTCGCGCAGGTGTTCGGCTGGTTCGATGACCACGTGGCGCGGCACTGGAAGTCCGGCGGCCCGTCGCGCACGGCGCTGCAGACACACGCGCCGCTGCCGCCAGCCGGTGTCTGGGCGAGCCCGGCGCGCGCCGGTGCATGGCCGCTGCGGCTGCGCGGCATCGAGGCCGAACTCGCGTTGCGCCTGGGCCGCGACGTCGACGCGGCGCTGGCGGCCACGCTCGATGCGGCGGCGGCCCTGGCGCGGGTCGTCGCG
>CAUJHQ010000005.1 GCA_963204815.1 Pseudomonadota bacterium | reverse complement strand
AGAAGAAGCCCAACGCGTTGGGGCTGTAGCTCACCAGCAGGTTCTTCGTCTGCTGGTAGTGGTCGAGCATGGCCTTGTGGGTCTCGCGGCCGATGCCCGATTCCTTGTAGCCGCCGAAGGCCGCGTGCGCCGGGTAGGCGTGGTAGCAGTTGGTCCACACGCGGCCGGCCTGGATGGCGCGGCCCAGCCGGTAGGCGCGGCTGCCGTCGCGCGTCCACACGCCGGCGCCCAGGCCGTAGGGCGTGTCGTTGGCGATCTGCAGCGCTTCTTCCTCGGTCTTGAAGGTGGTCACGGCGAGCACCGGGCCGAAGATCTCCTCGCGGAAGATGCGCATCTGGTTGTGGCCCTGGAACAGCGTCGGCTGGATGTAGTAGCCGCCGGCGAGGTCGCCGCCCAGCTGCGCGCGGTCGCCGCCGCACAGCACCTTCGCCCCTTCCTGCTTGCCCAGGTCGAGGTAGGTCATGATCTTGTCCATCTGCATCGCGCTGGCCTGCGCACCCATCATCGTGTCGGTGTCGAGCGGGCTGCCCTGCTTGATGGCGGCCACGCGCTTCAGCGCACGCTCGATGAAGCGGTCGTAGATCGACTCCTGGATCAGCGCGCGGCTCGGGCAGGTGCAGACCTCGCCCTGGTTGAACGCGAACAGCACCAGGCCTTCGATCGCCTTGTCGAGGAAGGCGTCGTCGGCGGCCATCACGTCGTCGAAGAAGACGTTCGGGCTCTTGCCGCCCAGCTCCAGCGTCGCCGGGATCAGGTTGGCCGCCGCCGCCTGCGCGATAACCTTGCCGGTGGCGGTGCTGCCGGTGAAGGCGATCTTGGCGATGCGCTTGGACGTCGCCAGCGGCATGCCGGCTTCCTTGCCGTAGCCGTTGACGATGTTCAGCACGCCCGGCGGCAGCAGGTCGGCGATGAGCTCGGCCATCACGAGGATGCTGATCGGCGTGCTCTCCGCCGGCTTCAGCACCACGCAGTTGCCGGCGCCGAGCGCGGGCGCCAGCTTCCAGGCCGCCATCAGCTGCGGGATGTTCCTCGGTATGATCTGTCCGACGACGACCAGCGGCTCGTGGTAGTGGTACGCGATGGTGTTGCCGTCGATCTCCGACAGCGCGCCTTCCTGCGCGCGCACGCAGCCCGCGAAGTAGCGGAAGTGGTCGACCGTGAGCGGGATGTCGGCGTTCAGCGTCTCGCGGATCGGCTTGCCGTTGTCCACCGTCTCGGCATAGGCCAGCACCTCCAGGTTCTGCTCCAGCCGGTCGGCGATGCGCAGCAGCACGTTGGCGCGCTCGGCCGGCGGCGTGGCGGCCCACTTCGCGTGCGCGGCGTGCGCGGCGTCGAGCGCGCGCTCGATGTCGCGCTCGCCGGAGCGCGCGGCCTGCGTGTAGACCTTGCCGCTGATCGGCGTGATGACGTCGAAGTAGCGGCCTTCGGCGGGCGGCACGAACTGGCCGTTGATGAAGTTGTCGTAGCGGGCCTTGAAGGCGAGCTTGGCGCCGGCGGTGCCGGGGGCGGCGTAGAGGGTCATGGCTGTCTCCTGGTTGCAGTGGGTGGGCATGCGGCGGTGCGCCGTCGTAGGGTCGGATCGGCGGCACCGCGCATGCCCTTCCTTCCGCAATCGGCGTGCCATGCGTTTCAGGCGGCTGGCAAGCCCTTCGGGCCCCCGCGGCGGCCATTTCGGGGTGCTCCGGGCAGCGGCGGCTGCTGCGTTGAGGAACGTGTCAGGACACGATTTCGCGGCCGGGCGCAGGCGGCTGCGGGTTCACCCTCGGAATGGGCCTGCATAGCGACACCCCGGAACCGGCCCGCATTTCCCTGCGATTGAGGCGGGTCAAGCGCCAGCGGGCCGCAACGGGCCGAGAATGCGCGCCATCCCCTCTCCCCGCAGGACAACACGACGATGGACATCCGGCAGTTCGACTTGCCGCGCTACCTCTCGGTGCTGCCGTTGTTCGCCGACCTCAGCGCACCGGAACTGCAGCGCCTGGCCGAAGGCTGCCGGCTGCACCGCTTCGCGCGCGGCGAGAACGTGTTCGCGGTGGGCCAGCCCTGCGAGGAGTTCCACGTCACCGTCACCGGCCAGGTCAAGCTGTTCGCGATCTCGCCCCAGGGGCAGGAGAAGGTCATCGAGCTCTGCGGCCCCGGCACCAGCTTCGCCGAGGCGCTGATGTTCACCGGCCGGCCCTACATCGTGAACGCGCAGGCGCTGTCGGACAGCCTCGTGCTGTCGGTCGGCAAGGCCGCCGTCGTGAAGGAGATCGAGGCCGACGCGCGCTTCGCGATGCGCATGCTGGCCGGCATCTCGCGCCGCCTGCATGGGCTGGTGCACGACGTGCAGGCCTACGCGCTGCACAGCGGCATGCAGCGCGTCATCGGCTACCTGCTGCGCGACCAGGAGGTCGAGGACTGCGCCACCGGCGAGGTCATCACCGTGTCGCTGCCGGTCAGCAAGGGCACCATCGCCTCGCGGCTGTCGCTGACCCCGGAGTACTTCTCGCGCGTGCTGCACGAGCTGGAAGCGGCCGGGCTGATCGAGATCGACAAGCGCGACATCCGCATCCTCGACGTCAAGCGGCTCGCGTCGTACGAGATGCGCTGATGGACGGCGCGCGGCGCGGCTTCCTGCTCGGCCGCCGGCCGGCGGCGCATGCCGAAGGCGAGCGCCTGGTCATCGGCGACGCCTGCCTGGCGCAGCGCGGCGTGGAATGCCGCGTGTGCGGCGAGGCCTGCGACACCGGCGCCATCCGCTTCAGGCCGCAGCGCGGCGGCATCGCGCAGCCGCAGCTGACGCTGCAAGCCTGCACCGGCTGCGGTGACTGCGTGCCGGTGTGCCCGGTGGGCGTGATCACCGTGGCGCCGGCGTAGCGCGCCGGCGCCGGCGTTTCACCCTACTTGCTGGCGGCCGCCGAAGCCGGCGCCACCGCCTCGCGGTCCGGCGCCGCGCCTTCCTTGGGCGCGCCGATGTGCTGCTCCACCGGCGGCAGCGTGTGGGCGATGCCCTTGTGGCAGTCGATGCAGGTCTGCCCCTGGTTGAACGCCACCTGGTGGCGCGTCGCCGAGCGCTTGTTCTGCTCGGCGTAGTCCATGAAGGTGTAGTTGTGGCAGTTGCGGCATTCCTGGCTGTCGTTCGCCTTCATGCGGTCCCACTCGTGCTGCGCGAGCACGGCGCGCTTGGCGGCGAACTTCTCCGGCGTGTCGATCGAGCCCAGCAGGTGGTGGAACACCTCGTTGCTCGCCTGGATCTTGCGGATGATCTTCGGCACCCATTCCTTGGGCACGTGGCAGTCCGGGCAGGTGGCGCGCACGCCGGTGCGGTTCTGGTAGTGGATGGTGTTGCGGTACTCGACGTACACGTTCTCCTGCATCTCGTGGCAGGAGATGCAGAACGCCTCGCGGTTGGTCCACTCCATCGCGGTGTTGAAGCCGCCCCAGAACACGATGCCGGCCACGAAGGCGAGCCCGATCGCGCCCGTGGCCAGGCCCCAGGCCCAGTTCCAGAAGCGGCGGGCCTTGCCGCCTTCGCTGTTCTTGTCGTCCATGGTGCGGGGTCCTTACTGCAGGCCGCGGGCGCGCTGGAAAGTGTTCTCGACGAGCGGCTTGGCGTCGGTCTGCGGCACGTGGCACTGGGTGCAGAAGTAGCGCCGCGGCGCGATGTTGTCGACCTCCACGCCCTCGCGCGTGCGGAAGTGCGTGACGCTCACCTTGGTGGCGCCGCTTTCCTTCGTCTTCTGCCAGGCGTGGCAGTCCATGCACTTGTTGAAGTTCTTCGTGATCTGGTAGCCGGCGGTGGTGTGCGGCACCAGTGGCGGCTGCTGCACGAAGTCGCGGTCCTTCGGGGCACCGTCGCGTTCCTGGCGCGAGCCTTCGGGCAGGTTGTCCTGGTTCAGCGGCGTGCCGCCGCGCAGGCCCTGCAGCTTCACCGGCGTGGGGTCGGCGGCCTGGGCGAACTGGTGCACGCCCATCGCGAACACGGCAACGGCCAGCGCGGCCTTGATGATGAATTTCATGGTCATGGTCAGACCCTCCTCGAATCCCAGCGGGCGGTGAAGCGGAAGACATCCGGGCCGCAGACGTCGATGCAGCGGCCACAGTTCGTACAGTCGGAATCGGTGATCACGGGCGACGCACCGCCCTTGCCCTTGAGCGGCAGCACGATCACCTGGGGCTCCGGGCAGACGGCATAGCAGTCGGCGCAGTCGTTGCAGGCGCTGCTCTTCGCCGCGCTGACGCGCAGCACGCCGGCGCGGCCGATCAGCGCGTACGCGGCGCCGACCGGGCACACGTGGCCGCACCAGCCGCGCGGCGCGACCAGCAGGTCGAACAGGAAGACCGCCGCCACCGCGCCCCACGCGAGGCTGCCGCCGAAGATGAGCGCGCGCTGCGTCAGCGACACCGGGTTGACCCACTCCCACACCGTGAGGCCGGTGGCGGCGCTGGCCAGCAGCACGGCGCCCAGCAGCCAGTGGCGCAGCGTGCCGCGCGGCGCACGGCCGCTGGTGATGTGCAGGCGGCGGCGCAGCCAGGCGGCGCTGTCGGTGACGGCGTTCACCGGGCACACCCACGAGCAGAAGGCGCGTCCGCCGACGAGCGCGTAGAAGCCGATCACGATCGCCGCGCCGACGAAGGCGCTGGTCTCCGGCAGGTGGCGCGTGGCCAGCACCTGCGCCAGCACGAAGGGGTCGGTCAGCGGCAGCACGCCCAGTGTGAGGCTGGACGACAGGTTGCCCTTGACGAGCCATGCGCCGAACCAGGGCCCGGCGAGGAAGAGCGCCAGGATGCCCAGTTGCGAGAAGCGGCGCAGCAGCAGGAAGCGGTGGGCGCGCCACCAGCCCTTGGTGGCGACGGCCTGTCGGCCCGGCCGCGGCGCCTGCGGCACGCGGCGCGCACCGAAGGAACGCGAGCTGACGGCGGTGTGCGTCACTTCGCCGCTCCCGACGCCGCCTGCGGGTAGGCCGCGCCGCCGCCGCGCAGCGGCGCCAGGTCGCCCGGCACCGGCTGTTCGGGCAGGCGCTGCACCGGCAGTTCGAACTGCGGCTTGCCGCTGCGGTTCTCGCTCTCCCAGCCCTTGCGGTAGTGGTGGCCGAGCTCGCCCTTGGCGACGGCGATCGGCAGCACCTTGATGGCGGCCTGCTCGAGCACGCAGCTCTTCTCGCACTTGCCGCAGCCGGTGCAGGCGTCGCTGTGCACGGTGGGCAGCAGCATCGCGTGGCGGTCGCTGCGCGGATTGCTCGTCTTCTGCAGCGTGATCGCCTTGTCGATCAGCGGGCACACGCGGTAGCAGACGTCGCAGCGCAGGCCCAGGAAGTTGAGGCAGTTCTCCTGGTCGATCAGCACCGCCAGGCCCATGCGCGCCTGCGCGATGTCCTTCAGCGCGTGGTCGAGCGCGCCGGTCGGGCAGGCCTTCACGCAGGGGATGTCCTCGCACATCTCGCAGGGCACGTCGCGGGCGTCGAAGTAGGGCGTGCCGACGGCGACGCCGCGGCCGGTGCCGCGGCCGGTGCTGAGCTTCAGGTTCTGCGGCGGGCAGTCGCGCACGCACAGGCCGCAGCGCACGCAGGCGCCCAGGAAGTCGGCCTCGGCGCGCGCGCCGGGCGGGCGCAGCGCCTGCGCCGGCCGCGCCAGGCTGTCCTGCGCGAGCAGCGCCGCGCCGCCGGCCACGAGGCTGGCGGTGGCGGCGCTCGCAGCGCCTTGCAGGACGTCCCGGCGGTTCATGGCTTCAGCGCTTCACGAACTCTCAGGCCCGCACGACCTTCACGGCGCACTTCTTGAAGTCGGTTTCCTTGCTGATCGGGCAGGTGGCGTCGAGCGTCAGCTTGTTGATCAGCTTGCCTTCGTCGAAGAAGGGCACGAACACCAGGCCCGGCGGCACCTTGTTGCGGCCCTTGGTCTCGACCTGCAGCACGATCTCGCCGCGCCGCGACGCCACCTTCACCTGCATGCCGCGCTGGATGCCGCGCTTCTTGGCGTCGTCCGGGTGCATGAACAGCACCGCCTCGGGCACCGCGCGGTGCAGTTCGCCGACGCGGCGCGTCATCGTGCCGGTGTGCCAGTGCTCGAGCACGCGGCCGGTGCACAGCCAGAGGTCGAAGTCCTTGTCGGGCGACTCGGCGGCGGGCTGGTAGGGCAGCGCGAAGATGTTCGCCTTGCCGTCCTTGAAGCCGTAGAAGCGCACGCCCTCGCCCTTCTTGACGTAGGGGTCGTAGCCTTCGCGGAAGCGCCACAGCGTTTCCTTGCCGTCGACGACCGGCCAGCGCAGGCCGCGCGCCTCGTGGTAGACGTCGAAGGGCGCGAGGTCGTGGCCGTGGCCGCGGCCGAACTCGGCGTACTCCTCGAACAGGCCCTTCTGCAGGTAGAAGCCGAGCGCCTTGCTCTCGTCGTTGGCGTAGTCCTTGATGTACTTGGCGTTCACCGCCGTCAGGTCGGCCACCGGGTACTTGTTGACCTTGCCGTTCTTGTACAGCACGTCGAACATCGTCTTGCCCTTGTATTCGGGCTTCTTGGCCAGCAGCTCGGCCGGCCAGACCTCTTCCATCTTGAAGCGCTTGCTGAACTCGATGTACTGCCAGAGGTCGCTCTTCGCCTGGCCCGGCGCGCTGACCTGCTGGCGCCAGAACTGCGTGCGGCGCTCGGCGTTGCCGAAGGCGCCTTCCTTTTCGACCCACATCGCGCTCGGCAGGATCAGGTCGGCCGCCATCGCGCTCACGGTGGGGTAGGCATCGCTGACGACGACGAAGGTGGCCGGGTTGCGCCAGCCGGGCAGGATCTCGCCGTTGATGTTCGGACCGGCCTGCATGTTGTTCGTCGTGCTGGTCCAGTAGCACTTGAGCTTGCCGTCCTTCAGCGCGCGGCTCTGCGCCACCGCGTGCAGGCCGATCTTGTCGTTGATCGTGCCTTCGGGCAGCTGCCAGAGCTCTTCGGTGTGCTTGCGGTGCTCGGGGTTCGTGACCACCATGTCGGCCGGCAGGCGGTGCGCGAAGGTGCCCACCTCGCGCGCGGTGCCGCAGGCGCTGGGCTGGCCGGTCAGGCTGAACGGGCTGTTGCCCGGCTGGCTGATCTTGCCGGTGAGCAGGTGGATGTTGTAGACCATGTTGTTGGCCCACGTGCCGCGCGTGTGCTGGTTGAAGCCCATCGTCCACAGGCTCATCACCTTGACCTTCGGGTCGGCGTAGAGCTTGGCCAGGTCTTCCAGCTGCTTGACCGGCACGCCCGAGAGCTTGCTCACCTTCTCGGCGGTGTACTCGCTGACGAACTTCGCGAAGTCGTCGAAGGTGATCGGCGTGCTGTCGTTCGGGTTGCCCTTGGGCTTGCCGTCGGCGCCGGCGTAGCCATTGCTCTTCGCGTCCTTCTCGAGCGCGTGCGCCGGGCGCAGGCCGTAGCCGATGTCGTCGGCGCCCTTCTTGAAGTTGACGTTCTTCTTGACGAACTCCGTGTTCACCGCCTTGTGCGTGATGATGTAGTGGGCGATGTAGTTCAGGATCGCCAGGTCGGTCTGCGGCGTGAAGATGATCGGCAGGTCGGCGAGGTCGAAGCTGCGGTGCTCGAAGGTCGACAGCACCGCCACCTTGGTGTTCGGGCTCGACAGCCGGCGGTCGGTGATGCGGCTCCACAGGACCGGGTGCATCTCGGCCATGTTGCTGCCCCACAGCACGAAGGCGTCGGCCTGCTCGATGTCGTCGTAGCAGCCCATCGGTTCGTCGATGCCGAAGCTGCGCATGAAGCCGGCCACCGCGCTGGCCATGCAGTGGCGCGCGTTCGGGTCGAGGTTGTTGCTGCGGAAGCCGGCCTTCCACAGCTTGCTGGCGGCATAGCCCTCGAAGATGGTCCACTGGCCGCTGCCGAACATGCCCACGCCGGCCGGGCCGTCGCTCTTCAGCGCTTCCTTCCACTTGGCGGCCATGAGGTCGAAGGCCTCGTCCCAGCTCACGGGCACGAAGTCGCCGTTCTTGTCGTACTTGCCGTCCTTCTTGCGCATCAAGGGCGTCGTCAGGCGGTCCTTGCCGTACATGATCTTGGACAGGAAGTAGCCCTTGATGCAGTTCAGGCCGCGGTTCACCGGCGCTTCCGGGTCGCCCTGCGTGGCGACGACACGGCCGTCCTGCACGCCCACCAGCACCGAGCAGCCGGTGCCGCAGAAGCGGCACGGCGCCTTGTCCCAGCGCACGGCGGCGGCGTTGCCCTGCGGCGCAGTGCCCTGCGCGTGCACGGTGATCGGAACGCCGGCGGCCGCGGCGGTGGCGGCGAGGGCCTGGCTCTTGAGGAAATCGCGGCGGGTGTTGTCCATGTTCGGGGCTCCGGTCGGGGTTGTCCGGGATGGGATCGGGGTCTTGTCGTGATGTTGCGGGTTAACCCGCAAGGCGGCCTTGAACGGGTTCAAGAACGGCCGTTGGCCGTTTGCGTTGCCGCAAGCTTGTTGAGGCCTTCGCGCCAGTCGGTGTAGCCGGTCAGTTCTGCCGCGGCATCGGGCGCGTCGGGGCCCGAGTACTCGTAGACCAGCGAGGTGTTGAGCACCGTCTTCCAGGTCGCGATCTCGCCCAGCAACGCGGCCGCCACGGTGGTGGCGGTGTCTTCGATGACGATGACGACGCGGCCGTCGCCGGGGTCGGCGGCGATGTCCACGCCCGGCCGCGTGCTCAGTTCTTGGCGCACGGCGGCGAGGTCGCCGGGGCGGGTGCGCACGATGACGCCGAGGATGCTCATGAGGCCGGACTCATATGTTGTGTCTCCGGCCGGCAATGTCGGCGAGCAAGCTCCGCCGGGGCTTGATGCGAATCAAGCCGGCGGCATCCAAACAAAGATGTCAGTGCGATGTACCTTCGGCGCGCGTGACCTTGTTCCAGACGTTGTATTTGCCGACCGGCTTGCTCATCGGCAGGCGCTTCACTTCCTTGAACGTGGCGGCGTCGTAGACGATCAGCGCGCCGTCGTTCTCGTACAGGCTGGCCAGCGCGAAGCGGCCGTCCTTCGTGAACTCGATGTGGGCGATCGTGCGGCCGGGTTCGCGCACCTGCGCCACCGGCTCGAGCGTGCGCTTGTCGATGATGGTCAGCGTGTCTCTTCTGGTCGGGCTCATCATCGAGTCGGTCCAGGCATACGGCGTGCGCTCATGACTGCGCATGAAGAAGCCCGGGCCGGGCGTCGCGATGGTCTTCACCAGCTGCCAGGTCTTCATGTCGACGACGTCGATGGCGCCGTCCTTCAGGTTCGGACTGGCGAGCACCGTGCTGCCGTTCCACGCGAAGGTGATGCCCGAGCCCAGGTGCGGCATGCCGGCGATGGCGAGGTCGGCGATCTTGCGGCGGGCGTCGAGGTTGACGACCTGCGCGGTGCCGGCGGCCTTGGACCCGACATCGGAAGCTCCCTTCGGTCGCGTGGCCCCCAGCACGTGGCGGTAGCCCTGGTCGAAGAAGAAGTCGTCCAGCGGCTCGTCCAGCGGCGTGCGGCGCACGCCCAGGTAGCCGGGCTTGGCGATCGCCTCGCCCATCTTGTAGTCGTGAACGAGGCCGTCGTGGATGGGTTCGGCCTTCGGGTCGTACGAGATCTCCCAGAGTTCCGCGACGTCCTTCAGCGCGACGACGAAGCTCCGGCGTGGCGTCGCGTCGTAGACGGCGGACACGCGCGACGCCACCTTGCCGTCCAGCGTGCTGGCGGCGAAGGTCTTCACGAGGTTCAGGTCGGCGTCGAACAGCGACAGCGTGCGCGGCAGGTAGTTGGCGGCGATGACCCAGCGGCCGTCGCCGCTGACCGCCACGTTGCGCGTGTTGAGGCCGGCGCGCACCTCGGCCACGACGGTCAGGTTCCAGAGGTCGTACTTCGTGATCCAGCCGTCGCGCGAGCCGAAGAAGACGAAGCGGCCGTCGGGCGTGAACTTCGGGCCGCCGTGCAGCGCATAACGGGTCTCGAAGCGGTGGATGACCTCGAAGCGGTCGCCGTCGACCAGCGACACGTGGTGGTCGCCGCCCTCGACGACGACGAACAGGTTCCACGGGTCGGCGCTCCAGCGCGGCTTGGCGGGCAGCGCGGCGGCGCCGGCGGTCTCGGTGCGCGAGGCGCGGATGTCGGCGTCGCCGAAGGCGGGCGGCTGCGCCGGCGGCGAGTAGATCCACTGCGCCAGACCGGCGATCTGCTCGCGTGAGAGCTTGTCGGCGAAGGCCGGCATCTGCGTCGCCGGCCGGCCCTGCGCGATGGTGCGCTCGGCTTCGGCGCGGCGCACGCGCTCCAGGCTCTCGGGCAGCAGCGCCGGGCCCATCGCGCCGGTGCGCGTGGTGCCGTGGCAGGCGGCGCAATGCTCCTGGTACAGCGCCGGGGAGGGCGCGTCGCCGGCGCGCGCCGCACCGGCCAGCACGAGCAGCAGCGCGAAGGCGAGGCGCTTCATGCGGCCTCCACCACCGGCGGGATGCGGGTGCGCGCGCGCGGCGCCGCGGCGGCCGGCGCGGCGAGCCCAATCTCGGCGTCGTCGAGGTAGCAGCCGGGATCCTCGGCCCAGGGGTTGCCGGTGAGCTGCTGGGCGCGCACGCGCGTGTTGCCGCCGCAGATGTCGCGCTGCGCGCATTGCGCACAGCGGCCCTCCAGCGGCCGCGGCGCGGCCTTCAGGCCGGCCATCAGCGGGTCCGACAGGTCGCGCCAGATGGCCGAGAACGGCCGCTCGCGCACGCTGCCCAGCGCGTGGTGCCACCACATCGTGTCCGGGTGCACGACGCCGAGGTTGTCGATGTTGGCGACGTTCACGCCCGACGAATTGCCGCCCCAGGCCACCAGGTGCTCGCGCAGCGCGGCCTGCCACTGCGGGAAGCGGCGTGTCACCCACTGCAGCAGGTAGGGGCCGTCGGCGTCGTTGTTGCCGGTGACGAACTCGTCGTCGCGGCCTTCCTGCGCGGCCTGCCAGGCGGTGTCGAAGAGCAGGTCGAGCGCGTCGCGCGTGGCGGTGAACTGCGCGTCCTTCGCACGGTGCACGTTGCCGCGGCCGGCGTAGTTGAGGTGCGAGAAGTAGAACTTCTCGATGCCTTCGTCGCGCATCAGCTGCAGCAGCGCGGGCAGGTCGTGCGCGTTCAGCGAGGTCATCGTGAAGCGCAGACCGAGCTTGACGCCGCGTGCGTGCAGGTGGCGCAGCGCCGCCAGGCTGCGCTCGAAGGCACCCTGCAGGCGGCGGAACTTGTCGTGCGTCTCGGCCAGGCCGTCCAGGCTGATGCCGACGTAGTCGAAGCCGGCGGCGGCCACGCGGTCGGCCATCGGCGCGTCGATCAGCGTGCCGTTGGTCGACAGGCCGATGTAGAAGCCGAGCGACTTGGCGTGCGCCGCGAGCTCGAAGAGGTCGGGGCGCAACAGCGGCTCGCCGCCCGAGAGGATCAGCGCCGGCACGCCGAACTGCCTGAGATCGGCCATCACCGTGCGCACCTCGTCGCCGCTCAGCTCGCCTTCGTACTCGTGGTCGGCGCTGAAGGCGTAGCAGTGCTTGCAGGTCAGGTTGCAGCGGCGGATCAGGTTCCAGATGACGACCGGCCCCGGCGGCTTGCCGCGCCGGGCCGGCGCCATGCGGCCGGCGCGCTCGGCGTCGGCCAGCAGGCGCATGAAGTGGGAGATGCGGAACATGGGGGTGTGCCTCGGGTTCGGTTCACTCGTCGCGCAGCCGCAGGCCGGTCTTCTTCAGGATCGCGGTCGAGTAGAGGATGTCGTGCGAGCGCCGCGCCTCGCCCAGCAGCGCCTGGATGACGACGGCCTGCGCCTCGACCTCCTCGCGCGAGCGGCCGTGCAGCATCGCGAACAGGTTGTAGGGCCAGTCGGGCAGGTGCCGCGGCCGGCGGTAGCAGTGGCTGACGCCGCGCAGCGCAGCGACGCGGGCGCCGAGCTCGTCGACGCGGGCGTCGTCGACGTCCCACACGCTCATGCCGTTGGCCGTGTAGCCCAGGCGGTAGTGGTTGGGCACGGCGCCGATGCGGCGCACCACGCCGTCTTCCAGCAGCGCGGCGAGGCGCTCGCGCACGACCTCGCCGCTCACGCCGAGCATGGCGCCCACCGCTTCGTAGGGGCGGGCGACGAGCGGCAGGCCGCCCTGCGTGGCGGCGACGAGGCGGCGGTCGAGATCAGACAGCATGGGAGTCCCGTGGCGCCGCCGCGGGCAGGCGCAGTTCGACGAAGAACTCGCGCTCCTTCGGGAACGCGAGCACCGGCAGGCCACACGCCGCCTCGATGCCGGCGAGCACGCGCTGCGCGTCCTCGGGCGTCTCGGTCGCGACGACGAACCACATGTTCAGCGCATGCTCGCGGCGGTAGTTGTGCGCCACCTCGGGCCAGCCGTTGACGAGCGCCGCGACGTCGGCGAAGCGCGCCTCCGGCACCGCGATCGCCGCCAGCACGAACCGGCCGCCGGCGCGTTCGATCTGGAACAGCGGGCCGAAGCGCGTCAGCACGCCCTGCGCCAGCAGGCGGCGCAGGCGCTCGATGACCTCGTCCTCGCTCAGGCCGAGCGTGGCGCCGACCGCGGCGAAGGGCCGGTCGACGAGCGGGAAGCCGCCGTGCAGGTGGTCGACCAGGCGGGCGTCGGTGTCGCCCAGCCAGAGTGGCGTGTCGGTGCAGGGCGGGCGTTCATGCGGCATCGCACACCTCCGGGGTCGCGGCCGCGAAACGCCGCGGCCCGGTCTGCTTGAAGCGGCGGCGCGAGAACAGCACCGCGTGCGGCACGGCGCCGAGGCCGGCGCGTTCGCGCACGCCGTCGATCACCGCGGCCACCGCCGCGCGGTCGCGCCCGTGCACCATGCAGAACAGGTTGTAGGGCCAGCCCGGCGCGCGCGCGCGGCGGTAGGCCAGCGAGACGCCGGCCTCGCGCGCCAGCCGTGCGCCGACCGCGTCGGCCTCGGCGTCGGCCACGTCGAACACCGTCATCGCGTTGGCCGCGAAGCCGAGTTCGTGGTGGCGCACGATGGTGCCGAAGCGTTTCAGGCTGCCGTCGGCGAGCCAGCGGTGCAGCGTGTCCAGCACGTCGGCCACGCGCCAGCCGAGTTCGGCGGCCCAGTCGTCGTAGGGGCGGGCGACGAGCGGCAGGCCACGTTCCACCAGCGCGGCCAGCGGCCACTCGGCCTCGGGCAGCGGCGCGGCCGCTTCGCTGCGCGTGGCGGTGGGGCCTTGCGCCGCGGCGCCGGCGAGATCGAAGCCGAGGTCGATGCGGTAGGCGCGCTGCATCGGCAGGCGCAGCGTGGGCAGGCCGGTGTCGGCTTCCAGGCCGTCCAGCGCGCGCTGCACGGCGGTGTCGCGCGGGCCGCCGATCACGAACCACAGGTTCCAGCGGTGCTCGCGTTCGTAGTTGTGGTTGACGCCCGGCAGCGCCGACACCTGCGCGGCCACCGCCTCCAGCCGATCGGCCGGCACGGCCATCGCGGCCAGCAGGCCGCTGCCGCCGGCGCCGGCGGCGAAGACGCCGCCGATGCGGCCGAGCCGCCCGTCGGCGCGGCAGGCGTGCAGCCGCGCCAGCACGGTGGCGGCGTCCAGCCCCTGCTCGCGGCCGATGCGCGCGAAGGGCTCGCGCTCGAGCGGAAAGCCGCGTTGCCAGCCGTTGAGCAGCGCGAGGTCCATCACAGCCCCAGGCGCGCGGCGCGCGCGGTGAAGAAGATGCCGCTCGGCGCGTCGGCGGCGATCGTCGCCAGCGTCTCGAAGCTCGCGGTGTCGATGACGGCGACCTTGTTGTCGTCGCGCGCGCTGATCCACACCGCTTCGCCGCGCGGCGTGAACTCCATGTGCAGCACCGCCTTGCCGGGCGCCAGCGTCTTCACGACGCGGCGCGACGGGGTGTCGATCACCTGCACCTGCGAGTAGTCGGGCACCGCGAAGTTGACCCACACCTGGCGGCCGTCGGGCCGCGCCATCACGAACACCGGCTGGCCGGCCACCGCGATGCGGTCGACCTCGGTCCAGGTCTGGGTGTCGACCACCAGCACCTCGCGGCGGCCGATCGCCGGCAGGTAGGCGTGGCGGCCCGCGACGGCCCAGCCGCGCAGGTGCGGCATCTTGTAGACCGGCAGCGGCTGCTCGCCGCGGCCGTAGCCGCCGAGCACGCGCCGCACCTTCGGCTGCTCGTCCCAGAGGTCGAGCATGGCCAGCCCGTCCTCGCCGAACAGCCCGGCCACGTAGTGGCGGCCGTTGGGCGTGACGAGCGCGTCGTAGGGCTGGTGGCCGATGCCTTCGAAGCGCGTGATGCGCGGCGCGCCGGGGCGCGAGAGGTCGGCGATCCAGATCGCGTCGGCGTCGAACAGGCTGTACGCGAAGCGCCGCCCCGGCAGGTCGACGAGGCCGACCACGCGCGAGAGCTTGCCCGGCGCGGTCTCGGCCGGGATGTCGGCGACGAGCGCGAGCGTCTTCGCGTCGAACACCTTCACGCCGCCGGGCGTGTAGTTCTGCGCCGCGACGAGCGTGCCGTCCTGCGAGATCGCGCCGCCGATCGAGTTGCCGGCCTGCTGCACGCGCGCCTCGATGCGCTGCGCCAGCAGGTCGACCTTGGTGAGCGCGCCGTCGCGCCCGAACACGTAGGCGGTGCCGCCGTCGCGCGAGAACACCACGCTGGCGTGCGAAAGGTCGCCCAGCCCGGTGACGACGCCCAGCACGCGGCGCTCAGTGGTGTCGACGATGGACAGCGCGCCCTTCGCGCGCTGCACGATGACGCCGAGGTCGCCCGTGCCCTTGGCGGGCGGGGCCGTGGTGGCGCAGCCGCCCAGCAGGGCGGCTAGCGCGAGCAGGCTTTCGCGACGGGTGCTCATCGTCTCTCCGCCGGGAACCCGGCGCTCAGGCGCTGCGCGATCCAGGTCGCCTCGGACTCGCTCAGCATCGGCCGCCAGCCGGGCATCGGCGTGCCCGGGCGGCCGTGGAAGATGGTGGCGGCGAGCGAACTCACCGGCTTGTCGGCCAGGGCCTCGCGCGTGAGCGCGGGGCCGAGGCCGCCGGTGAGCCGCAGGCCGTGGCAGGACCCGCAGTCCTGCCGCACCATGCGCACCAGCGCCTCGCGGCGCGCCGCCGGCGGCTCGTCGTCGGCCACGGCCGCGAGGGCCGTGAATCCGAGCAGGGCGGCGAAGATGCGCATGGCGGTCGTGGTCAAGCGATCAGGACGCCGATCACGACTTCAGGATCGTCTCGATCGCCGCCTTCAGGCCGGCGTCGTCGATCTTGTCGGGGCCGTTGGGTGACATCGGGATCGGCCCGAACACGCCCGAGCCGCCCTTGCGGACCTTCTCGAACAGCTTGGCCGCGACGTCCTGGCCCTTGTACTTGGTCGCGATCTCCTTGAAGGACGGGCCGACGAGCTTCTTGTCCTTCGTGTGGCAGGCCATGCAGCCGCCCTTGGTCAGCGCGTCGTCGCCGGCATCGGCCCGCGCCGCGCCGGAGGCCACCGCCAGCGCGAGGCCGGCGGCGAGCGTGAGGGTCTTCATCGTGTTGTTCATGCTCGCCTCTGGTTCAGTAGACGTCGTGCTGCGTGTTGTGCACGTTGAAGTGCCCGGTCGGCGTGATCAGGCGCGGGTCCTTGATGACCTGCTTGAGCTTGAGCGTCTTGTCGTCGACGACGACGAGCGCGCTCTGCTTGTTCTTCGCCGACCAGACCGCGAACCACACCTCGTCGCCCGCCTTGTTGTATTCGGGCTGCACGACGCGCTTGGCGCCGTCGTCCGTGAGGCCCGCCCATTCGGCGATCGGCAGCACGGTGTAGCCCTTGGCGAGGTTCTTGATGTCGAACACCGCGACCGACTGCGACAGCTTCGGGTCCGGGTTCAGCGGCGTGTCGACGTACAGGTGCTGGCTCTTCGGGTGGCTCTTCAGGAAGAGGTTGCCGCCGCCCTGGCCCTTCAGCGTCTCGACGACCTTGAACGCGCTGTCCTTGTTCTTCTTCGGGTCGGTGCCGATCAGCGAGATCGTCTCGTCACCCAGGTGGCCGGTGCTCCACACCGGGCCGTACTTCGGGTGCGTGAAGTTCGCGCCGCGGCCCGGGTGCGGGATCTTGCCCACGTCGATCAGCTTGGCGAGCTTGCCTTCCTTCAGGTCGACGGCGGCGATCTTGTTGCTCTGGTTGGCGGCCACCATGAAGTAGCGGCCGGTCGAGTCCAGGCCGCCGTCGTGCAGGAAGCGCGCGGTGCCGATGGTCGTGACCTTCAGCGCGTCGACGTTCGAGTAGTCGACCAGCAGCGTCTGCCCGGTCTCCTTCACGTTGACGACGAACTCGGGCTTGTAGTGCGACGCGACGATGGACGCCACGCGCGGCTCGGGGTGGTACTCCTGCTTGTCGACCGTCATGCCGCGGGTGCCGACGATCTTCAGCGGCTCCAGCGTGTCGCCCTTCATGATCACGTACTGCGGCGGCCAGTAGGCGCCGGCGATGGCCAGCTTGTCCTCGTAGCCCTTGTACTTGCTGGTCTCGACCGAGCGCGCTTCCAGGCCGATGCGGACTTCGGCCACGTTGTCGGGCTTCTCCATCCACAGGTCGATCATGTTGATCTTGGCGTCGCGCCCGATCACGAACAGGTAGCGCCCGGAAGCCGAGGTGCGCGAGATGTGCACCGCGTAGCCGGTCTTGACGATGTTGATGATCTGCTTGGTGTCGCCGTCGATCAGCGCCACTTCGCCGGTGTCGCGCAGCGTGGTGCTGAAGATGTTGGCGATGTTGTAGCTGTTCATCTTCTTCGTCGGCCGCTGCGCCGGCGGGACGATGACCTTCCAGGTCGTCTTCATCTGCTCCATGCCGAACTCGGGCGGCGTCGGCGCGTCGTGCTGGATGTAGCGCGCCATCAGGTCGACTTCCTTCTCGGACATCTCGCCGCTGGTCTGCCAGTTCGGCATGCCGGCCGGCGAGCCGTAGGCGATGAAGACCTTCAGGTAGTCGGTGCCCTTGCCGAGCGTGATGTCCGGCGTCAGCGGCTTGCCGGTGGCGCCCTTGCGCAGCACGCCGTGGCAGCCGGCGCAGCGCTCGAAGTAGATCTTGCGTGCGTTGTCGAACTCGGCCTGCGTCATCGGCGGGGCCTTCGGGTTCGTGCTCTGGTACATGGGCTCGTTGACCAGCGGCGAGCCGCCGGCCTGGTAGTTGGCCTCGGCAGGCGAGACGGCCTTCTTGTCCTGGGCCGTCGCGCCGAAGGCCACGGTCGCCAGCAACAGGGCGGCGAGCCGGGTCAGTGCGTGTTGCGTCTTCATGCGTCCACCTTCCTTCGTTGAAAGTGGCGCCATCGTCCGCCCGGGGGGTCGTTCGAGTCCTTGAACTGGTTCAAGGACGCTCGATGACGCGATTTCGAGAATGGCCGCACACCACCAGGAGAGCTGACTTGAGCGTTCTCGACGAACCCCTGCGCTTCGACCTCGCGCTGCGCGAAGGCGCCTGCCCCGCCATGGTCACGCTCGTCGGCGCCGGTCCGGGCGACCCCGACCTGCTCACGGTGCGCGCGGCGCGCGCCATCGCCACGGCGGAGCTGGTGCTGTTCGACGCCCTGGTCGGCGCCGGCGTGATCGCGCTGCTGCCCAAGACCGCGCACCTGATCGACGTCGGCAAGCGCAGCGGCTGCCACAAGCTCAGCCAGGACGGCATCATCGATCTGATGATCCGGCTCGCGAAGAGCGGCCGGCGCGTGCTGCGTCTGAAGGGCGGCGACCCCTTCATCTTCGGCCGCGGTGGCGAGGAAGCGCAGGCGCTGGCGCACGCCGGCGTGCCCTTCGAGGTGGTGCCCGGCATCAGCGCGGCGCAGGGCGCGGCGGCGGCGGCGGGCATCCCGCTGACGCACCGCGACCACGCGGCCTCGGTCACCTACGTCACCGGCCACGGCAAGGCGCGCGCCGGCGGCCCGCCGTCGCTCGACCTGGACTGGCCGCGGCTGGCTCGGCCGCAGCAGACGCTGGTGGTCTACATGGGCGTGGAGACGCTGCCGGTGCTGTGCACGCAGCTCGTCGCCCACGGCCTGGAGGCGACGACGCCGGCGGCCACCATCGAGCGCGCCACCTGCCCCGACATGCGCGTGACCACCGGCACCGTCGAGACGCTGCCGCACCTGGCGCGCGTGCACGGCGTGAAGGCGCCGGCGCTCGTCATCGTCGGCGAGGTGGTGTCGCTGCAGCCGCAGCTCGCACGGGCGATGGCCAGGTCGGCGGCGCTGCGGCCGTAGCGCCCCGGCGCGCGGGCCGGGCGCCGGCGCTTGCTACGATCGCGCGCCGCTGCGCCCGCCCCCCGACGTGAACCTTGCCCCCACCCCCGTGACCGCCGCGCTCGCCGGCGCCTTCTCCGCACTGGCGCTGCCCGCGGCCAGCCGCTGGCTGGCCGCGAGCGGCAGCGACGCCGGCACCGGCTTCGTGCTCGCCTTCCTGCTGCTGGTGGCGCTGCCGGCGCATGCCGGCGTGCTGGGGCTGCGGCGGCCCGAAGGCACCCCGGCGCGCGCGGTCGACAAGCCGCTGCTGGTGCGCGTGGGCTGCTGGCTGGGGGCGGCGCTCGTCGTCTCGCTGCTGTCGCTGGCGCTGGCGTAGGCGGCGCCTGGCGACGGGCCAGGGCCGGCGCTCAGGCGGCCGCGCCCTGCAGGCCGTCCAGCACGAACAGCCGCCCCGACAGCGGCGCCGCGTCGAGCGCGTCGCGGCCGACGGCGGTGCGCGCGCTGGTGACGTAGAGCGCGTTGCGCGCGGCGCCGCCCAGGCCCACGCCGGTCGGGTGGGGCACCGGGATCGCCACCACGCGGTCGAGGCTGCCGTCGGCCTCGAAGCGCACCACGCTCCAGCCGCCGCGCAGCGCGCTCCACAGGCCGCCCTGCGCGTCCAGTGCCAGCCCGGCCAGCACGCCCGAGCCCTTGGGCACCGTGGCCAGCCGGCGCAGCGTGGCGCGGCCGCGCTCGGCCACGTGCAGCGTGCCGCTGCCGGCGCAGGCGATGAAGAGGCGCCCGCCGGCGGCGTCGAAGGCGAGCGCGGTGGCCGGTTCGGGCAGCGGCCAGCCGCCTTCGGCCGTGCCGTCCGCCGCCAGTGCCGACACGCGCCAGCGTTCGCCGTCGGCCACGCAGGCCCAGAGCGTGCCGCGGCCGTCCGGGTGTTCGGTGCAGGCGGCGAGCAGCGGGCGCAGCGGCCGGCCGGGCAGGGGCTCCAGGCGGCCTGACGCGTCCACCACCTGCCAGCGGTCGCCGGCGCGCACGGCGGCGCCCTGCGGGTGCGGCAGCAGCGCCTGCACCGGGGCGTCCAGCCGGGCGGCGATGCGGTCGCCGGCGGCGCTGGCCACGTGCACCGCCGGCGCCAGCGTGTCGGCCCAGAACAGCGCGCCGGCGGCGTCGCTCCAGCAGGGCGCGGCGCCGTCGAAGGCCCAGTCGCCGTCGACCGCGCGCACCTCGCCGTGCGCCGGCCGCGCCGGCCCGGCGGCGAGCTGGGCGCCGATGCGGCGCGCCGACTCGGCGACCTCCGGGCCCAGCAGCTGCAGCCGTTCCATCGTCAGCCGGAACACCGGGCCGGCGACGCTGATGGCGCCACGCACGCGGCCGTCGGCGTCGACGATGGGTGCGCCGCAGCAGCGCACGCCGGGCACGATCTCCTCGTCGTCGATCGACCAGCCGCGTGTCGCGGTGAGGCGCAGCTCGGCCTGCAGGCGGCGGCGGTCGGTGATGCTGCGCGGCGTGACGGCCGTGAGCGGCAGGTCGCGCACCAGCGCGTCGCGCTCGGCCGCCGGCAGCGCGGCGAGGATCGCCTTGCCCTGGCTCGTGCAGTGCAGCGGCTTGCGCTGGCCGGGCGCGCTGTTCGAGCGCTGGCTGTGCGCGCCGTCGCAGCGCTCGAGCGCCACGACCTCCAGGCCGTCGAGCGCGGCGAGATAGGTGGTCTCGCCGGTCATGTCGCGCAGCGCGCGCAACTCGGCGGCGGCGGCGGCCACCAGGTCGGGCATCGCGTAGGCCGTGCGGGCGTACTCGAAGCAGCGCAGGCCCAGGCAGTAGACGCGCCGCAGCGGGTCGCGCCGCAGCAGGCCGCGCGCCGACAAGGAGCCGAGCAGCCGGTACAGCGTGGTGCGCGGCAGCGCCAGCTGCGCCGCGAGCTCGGCCTGGCTCAGGCCGGCGGGCGCGCGGCCCACGGCGTCGAGCACGTCGAGCGCCTTCTCGAGCGCCGCGGTGCCGTCGGCGGACTTCGCCGTCATGTCTTGCTCCCAACCAGTGGAACAACGGGGGGAGGTCGACTCTACGGTGCCTTGGCACGCCCGTGCGCGCTGCCTAGGATGCGGCGCAGCGCCAGCGTCCCGCCCGTTGGAACCGAACCGCCAGGAGTGCCGCCCATGCCGCCGCCCGTGACCCCGACCCCGCCGCCGCGCCGCGCGCCCACGCCGGTGAGCGACGCCGTGCTGGCCCGCCTGGCGCGCATCAGCAGCGGCTCGCTCACCACGCAGCTCTTCAAGAAGGGCTTTCGCCAGCCCGTGATGGTGGGGCTGCGCCCGCTGCAGGGCGCCGCGGCGCCGCGCTTCGCCGGTCGCGCGTTCACGATGCGCATGATTCCGGCGCGCGAGGACATCGACACCTACGCCACCCTCACCACCACGCCGAATGCCGACAACCTGCAGTGGGTGGGCGTGGAGCAGGTGCAGCCGGGCGACGTGATGGTGATCGACAGCCGGCGCGACACCAGCGCAGCGTCGATGGGCAACATGCTCGTCACGCGCATGATGAAGCGCGGTGCGGTCGCGGTCGTCACCGATGGCGCCTTCCGCGACGGCAGCGAGCTCGCCGCGATGGCCTTCCCCACGTGGAGCGCCGGCATCACCGCCACCACCCGCCTCAGCTACCACCACGTGGCCGACCTGCAGGTGCCGGTCTCGTGCGCCGGCGTGGCCGTCTACCCGGGCGACGTGATCCACGGCGACGCCGACAACATCACCGTCGTGCCCTCGCACCTGGCCGCCGAGATGGCCGACCTGTGCGAGGCGCAGGACGACCTCGAGGCCTACCTCGCGCTGCGCGTGCAGCGCGGCGAGGCGCTGTGGGGCCTGTACCCGCCGAGCGCAGAGACACGCGAACAGCACCGCCAGTGGGTCGCCGCCGGCCGGCCGGCGCTCTGAGGAGCCACGCCATGCACCGCCACGAAGCCACCATCCGCCGCTACTTCGCCGCCTGCAACGCCGCCGACCACGCGGCGCTGCTGAGCTGCTTCACGCCCGACGCGGTGCACTACTTCCCTCCCGGCCTGCCCGACATTCCCTGGCGCGGCGCCGACACCATCGCGAAGAAGTGGGTCTGGTGCGTCGACAACCTGGGCTCGCAGTGGACGATCGAGCGCGTGCTGGTCGCGCACGACCGCGACGAGGCCGTCATCGAGTGGACGCACTGGAAGCGCAAGGCCGGCACCGCGCAGCGCGGCGACGAGTGGTACGTGTTCGACGCCGCCAGCGGGCTGATCCGCGAGATCCGCGCCTACTATGCGGCGCCGGCGGTGAAGGATGTCCCCATCGGCGAGCTCGTCGACTTCGACTACAACGGGCGCGGCTACCACCTGCGCTGGGAATGACCATGATTTCTGTGAACCTCGCCGTCGCCGCCGCCGCCGCGGCGAACGACACCTGGGCCGCGAGCGACGGCGCCACGCGCGCGAAGCTGCTCGAAGGCCTGGCCGCCGTGCTCGAAGGGGCGCGCGAAGCGCTCGTGCCGCTGGCCGACCGCGAGACCTCGCTCGGGCCGGTGCGGCTGAACGGCGAACTCGACCGCACGGCGTTCCAGCTGCGCGCGTTCGCGAAGGCGGTCGACGCCGCGTTCGCCTTCGTCGACGACCCCGCCGTGCCCGGCGCGCCGCCGGCCGGCCACCCGCACCTGCGCCGCGTGCGCGTGCCGCTGGGGCCGGTGGCGATGTTCGCGGCGAGCAACTTCCCGTTCGCGTTCTCGGTGCTGGGCGGCGACACGGCGTCGGCGCTCGCCGCCGGCTGCCCGGTGGTGGTGAAGGCCCACCCGGGGCACCCGGCGCTGTCGCGCGCGACGGCCGAACTCGCGTCGGGCGTGGTCGCCTCGCTCGGCCTGCCGGCGGGCGTGTTCGGCCTGGTCGAAGGCGGCATCGACGAAGGCGTCGCGCTCGTCAAGCACCCGGACATCGCGGCCGTCGCGTTCACCGGTTCGGTGAAGGGCGGTCTGGCGCTGAACGCGGTGGCACAGGCGCGGCCGCGGCCGATCCCGTTCTTCGGCGAGCTGGGCAGCATCAACCCCATCGTGGCGCTGCCGTCGGCCCTGGCCGCGAAAGGCGCGGAGCTCGCGGCCACGCTGGCGGGGTCGATCACGCTGGGCTGCGGGCAGTTCTGCACCAGCCCCGGCGTCGTCATCGTGTTCGACGGCGCGCAGCCTTTCGTCGACACGCTCGCGAAGGCGCTCTCGGAAGCGAAGCCGCACGCCATGCTGACGCCCGGCATGCGCGCCAACTTCGACGCCGGCGTGGCGCGCGTGGCCGGCACGGCGGGCGTGACGACGCGGCTCGCCAGCCCGGCGGGCGACGGCAGCAACGCGGCGCCGCGGCCCTTCCTGGCCGAGACCGATGCGGCCACCTTCGTCGCCAACGCCGCGCTGCACGACGAGGTCTTCGGCCCCGCCTGCCTGGTGGTGCGCGCGCGCAGCACGGACGAAGCCGTGCAGGTGCTGCGCGCCACCGGCGGCAGCCTGACCGTTACGCTGTGGGGCGCCGAAGACGGCAGCGCCGACGCGCGCCGCCTCGTGCGCGCGGCGCAGCAGGTGGCGGGCCGCGTGCTCTTCGCCGGTGTGCCCACCGGCGTGGCGGTGTGCGCCGCGCAGCAGCACGGCGGGCCGTTCCCGAGTTCCACCGCGCCGGCCACCACCTCGGTGGGGCTGGCGGCGCTCGATCGCTTCCTGCGCCCGGTGGCGCTGCAGGACGCACCGGCCTGGCTGCTGTCATGAAGCAGGCGTCCGAACTCCGCAGCGCGCGCTGGTTCGCGCCCGACGACTTCCGCTCCTTCGGCCACCGCTCGCGCGTGATGCAGATGGGCTACGCACCGGCCGACTGGGCCGGCAAGCCCATCATCGCCATCGTCAACACCTGGAGCGACGCCAACCAGTGCCACGCGCACTTCAAGCAGCGCGTCGACGACGTCAAGCGCGGCGTGCTGCAGGCGGGCGGCTTCCCGCTCGAGCTGCCCGCCATCAGCCTGAGCGAGAGCATGGTGAAGCCCACCACCATGCTCTACCGCAACTTCCTGGCGATGGAGACCGAGGAACTGCTGCGCAGCCACCCGGTCGACGGCGCGGTGCTGATGGGCGGCTGCGACAAGACCACGCCCGGCCTCTTGATGGGCGCGTTCTCGATGGGCCTGCCGTGCATCTACCTGCCGGCCGGCCCGATGCTGCGAGGCAACTGGCGCGGCAACGTGCTGGGCTCCGGCAGCGACGCCTTCAAGTACTGGGACGAACGCCGCGCCGGACGCCTGTCCGACGAAGCCTGGCAGGAGATGGAAGCTGGCATCGCGCGCAGCCACGGCACCTGCATGACGATGGGCACCGCCGCCACGATGATGGGCATTGCCGAGGCCATCGGCATGACGCTGCCGGGCGCGAGCTCGATCCCCGCCGCCGACGCGAACCACATCCGCATGAGCGCCGAATGCGGCCGCCGCATCGTCGACATGGTGTGGGAAGACCTGACGCCGACGAGACTGCTGTCGAAGGACAGCTTCGCCAACGGCATCACGGCCGCGATGGCGATGGGCTGCAGCACCAACGCGATCATCCACCTCGTCGCGCTGTCGCGCCGCGCCGGCCACCCGGTGACGCTGGACGACTTCGACGCCGCGAGCCGCAAGGTGCCCGTCATCGCCAACATCCGGCCCAGCGGCGACCGCTACCTGATGGAAGACTTCTTCTACGCCGGCGGCCTGCGCGGCATGTTGGCGCGGCTGGGTGGCCACCTGAAGGGCGAGGCGCTCACGGTGAACGGCCGCA
>CAUJHQ010000004.1 GCA_963204815.1 Pseudomonadota bacterium | reverse complement strand
GAAGGGCAGCGGCATCAAGAGCGTGGCCGACCTGAAGGGCAAGCGCGTCGCGCTCGACGAGCCGGGCTCGGGCACGCTGGTCAACGCGCGCGCCATCCTCGCGGCCTACGGCGTGACCGAGAAGGACATCAAGCCCGAGTACATCAAGCCCAACCAGGCCGGCGACAAGATGAAGGACGGCTCGCTCGACGCCTTCTTCTTCACCGGCGGCGCGCCCGCCGGTGCGATCGCCGAGCTGGCCTCGGCCGGCGGCGGCATCGACATCCTGCCGATCGACGGCGCGGCGGCCGAAGCGCTGAAGAAGAGCAGCGGCTTCTTCGCCGACGACACCATCGCCGCCGACACCTACAAGGGCGTCGGCCAGGTGAAGACCATCGCGGTGGGGGCGCAGTGGGTCACCAGCGACAAGGCCGATGCCAACACCGTCTACGAGATCACGAAGGCGCTGTTCAGCGACGCCGCGCAGAAGCAGCTTGCCGCCGGCCACGCCAAGGGCAAGTTCATCACCAAGGAGAACGCCGTCAAGGGCGCCGGCATCCCGTTCCACCCGGGCGCCGAGAAGTTCTACAAGGAAGCCGGGCTGCTGAAGTAAGGCGTTCGACATGACGACGCCGACCACGGAACTCGACGACAAGAAGCTGCAGGAACTCGAGGAGAAGTTCGACCCCGAGATGCGCTTCCGGCCGCTCACGAAAGTGGCGGCCACCGTGGTCGGCGGCCTGCTGATCCTGCTGTCGGTCTTCCACTACTACACGGCCGGCTTCGGCCTGCTGCAGGAAGTCACGCACCGCGGCGTGCACCTGGCCTTCGTGCTGGGGCTGATCTTCCTGGTGTTCCCGCACCGCCATGCGCTGCTGGAGCGAGCGGCGGAGCACAAGCTCTCCGCGCCCGGCAACGTGCCGTGGTTCGACTGGCTGCTGGTCGCGGCCATCGCGGTGTCGGTGCTCTACATCCCGTGGATCTTCGACGACCTCGCGTTCCGCGTCGGCAACCCGTCGGCGCTGGACGTGGCGATGGGCTCGATCCTGATCGTCGCGCTGCTCGAAGCCACGCGCCGCGCGATGGGCTGGCCGCTGCCGCTGATCGCGATCGCCTTCATGGCCTACGCGCTCGCGGGCCCGGCCTTCCCCGGCCTGCTGAAGCACGCCGGCGCCAGCTGGTCGCAGCTGGTGAACCACCAGTACCTCACCAGCCAGGGCATCTACGGCGTGGCGGTGGGCGTGGTCGCGACCTACGTCTTCCACTTCGTGCTGTTCGGCGTGCTGGCCACGCGCATCGGCCTGGGCCAGCTGTTCCTGGACGTCGCCTCCAGCATCGCCGGCCGCTACGCCGGCGGGCCGGCGAAGGTCAGCGTGTTCGGCTCGGCGATGTTCGGCATGCTGTCGGGGAGCTCGGTCGCGAACGCGGTGACGGTGGGGTCGTTGACCATCCCCGCGATGATCCGCGTCGGCTACAAGCGCGAGTTCGCGGGCGCGGTGGAAGCGGCGTCGTCCACCGGCGGCCAGATCACGCCGCCGGTGCTGGGCGCGGCGGCGTTCCTGATGATCGAGTTCCTCTCGGTCCCGTACCAGACCATCATCGCGGCGGCGGCGATCCCCGCGTTCATGCACTTCTTCGGTGTCTTCATGCAGGTGCACTTCGAGGCCAAGCGCTTCGGCCTGCGTGGGCTGACCGACGAAGAGATGCCCAAACTGCGCGCCTCGTTCGCCGCGCGCTGGCCGACGCTGATCCCGCTGTTCCTGCTGATCTTCATCCTCGTGTCGGGCCGCACGCCGTACATGGCCGCGTTCGTCGGCATCAGCTCCTGCGCCATCGTCGGCCTGACGACGCGCGCCGGCCCGAACCCTGCGGGCGCCTGGGCGCTGCTGGCGGCGCTGCACGCGTTGCTGCTCGTCATCGTCTTCGGCGGCATCGAGAACGAGATGGTCAAGCTCGCGCTGTTCGGCGCCGGCTTCGTCGCCACGCCGCTGCTGCTGCGCGCGCTGAAGATCGAAGGCCGCATCGGCACGCCGCAGCTGGTGGAAGCCTTCGGCACCGGCGCCAAGTACGCGCTGGCGGTGGGTGCGGCGGCGGCCACGGTGGGCATCGTCATCGGCGTCGTCACGCTCACCGGCGTGGGCTTCAAGCTCAGCACCATCATCACCGGCGCGGCGCAGGCGGTGGCCGGCGGCGTGGGCACGCTGATCCCGCAGGCGCTGATCTCCACCCAGTCGCTCACGTTGCTAGTGGCGCTGGTCATGACCGGCCTGGTGTGCATCCTGCTGGGCTGCGGCATCCCGACCACGGCCAACTACATCATCATGGTCACGGTGGCGGCGCCCACGCTGGTGCTGCTGGGCGTGGAGCCGCTGGTGGCGCACTTCTTCGTCTTCTACTACGGCGTGCTGGCCGACATCACGCCACCGGTGGCGCTGGCCGCCTACGCCGCCGCCGGCATGGCGGGCAGCGACCCCTTCAAGACCGGCAACACCGCGTTCCGGCTCGGCATGGCGAAGGTGCTGGTGCCCTTCGTGTTCGTGTTCTCGCCCTCGCTGCTGATCGTCGCCAAGGGCTTCAACGGCTATGACTTCGTCGTCACCTTCGTCGGCTGCATCCTCGGCATCACGCTGCTGGCGGCGGCGCTGTCGAAGTTCTTCCTGGTGGAGATGACGCGCGCCGAACAAGGCCTGTGCCTGGCGGCGGCGCTGCTGCTCATCGCGCCGGGGCTGGTGCCGACGCTGATCGGCGCGGCGATGGCCGTGCCGATGGTGATGCGGCACCTGGTGGCGCACCGGCGTGCGGCGCTGCCGGCCGCCGGGTAGGCGCCGCTACGCGCCGATCCCGAACCAGCCCTTCGCGCGCTCTTCCTCCAGCCGCGCCGCCAGGTACTGCCACAGTGCCGGGCAGCCGGCCTCGATGGGCGGGCCGATGCGGCGCACGACCTGCTCGTGGCGCACGCCGTTCTCGACCCAGCTCTGGCCGCCGGCGGCCAGGTTGAGCAGCGCCGGCATCGCGCGGTCGACGGCGTGTGCGAAGCGCGCCTCGGGCGTGGCCTCGTCGTCGAACTCGGTCCAGCGCGCGAGGAAGCGGTCGCGCTGCGCCGGCGGCAGCAGGCCGAAGAGGCGCTCGACGCCGGCGCGCTCGGCGGCCTTCTGCGCCGCCCAGTCGGTGTCGGCGTACAGCAGCACGTCGCCGGCGTCGATCTCGCCGAGGTCGTGCACCAGCAGCATCTCGACGACGCGCGTGCCGTCCACCGGCTCGGCGGCGTGCGGCAGCAGGCTGGTGGCGAGCAGCGCGATCTGCCAGCTGTGCTCGGCCGAGTTCTCGTAGCGGTCCAGCCCGATCGGCTTGTTCTTGCGCGTCACGCCCTTCAGGCGGTCGATCTCGAGGATGAAGTCGATGATGGGCTGCATGCGCGGCATTCTGCAGGGGCCGCGCCGCCGCCGGCGCCGGCCCCTGCCGCCCGAGGGGCGTGCTACGGCGTCGCGCAGCGGTAGCTGGCGGCGAGCGCGGGGTCGCCGCTGCCGCGGTACTGCGGGTAGCCGGGGTGCACGCACAGCGGACGCGACAGCACGGTGTTGCCGGTGGCGGGGTCGAGCTGGCGGGCGGTCAGCGTGCCGGGCGCGCGGTGGCGCGTGACCCACAAGTCGAGCGCGGTCAGCAGGTCCGCGCTGTCGGCGCCGGGGCCGCCCGCGCAGTGGTTGACGCCCGGGGCGACGTAGTAGCGCACGAACTGGTCGGCGTTGGCGCGGCCACCGACTGCCTGGACGACCCGCGCGTGGTACTCGGTGGTGGCCTTGGCCGTCAGCGCCGAGTCGTTGCCGCCGTGCCAGAGGATCAGCTTCCCGCCGGCGCCGAGGAAGGGCACGATGTTCGCGTTCGTCGCGTCGTTCAGCGCCGCCAGCGCGAACAGCGCGCCGGGGTCGCTGTCGAAGTCGTAGAGCAGCGAGTTCGCCGTCGGGTCGCGCGCCAGGTAGTGCTTGACCGTGGTGTCGGAGAACAGGTACTGCAGCGGCGCGGCGCCGGTGACCCAGGCGTTCCACGCGCCGTTCACGTTCTCGTTGCCGGTCAGCGCCCAGCCAGGGTTGGTGTAGACGCCGCCGCCGAAGCTGGCCGGCTGCGTCCAGGAGGCCACGCTCGCGAGCTGCGCGTCGGACAGGCAGCTGTCGCCGCTGTCGGCGCCGCCCGGGCAGCGCAGCGTGGCGGGGTCGAAGCGGCAGGCCTGCGCGTTCGACACCACGCCGTCGGCGATGCCGTCCAGCGCGTCGCAGGCGCCGAGCACGGCGTTGGCGAGCGTCGCGGTCTTGCCCGGTGTCATGGCGCCGCCGGGCGCGGCGAGCGCCTTCGCGGTGCGGTTGAACGCGCCCATCAGGCCGACCCAGTTGTAGGCCGGAGCGCGCGCGATGACGCCGTCGAAGAGCGTGGGGTAGCGCTGCACGGTCATCAGCGCCTCGCGGCCACCGTTCGAGCAGCCCTCGAAGTACTGGCGCTTGGCGCGCGTGCCGTAGTGCAGGCGCACGATCTCGGCGGCCGCGCCCATCACGGTGGGCACCGACAGCGAGCCGAACATCTGTGCCGCCAGCGGGTCGTTGAGCGCGAAGCTGGCGTCGAGCACGTTGCCCTGGTGGCCGGAATCGCTGCTGACCTGCGCGTAGCCGGCGTTCAGCGCCGGCGCGCTGGCCGGCGGGATGGCGCCGTTGTAGCCGCCGCCGCCGCCGTAGTGCAGCTTCTGGTTCCAGCGCAGCGGCAGGCGCAGTTCGAAGTTGAGCTGCGGCGCGATCAGGCCCGGCACCTTGCAGTGCGCCGCCAGCGTTGCCGTTTCGGCGACGACCGCCGCGGTGCCGAGCGTGGCGCCGCCGATCGAGCGGCCGCTCAGCGCCTCGCAGGCGATGCGTGCGCGGCGGTCATGTTCGCGCGGGTGCTCGCGCCGGTGGTCGCGCCCGCGTTCGTCGTCGTCATCGCGGTCGCGTGCCGTGGCCGGCAGCGCGAGCAGGCCGCCGAGCAGCAGGGCCAGTGCGGCCGGCGCCAGGCGGGCCGTGTGCAGGCGTGGTGGGGTCTTCATGCCGGTCTCCTCTTGGTGGTGCGCCTCGCGGGGAGCCCGCCGGAAGGCGGGCCGCGCGGAGCGTGTCACCGAAGCCGGCGGCGGCGTTGCGGGAATGCCCGGGTGGCGCGCGGCGCGGTCGCGCGGCGGTGCCCGCGCAGGTGCGGATTCGCCGGCAACGAAGGCGGAAAAGCCGCCGCCGTCAGACGTGGAAGCCCATGCCGCCCTGAATCTCGGCGAGCGCATGGCGCGTGTGCAGGGCCAGCCCGAGCGCCGCCATGTGGTCGCTGTTGCGGCCCAGGATGGCCTGCGCGACCGGCAGGAATTCGGTCTCCTCGAAGCGCGCGTGCGCCAGGTAGTCGGCCACCAGCGCGGCAACGGCAGCGCCGTCGAGCCGCGATGCGTGGCCCTTCGCGGTGGCCTCGAGGTCGTGGCGCAGGCGCGCGAACTGCGCTTCGACGCCGCGGTGCTCGCGCGTGAGCTGCTCGACCATGCGTTGCACGCGTTCGCGTTCGGCGCCGGCGCTGGCGCTCGCGAGCACGGCGGGGAAGAGGTCGCGCTCTTCCTCGGTGTGGTGCTCGACGACGGCTTCGCGGAAGAAGCGCAGCACGCGCGCCGCGACGGCGCGCGCCTGCGCCGCCGCGTCCACCAGGGCGGGCAGCGCTTCGAGTTCGCGCAGGTGCGCCACGATGCCCACGTGGCACTGGGAGAAGGCGTTGATCGGCGCGTTGTCGGGGGCGGGTGCGGTGCTCATCGGTCGGGGCTTTCGTTGGCCACCCGACTGTGCGGCGGGCGGCCGCCCGCCGTCAAGCCGCGCCGCCGTCAGGCGCGCTCTTCGTAGACGCCGAGCTTGCGGTGCAGCGGCGATTCGTCGGCCACGAAGACGAAGCTCGGGCGGTCGGCGTGGCGGTTCTTCAGCGTGATCGGCACGTAGCCGGGTGCGCAGCAGGTGTCGGCCTCGGCCAGCGCGAAGGCGTGGCCGTCGACCGCGACTTCGGCGCCGCCCTCGATGACGTGGAACACGCTCGCCGGCGAGCGCGCCGGCAGCGCCAGCACCTGCCCGGGGCGCAGCATCAGCGCGTGGAAGCCGAGGATGTTCTGCGCGTCGCCGCCGGTCTCCGGGTTCACGTAGCGCACCTGCACCGCGTCCATGTCGGGGCGGTCGGCGGCCAGCGCCTCGAGCGCCGCGCGTGCGTCGGCCCAGGGGTAGCGCAGCATCGGGTAGGCCTTGCCGCTGCGGCCGAACACGGGCGTCGGCACGAGGCCGCCGCGCGCGTAGGCGCGGTCGCCGCGGCCGGGCTGCACGGTCTGGCGCTGGCCTTCGATGGCGTAGGAGGTCTCCATGTAATAGACGAGCGGCAGGTCCAGCACGTCGAGCCAGATCACCGGCTGGTCGCCGTCGTGGCCGTGCTCGTGCCAGAGGCCGGTCGGCGTGAGGATGAGGTCGCCGCGGCTCATCGGGCATTTCTCGCCGTCGACCGTGGTCCAGGCCCCGGTGCCCTCGACCACCATGCGCACGGCGTTCGGCGTGTGGCGGTGGCTGGGCGCCCATTCGCCCGGCAGCAGCAACTGCATGCCCAGGTACATGGCGGCGCTGGCCTTCATGTTGTCCAGGCCGTGGCCGGGGTTGGCCAGCACGAGCACGCGGCGCTCGGCCTTGGACATCGGCGTCAGCTCGCCTGCCTTCATCAGCAGCGGGCGCAGCGCCTCGTAGCTCCAGACCGTGGGCTTCGTGTTCGGGCGCGGCTTGCCGGGCGGCAGCACGGCGCGCAGGCTGGGCCACAGCGGCACGAGGTTCTGCTGGCGCAGGTCTTCGACGTACTGCGCCGGCAGGTCTTCGAGTCGTCCGAGTTCGTTCATTGCTTGCTCCTTAGCGTGCCAGGCAGTTGTCGACCTTCCAGCCGTACAGCCACTCGAGCGCGTCGTAGAAGCGCTCGGGCGTGCGGCCCTTCCAGAGGTCGTTGCGCACCAGGCGCTCCACGCCCTTGGCGTGGTAGATGCGGCCCATCTCGCGCGAGCTGAGCACGATGCGTGCGGTGCGCGCGATGCGCGAGCGCTGGTAGAGGTCGAAGGCCTTGGCCCAGTCGTTGTCGTGCACGCGCAGCGCCTCGCCCAGCGTCACCGCGTCCTCGATCGCCATGCAGGCGCCCTGCGCCATGTACTGCGTGGTCGGGTGGGCGGCGTCGCCGAGCAGCGTGGCGCGGCCGAAGGTCCAGTTGCCGATCGGTTCGCGGTCGGCGGTGGCCCAGCGCTTCCAGGTCTTCGGCAGGTCGATCAGCTGGCGCGCCTTCGGGCAGATGCCCTGGAAGTAGCTCTGCACTTCCTCGGGGCTGCCTTCGGTGACGCCCCACTGCTCCTGTTCGCGGCTGTGGAAGGTGACGACCACGTTGTACTGCTCGCCGCCGCGCAGCGGGTAGTGCACCAGGTGGCAGTTCGGGCCGACCCAGATGCTGGCGGCGTTCCACTGCAGGTCCTTCGGGAAATCCTTCTTCTCGACGACGGCGCGGTAGACGACGTGGCCGGTCACGCGCGGCGGGTCGTTCACGTACTGCGCGCGCACCACCGAGCGCACGCCATCGGCGCCGATCAGCGCCTGGCCGGTGAAGGTCTTGCCGTTGGCGCAGGTGACGGTGACGCTGCCGGCGCCCTGTTCGATCTGCTCCACCCGCGTGCTGGTGTGGAAGCTCACCTGGCCGGTCTCCTGCGCGCCTTCCAGCAGCGACAGGTGCACGTCGACGCGGTGGATCACCGCGTACGGGTTGCCGAAGCGGGCGCGGAAGGCCTCGCCGGTGGGGATGCGGCCGACCAGCGTCTCGTCGACGGCGTCGTGCATGACCATGTGGTCGGTGTAGACGGCGCGCCCGCGCGCCTTCTCGCCGACGCCCAGGGCATCGAAGGCCGAGAACGCGTTGGGCCCGAGCTGGATGCCGGCGCCGATCTCGCCGATCTCCGGCGCCTGCTCCAGCACCTGCACGGTGAAGCCGCGGCGCACCAGCGCCAGCGCCGCCGCGAGGCCGCCGATGCCGCCACCGGCCACCAGTACCGGCAGGTTCTGCGAAGGGGTGGAGGGTGTCATGGGATTCCTTCTGCTTAAACAATCAGTATGCTGATGATCAGTGTAGATTTTTGCCCCGGATTCGAGATCCGTGGAAACCCTAGGTCGCGATCGGCCGTGGGGTGGCCCGGCCGGCGCGCTGCCGTGCCCGGCGGCCTTCGGCAGAATCGGCGCGATGCCGATGCCGCCGCTGAGCCACCACGAGATCGTCGCGCTCGTCGAGCCGTTCGCGCGTGCCGGGCGGCAGGTCGACCTGGCGGCGAGCCAGCGGCTGGAGCGGCGCATCGCGTTCCGCCCGCGCGAGCACGCCGCCGCCGGCACGCTGCCGCCGCTGCGCGAGACGCTGCAGCTGGAGAACCCCCGCGCCGGCAGCTTCGCGCTCACGCGCACGCTCACCGCGCCCGACGGCCAGCGCGCCGAACTGGTGGCTCATGGCGACGATGCCGGCGCGCTGCTGGCGCGGGTCGACGCCGTCGCGGCGGCTGCGCAGTGGCGCTGCGGCAGCGGCTGGTCGCTGGCCTTCAGCCACACGCTGGCGGCGCCGACGCGGCTGGTGCCCGCCACCGCGCCGCAACTGGTGCGCGCCAGCGCACGCGCCGGCGCGCTCGGCTTCACGGTCACGGTGTCCACGGTGCGCGGCATCGCGGCCGAGATCGAGCTGCCCGAGGCCGCCCACTTCACGCCGCCGGAGGACCTGTTCGCCGTGCTCGGCTGGAGCTGGACGCCGCTGCGCCGCGTGCGGCAGGGCTGGCAGGGCGCGCTGCTGCTGCGCGGCCACGGTGCCGCGCGCACGGCGGACGCCGAAGCCAAGCTCGAACGCACCGTGCGCCACCTCGCCGCCACGCTGGCCGAGGCGCCGGCGCGCTTCCACGAACGCCACGTCGGCGCGCGCTGGGTCGTCGTGCTGCGGCGGCTGATCCCGCTCTTTGCCACCGCGGCGCTGGTGGCCGGGGCCGCGGGCGTGTCGCAGCTGCAGATGGCGCAGAACTCGGTCTGGCGCATGCTGATCTTCCATGCGCCGCCGCTGCTGCTGGCGGCGCTGTTCTGCCTGCGCGAACTGCCGCGCTTCGAGTTTCCGCCGCTGCCGCGCCGCCTGGACGCGCCGGCCTGGCACGCCGACGAAGGAAGTGCATGCACGGCAACCCGATGAACATTCCACCGGTGTCGATCGCCGCCGCGAAGGCGGCGCTGGTCGAGCAGTTCGGCGTGCCCGCGCTGCGGCGCCGCGCCACCATGCTGTGGGGCCCGCGCGGCGTCGGCAAGAGCTCCATCGTGCGCCAGGTGGCGGCGGACTTCGGCGTGCCGCTGGTGGACCTGCGGTTGACCACGATCGAGCCGGTCGACATCCGCGGCGCCATCTACGCCGACGAGCAGCTCGAGCAGACGGTGTGGTTCCCGCCCGAGTTCCTGCCGCGTGCCGACCAGCCGCAAGGCATCCTCTTCCTCGACGAGCTCACCGCGGCCGACCAGCGGCTGCAGATCTCGGCCTACTCGCTGATCCTGGACCGCCGCGTCGGCCGCTACGCGCTGCCCGACGGCTGGCTGGTGGTGGCCGCCGGCAACGCCAGCTTCCACGGCGCCGTCAGCCACGACATGGGCACGGCGCTCGCCGACCGCATGTTCCACTTCAACGTGCAGGCGGTGATCGACGCGTTCCTCGAGCACGCGGTGCGCGAAGGCTTCGCGCCCGAGGTCATGGCCTACCTGAAGGTTCGGCCCGACAAGCTCGACGACACGCAGGCCCAGCTCGCCGCCGACCACCTGGTGGGTGCCAGCCCGCGCGGCTGGGAAGACGTGTCGAACGTGCTGAAGGCGGCGCTGTCCGAAGAGGCCCGGCGCGTCTTCGTGCAGGGCCGCATCGGCGCCGCCAACGCGGCCGAGTTCTTCGGCGTGCTGCGCGAGCTGCAGGCCGGTGCCGACGTGCTGAAGCTGCTGGCCGCGAAGCCCGGCGCCGACACGCTGGCGCTGCTGCCGAAGACGCTGGACGGCCTCTACGGCCTCGTCTACGGCCTGCTCGCCGCCTGCACCGACGCGCCGACGCTGCTGCGCGCGATCGAGATCGTCGAGCAGCTGCCCGAGGTGCGCGGCGCCGTGCCGCTGTCGCTGGCCGAGGCGCAGACGCTGGCGATGGAACTGCTGCTGCAGAAGGCGCTGGCGAGCGGCCTCGAAGCGGCGGTCTTCGACAGCGCCGCGTACCGCCGCTATGCCGAACGCCGCCGCGCCTGAGTTCGGTGCGCTGCGCCACCGCGGCACGCGCGCGGTGCAGCGGCTGGTCGAGTTCGCGCCGGCCACCGGCGGCCTGGCGCTGTGGGTGCAGCACGTCGACCTGGCCGACGACGCGGCGGCCGTGCCGCCGGTCGCCACCGACGGCCAGCGCCTGCTCTACCGCCCGGCCTTCGAGCGGCTGCCCGTCGAGCAGCAAGCCGGCTGGGTCGCGCACGAGGTGCTGCACGTGGCGCTGCGCCACCCGCAGCGCTTCGTCGCTCTGCAGCAGTTGACCGGCGATGCCGACCTCGGCCTCTTCAACCGCTGCGCCGACGCCATCGTCAACAGCGCGCTCGCGCACCTGGGCTGGCTGGCGCTGCCCGCCGGCGCGGTGCAGCTCGACGCGCTGCTGAGCAGCGCGCTCGCGATCCAGCAGGACACCGAAGCGGCGCTGCTCGAATGGGACGTCGAGCGCCTGTACCGCGCCATCGACGACCGCCGTCCGCCGGTGGCCGGCCGCGCGCGCGAAGACGGGCCGCGTGCCGCGCGCGTGCGCGCCCTCGGCGGCCCCGGCGCGGGCGACCTGGTGCCGAACGCCGGCGACGCGCAGGCGCCGGAGGCGCAGGCCGAGCAGGCGCGCGAATGGCGCGAGCGCCTGGTGCGCGCGCACGCGAACGACGGCGCCTTCTCGCTGCTGCGCACGCTGCTGGCCGACGTGCCGGTCACGCGCACGCCGTGGCCCGAGGTGCTGCGCACGCAGCTCGCGCGCGGCCTCGTGAAGCGGCCGACGCTGTCGTGGTCGCGGCCGGCGCGTTCTTACCTGGCGAACCAGGGCCGCATCGGCCGCCACCGCATGCCGTTCGAGCCGGGCACGCAGGGCACGCGGCCGGTGCCGCGGCTGGCGCTGATGGTCGACGTCTCGGGCTCGGTCGACGACGCGCTGCTGGAACGCTTCGCGCGCGAGTTGCAGGCCATCGTGCGGCGCGTCGAGGCGGCGCTGGTGCTCGTGATCGGCGACGACCGCGTGCGCCACGTGCAGGCCTTCGAGGCCGGCCGCGTCGAGCTGCCGCCGCTGCAGTCCACCGGCGGCGGCGGCACCGACTTCACGCCGCTGCTGCAAGAGGCCGACCGCCATGCGCCCGACCTTGGCGTGGTGCTGACCGACCTCGAAGGCCCGGCGCGCTTCGCGCCGCGCTGGCCGGTGATCTGGGCGGTGCCGCCGGCGCAACGCGGCGTGGCGGCGCCGTTCGGGCGCCGGCTGGTGCTCGACGCCTGACTCAGCCGCGGCGCGCGCGTTCGATCAGCGCCGCTTCGCGCTCGGGCGCCATCCACGGCGCCGGCGCGGCGCGGTCGGCGCGCAGGTCGCGCAGGTCGCGCAGGCTGGCGGCGAGGTCGCGGAGTTGCAGGCCGGCCGCGAGCGCACGCTCGGCGCTGACGTCCATCAGCCCGGCGCGCGGGCCGTGTTCAGGGCGGTACAGCGGCAGTTCGTTGAACGCGAGGCCTGCATCGCGCAGCAGGGCGGCCGGCACCCACGCGGGCTCCGGCGCGCCGATGAGGTCGATGAAGGTCGACCAGCCGACGCGCGGCCCGGCGAGGTTGAACGCGCCGCCCATGCCGTCTTCGACAACGCGCCGCACGAAGGCCGCGAGGTCGCGCACGTCGATCATCTGCAGGTGGTCGCGCCCGTCGCCGGGCGCCAGCATCGGGCCGCCGCGCTCGGCCCGCCGCAGCCAGGACGCGACGCGCCCGCTCGGGTCGTGCGGGCCGAACACGATCTGCGGCCGCAGCACCGCGCAGCGCCCCGGGTGCAGCGCCGTGACCAGGTCTTCGCAGGCCACCTTCAGCGGGCCGTAGTTGTCGCCGTTCACGTCGTCGGTGCTGGCCACGTCGCCGCGCCACGGGGCCACGCGCGGGTGCGTCTCGCGCACCGGCCGCAGTTGCGGGTCGCCGTAGGCCATGACCGCGCTCACGTACACGTAGCGGCCGACGCGCCCCTGCAGCGCCGCCGCGCTCGCGCGCACCTGGCGCGTGGTGTAGCCGCTCAGGTCGATGCAGGCGTCCCAGCGGCGGCCGTCGAGCGCGCGCAGGCCGGCGGCGCCTTCGTCGCGGTCGCCGCGCAGGCGCTCGACGGCGGCCGGCAGCGCGTCGGGCGAATGGCCGCGGTTGAACACCGTCACCGCGTGGCCGCCCGCCAGCAGCGCGTCGACCACGTGGCGGCCGATGAACAGCGTGCCGCCCAGCAGCAGCAGCTTCATGCGGTGCCCGCGGCGCGGCGCAGCCAGGCGGCGGTGGCGTCGTCGGCAGGGAAGAAGGTTTCGAGCGCCAGCTCCGACAGCGTCACGTCGACCGGCGTGCCGAACACGGTGATCGTCGAGATCAGGTGCAGCACCTGGCCGCCGACGCGCAGCAGCAGCGGCATCGCGACGCCGCCGAGGTCGGGCGCGGCGGCGTCGTGGCCGCCCTCGCCGGCGTGCGGCAGCGCGCGCAGTTCGTCGAACAGCGCGGCCAGGCGCACGTCGCCACTAACCTGCACCTGCTTGTGCAGCCTGGCCAGCACGTGGGCGCGCCAGTCGGCGGCGTTGACGATCATCGGCGCCAGCCCGCGCGGGTGCAGGCTGATGCGCAGCGGGTTCACCGGCGGCTGCAGCAGCGCGGGGTCCACGCCGGCGAGCAGCGGCGCCATCGCCGGGTTGTGCGCGACGAGGTTCCACCAGCGGTCGACCGCGATCGCGGGGTAGGGCATGTGGCCGGCGAGGATCAGGTCGACGGCGCGCCGCGCCGCCGCCATCGACGGGTCGGCGAGCGCGCGCTCCGGGTACATCGGCGCGTAGCCGCCCGCCAGCAGCAGCGCGTTGCGCTCGCGCAGCGGCACTTCCAGCCGGTCGGCCAGGCGCAGCAGCATCTCGCGGCTGGGGGCGGCGCGGCCGGTCTCGACGCAGCTCAGGTGGCGCGTCGACACCTCGGCCTCGAGCGCGAGGTCGAGTTGCGACAGGCGGCGGCGCTGGCGCCACGCGCGCAGCAGGGCTCCCACGGGCTGGGCGGACGACAGGTTCATGGCCGGAGGTTAGCGGCGCCGCGGCGCCAAGACCATGACCTGCGGAGTCAGCGGTGCCGGCGTATGCTTTCCGCCATGCGCATGCCACTTCACTTCGCCTCGCTCGCCGCGCTGCTGGTGGCCGGCTGTGCCGCCTTCGGCCCGCCGCCGCAACCCGGCCAGAACGAAGCCCAGGTGCAGCAGCGCCTGGGCGCGCCGACCGCACGCTACGCGCTTGGCGGCGGTGCGACGCGGCTCGAGTTCGCGACCGGCCCGTTCGGCCGCGAGACCTGGATGGTCGACCTCGACGGTGCCGGCCGCGTCACCGCGGCGAAGCAGGTGCTCGAGGCGGGAAACCTCGCGGCCTTCCAGGCGCGCGCACCCGGCATGGACCGCGACGAACTGCTGCGCACGCTGGGCCGCCCCGGCGAACGGCGCGGCGCCCGCGGCGGCGGCGAGACCTGGTCGTGGCGCTACGTCACGAACGACTGCCTGTGGTTCCAGGTGTCGGTCGGCGCCGACGGCCGTGTGCAGGACGGCGCCTTCGGCATCGACCCCGCCTGCGACGCGGCCAGCGACCGGGACTGAGCTACTTCTTGTCGGCCGGCGTCTTCGAGGCGTCCGGCTTCGGCGCGTCGCCGAGCACCGTCTTCAAGGGGCAGACGGAGAAGGCCGGGCACTTCTTGCAGCCGGCGACGATCGCGATCGGGCAGACGGTCATGGTGGGCCTCCTGTCGTGTGGTGGGGAGGGCAGCATACGCCCCCGGGCACCGGCTGCAGCCCGTGCGGGAGCGGTTAAGCTCCGCCGATGATCGTCTACGGCATCCCCAACTGCGACACCGTGAAGAAGGCGCGCGCGTGGCTCGCCGAGCACGGCCGCGCGCACCGGTTCCACGACTTCAAGAAGGCCGGCGTGCCGGCCGACCGGCTCGATGCCTGGCTGGCCGCCGTCGGCTGGGAAGTGCTGCTGAACCGCAAGGGCACCGCCTGGCGCGGCCTCGACGAGACGACCCGCAACGCCGTCGTCGACGCCGCCAGCGCGCGCGCCGTGATGCTGGCCTCGCCCAGCACCGTCAAGCGGCCGGTGGTGGAGTGGGACGACGGCCGCATCAGCGTGGGCTTCGACGCCGCGCGCTGGGCCGACACCTGAGCCGGCGGCTTCAGGCCCTGCGCAGCACGAAGGCCGCTTCGGCGACGGTCTCGCCGTTCACCTGCAGCGTCACGCGGTGGCGGCCGGCGTGGTAGCGGCGCGTCGTCACCGGCTTCATCGAGTGGCGCTTCTCCAGCACCACGGTGGCGCGCGGCGGCAAGTCGAGGACCCAGCCCTTGAAGACCTTGGGCGAGGTCGACCCGTCCGCCTTGACGTGGTGCACCGCGTAGTCGACGGCCAGCTTCTGCGCCTTGGCGGCGCGGCTGGTCAGCGTGGCCTTCAGCGTGACCTGCCCACCCACCACCACGCGCGCCGGCGCCAGCGCCAGCGCCGCCTCGCCGCGCAGCTTCTGCCCCAGGCCCCAGGCGGCGAGCACGCGCGCGTCGCCGCGTTTCACGAGCGTTCGGCTGGCGTGGCGCAGCAGCGCGCGGCGTTCCTTCCCGGCGCCCGGCAGGTGCGTCTCCAGCCATTCGGCGACGAGCGCCGGGTGGTCCTTCGCGATGTCGTTCAGGTGGTTGGCGACGCTGCGGCGCACGTACTCGCTCGCGTCGTCCTGCAGCGCGCGCAGCAGCGGCAGCGTCGGCGACGGGTCGGCGACCAGCGCCTTCAGCTGCAGCCCCCAGGGCAGGCGCGGGCGGCTGCCTTCGCTGACGAGGCGGCGCACGTGCTCGCTGTCGTCGCGCGTCCAGCGCTGCAGCACCGCGAACACGGCCGCCGGCTGGTTCACGATGAAGGGCCGGATCGCGAACTCGGCGGTGAAGCGCTGTGTCAGCCGGTGCAGCACGGCGAGCGAGCGCGCCAGGTCGTGCTGGCCGTGGCGCGCCACGTACTCGCCCACCGGCCACAGCGCCCAGCCTTCGAGGCCGTCGTCGCCGTCCATCGCCTGCAGCAGCGCGGCGGTGGCGGCGTCGTAGTCGGCCGACAGCGTGGCTTCGAGCGCGCTGCACAGCTGCATCGCACGCGCTTTCAGCTCCAGCGTGTGCAGGTCGCGCAGCGCCAGCGCCGCGAAGGCGCGGGCGTCGAAGTCGCGCCGCGCCGCCCCCAGCTGGGTGGCGATGCGCTGCACGACCGCTTCGTTGACGAGGTTCTTGAACGGTTCGGCCACCGCGTCAGCCCAGCGTGACGGGCAGCCGGCGGAAGCCGCGGAAGCGCAGGCGCAGGTCGCGCTCGGGCGCGCCGCGCAGGTCCAGCCGCGGGAAGCGCCGGAACAGCGCGCCGAGTGCGATGCGGCCTTCCATGCGCGCCACGTTCATGCCCGAGCACGCATGCGCGCCCTGGCCGAAGGCGAGGTGGTTGTTCGGCTTGCGCGCGATGTCCAGCCGGTGCGGGTCGGCGAACTCGGCGGGGTCGCGGTTGGCGGCGCCGATGGCCAGCGTGACGAAGGTGCCGGCCGGCAGCTCGCGGTCGACGAGCGCCAGCGGTGCCGTCGTGAGCCGGTTGTTCAGCTGGATCGGGCTTTCGTAGCGCAGCAGTTCCTCGACCGCGCTGT
Source organism: Pseudomonadota bacterium (assembly GCA_963204815.1). Lineage (GTDB taxonomy): Bacteria > Pseudomonadota > Gammaproteobacteria > Burkholderiales > Burkholderiaceae_C > Rubrivivax. Next base: position 1,708 of record CAUJHQ010000004.1, on the reverse strand, counting down.
TGATCATGGCCGGTTCGGCCTGCAGCCGCGCGAGCTGGTCGCGGTGCGTCATCAGCGCCCATGCGCCATTGCCGATCAGGTTGGTGGTGGTCTCGTGGCCGGCGTTGAGCAGGAAGATGCAGTTGTGCATCAGCTCGTCGGCCGTCAGGCGGCCTTCGGCGTCGCCGCGCATCAGGCGTGTCAGCACGTCGGCGTCGGGGTCGCCGGGGTGGCGTTCGCGTTCGGCGAGCAGGCCGCGCAGGTAGTCGAGGAACTCGCTCACCGCGGCCTGCCCGCGCGCCAGCACGGCGGGGCCGGGCACCGGCTCCAGCGCCGACAGGATCGCGAGCGACCACTCGCGCAGCGGCCCGCGCTCGCCGCGCGGGATGTCGAGCAGGTTGCCGATCACCTCGACCGGGATCTGCGCCGCGAAGTGCTCGATGAGGTCGGGTGCCGCGCGGTCGGCCCACTCGTCGAGCAGGCGGTCGACGAGCGTCACGACGCCGGCTTCCATGCGCGCGATGGCGCGCTGGTTCAGCGCCCCCATCAGGATGCGGCGCACGCGCGTGTGCAGCGGCGGGTCGTTGAAGACGAGGCTCGTCGTGTGGTGTGCGAACAGCGGCGAGCCTTCGCCGTACTTGGGCCCGAACTCGCGCTTCTTGTCGCTGCTGGCGTGCGGGCTGCGGTAGACGGCCAGCAGGTCGGCGTGGCGCGTCAGGATGACGCTGTTCGGCGCCCATTCGTGCACCGGATCGAGCGCGCGCAGGGCGTCGAACACCGCGTGCGGGTGCTCGATGAAGGCGGGCGTCGGCGCCGCCCAGCGGAAGCCGGCGACGAGTGCGGCGGGGTCAGCGGCCATCGTCAACGGCCTTCGATCAGCGCCAGCTCGGCGGCCTCGACGCCGCCGCGTTCGATCGGCAGCTTCAACTGCCGCATCGCCGCCTCGACGCCGGCGAGGCAGCCGAGGATCTGCGCCTCGTTCGTGTCGCCCAGGTGGCCGATGCGGAACACGCGCCCCGCCAGCGGCCCCAGCCCGCCGGCGACGGCGACCTGGAAACGTTCGCGCGCCAACGTGCGGATCGCCTCGGGGTCGATGCCCTCGGCGGTGGCGATCGCCGTCACCGAGACCGAGCGCGCCGCTGGCGTGCGCGCGAACAGGCGCAGCGCACCCTTCGCGCCCCAGGCCTGCACCGCCGCGTGCACCGCGGCGGCGAGGCGGCGGTGGCGCGCGAACACGTTGTCCAGCCCTTCGGCGTCGATCAGCGCGAGCGCCGCCTCCAGCCCCGCCAGGTGGGCCAGCGGCGCCGTGCCGCAGAACTTCAGGTACGGCTGCGCGCCGCGGCGGCGTTCCCAGTCCCAGTAGAAGCGCGGCGTGCGGTTCTCGCGCGCGGCATCGAGCGCGCGTGTGTTCGCGGCCACGAAGGCGAGGCCGGGCTGGCCCATCAGGCCCTTCTGCGACGCGCCCATCACGGCGTCGACGCCGAGTGCGTCCATCGCGAACGGCGCCGCGGCGAGCGACGCGACGACGTCGACGACGTACAGCGCCGGGTGCTTCGCGGCGTCGATCGCGGCGCGGATCGCGGCGAGGTCGCTGGTGACGCTGCTCGCGGTGTCGGTGTGCACCGCGAAGACGGCCGTGATCTCGTGCCGCGTGTCGGCCTTCAGCGCCGCCTCGACGGCGGCGGCGTCGATCGGCTCGCCTTCGACCCAGGGCGTGCGCAGCGCGCTG
>CAUJHQ010000003.1 GCA_963204815.1 Pseudomonadota bacterium | reverse complement strand
GTACTCCTTGTAGCGCTTGCCGTCGACCTCCACCGTCTGGCCCGGGCTTTCCTCGTGGCCGGCGAACAGCGAGCCGATCATCACCATCGCGGCGCCGAAGCGCACGCTCTTGGCGATGTCGCCGTGGTGGCGGATGCCGCCGTCGGCGATGATGGGCTTGGTGGCGACGCGCGCACACCACTTCAGCGCGCTCAGCTGCCAGCCGCCGGTGCCGAAGCCGGTCTTCAGCTTCGTGATGCACACCTTGCCCGGGCCCACGCCCACCTTGGTGGCGTCGGCGCCCCAGTTCTCGAGGTCGATCACCGCTTCCGGCGTGGCCACATTGCCGGCGATGACGAAGGTCTTCGGCAGCCGCTGCTTGATGTGCTCGATGGCCTTGCGCACGCTTTCGGCGTGGCCGTGGGCGATGTCGATCGTGATGTAGTCGGCGCCCACGCCGTCGGCCGCGAGGCGGTCGATGACGTCGAAGTCGTGCGGCTTCACGCCCGAACTGAGCGACACGAAAAGGCCCTTGTCGCGCATCTGGCGCGCGTAGGCCACGCTGTCGAGGTCGAAGCGGTGCATGACGTAGAAGTGGCCGCTGCGCGCCAGCATCTCGCTGATCGGCTCGTCGAGCACGGTCTTCATGTTGGCCGGCACCACCGGCAGCGCGAAGCGGCGGCCGCCGAACTCCACCGAGGGGTCGCACTCGGCGCGGCTGTCGACGCGGCACTTGCGCGGCAGCAGCAGGATGTTGTCGTAGTCGAAGATTTCCATGGTCAGGCTTCCGAAGAAAACGCAAGGGAAGAGCGCTTGACCTGGCCGACCCGGCCCCGGCGAAGAAGCCACCAGAAGGATCGGTGGGCCGCCGGGGACGAACCGGGCGCCAGAATTTGGGCCCGGTGGCGAATTCTACGCGGCCGGCGTCTCAAGATCGGTCGCCGCAGACCCGATAAGCCGGCGTCGGGGTCCTTCCGCGTCCCCGCTGCCGACCATGACGTTCAGATCCGTTCCGAAAGTCCCGCCGTCCGCCCGGGAGCACCGCCAGTGAGCCGTGGCCTGAAGCGTCGCCTGGGCGAGTGGATGGTGCGGACCGGCATCCGGCTCGGCGCCAAGCCGCCGGCCACGCGCCGCCGCGTGCCCAAGCCGGGCGAGCCGGTGCGCGCGTCGGGCGCCGACCATCTGCTGCGCCTCTTCGAGCAGTCCGAGAGCGGCCTGCTCACCTGCACCGCCGACGGCCGCGTGCGCCGCTGCAGCCCGGTGGCCGCCGAGATGCTCGGCGCCGTTGCCGAGGCCGTGATCGGCACCCAGATCTCGCGCTGGCTGACGCCGCTGGGCACCGAGGACGCCGGCTACCCGAGCGGCCAGTGGGAGACGACGGCACGCCGCCGCACCGGCAGCACCTTCCCGGTGGAGCTCACGGTCAGCGAAGCGCAGCTCGACGACCGGCCGCAGCGCATCATGGTCGTGCGCGACATCACCGACCGCAAGCTCACGCAGGAACGGCTCACGTTCCTGGCCAACTACGACAGCCTCACCGGCCTGCCCAACCGCGTGCTGTTCCGCGACCGCCTGGCGCAGGCGATGGCGCGCGCGCGCCGCACCGGCACGCCGATGGCGCTGATGTTCCTGGACCTCGACAACTTCAAGGTCATCAACGACAGCCTGGGCCACGACGTCGGCGACCAGCTGCTGCGCCACGTGGCCGAGGCGCTGAAGGGCTGCCTGCGCGAGGTCGACTCGGTGACCCGGCGCAGCAGCGCCGAGGACGCCTTCACCGTGTCGCGCCTGGGCGGCGACGAGTTCACCGTCATCGCCGAGGAAGTGGCCGGCCCCGACGAGGCGGCGCAGATCGCGCGCCGCATCCTCGAAGTGCTGGAGCGCCCGGTGCGCATGCTGGAGACCGACCTCTACGTGTCGGCCTCGATCGGCATCTCGATGTTCCCGGCCGACGACGCCGACCTCGACGGGCTGATCCGCCACACCGACATGGCGATGTACCGCAGCAAGGCGATGGGCCGCAGCACCTACAGCTTCTACAGCCAGGAACTGAGCGCCGAGGTGGCGGCGCGCCTGCAGCTGGAGAACAGCCTGCGCCGCGCCCACGAGCAGCGCGAGTTCGTCGTCTTCTACCAGCCGAAGGCCGCGCTCGCGACCGGCGAGATCACCGGCGTCGAGGCGCTCATCCGCTGGCACCGCCCCGGCCACGGCACGGTCGCGCCCGACCGCTTCATCGGCGCGCTGGAGGACAGCGGCCTGATCCTGCCGGTGGGCGCATGGGTGCTGCGCACCGCGCTGCAGCAGCTGGCCGCCTGGGACGCCAGCGGCCTGCCGCCGCTGAACGTGGCCGTCAACCTGTCGGCGCGCCAGTTCCGCCAGGAGTACCTGGCGAAGTTCGTCGCCCAGACGCTGGCCGAGACCGGCATCGCGCCGCACCGGCTGGAGCTCGAGCTCACCGAGAGCCTGCTGATGGAAGACAACGAGGCCAACCGCAACGTGCTGGCCTCGCTGGCCGCGATGGGCGTGCGCGTGGCGATCGACGACTTCGGCACCGGCCATTCGTCGCTCAGCTACCTGAAGCGCTTCGACGTCGACACGCTGAAGATCGACCGCAGCTTCGTCAGCGAACTGCCGCACGACGCCGAAGACGCCGCCATCGCCACCGCCGTCGTCGCGATGGGCCACAGCCTGAACATGAAGGTCGTCGCCGAAGGCGTGGAGACCGATGCGCAGGCCGAGTTCCTGCTCGCGCTGGGCTGCGACGAGATGCAGGGCTACCTGCTGAGCCGGCCGTTGCCGGCGCCGCAGCTCACCGCCTGGCTGGCCCGCCAGGTCGGCCAGCGCCACCTGCGGCAGGTGGGGCCGGTGTACTCCGAGACGCAGCCGGTGTCGCTGCCGCCGCCGATCGGGGCCGAGGCCGGCCAGGGCGTCGCCGCGGCGTCGTAGGCGCAAGGTCGTGCATGCGGCGCCGGCGCGACCGGCGCATCGGGGCGGCTCCTAGAATGCCCCGATGCACCCTTCGGACGAGCGCCTGCTGCACAACCTGAACCCCGAGCAACTGGCGGCCGTCACGCTGCCGGCGGTGCCGGCGCTCATCCTCGCCGGGGCCGGCTCGGGCAAGACGCGCGTGCTCACCACGCGCATCGCCTGGCTCATGCAGACCGGCCAGGTCTCGCCGGGTGGCGTGCTCGCCGTCACCTTCACCAACAAGGCGGCGAAGGAGATGCTGACGCGGCTGTCGGCCATGCTGCCGGTGGCCGTGCGCGGCATGTGGATCGGCACCTTCCACGGCCTGTGCAACCGCTTCCTGCGCGCGCACTGGAAGCTGGCCGGGCTGCCGCAGGGCTTCCAGATCCTGGACAGCGCCGACCAGCTCTCCGCCGTCAAGCGCGTCATCAAGGGCATGAACCTCGACGAAGAGCGCTTCGTGCCCAAGCAGGTCACGTGGTTCATCGGCGGCAGCAAGGAAGAAGGGCTGCGGCCGCGCGACGTCGAGGTCCGCGACGAGCAGACGAGGAAGCTGGTCGAGATCTACCAGGCCTACGAGGACCAGTGCGAACGCGAAGGCGTGGTCGACTTCGCCGAGCTGCTGCTGCGCACCTACGAGCTGCTGCGCGACAACGACCCGGTGCGCGAGCACTACCGGCGCCGCTTCCGCCACGTGCTGGTCGACGAGTTCCAGGACACCAACAAGCTGCAGTACGCGTGGCTGAAGATGCTGGCGCCGCCGGGCACGCCCGACCAGGGCGTGTTCGCGGTCGGCGACGACGACCAGAGCATCTACGCCTTCCGCGGCGCGCGCGTCGGCAACATGGCCGACTTCGAGCGCGAGTACCGCGTGCCGCGCATCATCAAGCTGGAGCAGAACTACCGCAGCTTCGGCCACATCCTCGACAGCGCCAACGCGCTCATCGCGCACAACGCGCACCGCCTGGGCAAGAACCTGCGCACCGACGCCGGCGCCGGCGAGCCGGTGCGCGTGTACGAGGCCACCAGCGACTTCGCCGAGGCGCAGTGGTTCCTGGAAGAAGCCCAGGCGCTGCACCGCGGCGGGCTGGCGCGCAGCGAGATCGCGCTGCTCTACCGCAGCAACGCGCAGAGCCGCGTCATCGAGAGCGCGCTCTTCAACGCCGGCATTCCGTACCGCGTGTACGGTGGGCTGCGCTTCTTCGAGCGCGCCGAGGTCAAGCACGCGCTGGCCTACCTGCGGTTGATCGAGAACCCGAACGACGACACCAGCTTCCTGCGCGTCGTCAACTTCCCGGCGCGCGGCATCGGCGCGCGCAGCGTCGAGCAGCTGCAGGACGCCGCGCGCGCCAGCGGCCGCAGCCTGGCGCAGAGCGTGGGCGCCGTGGCCGGCAAGGCGGGCGCGAACCTGCAGGCCTTCGTGGCGCGCGTCGACGCGATGCGCGACGCCACCAAGGGCCTCACGCTGCGCGAGATCATCGAACACATGCTGCACGCCAGCGGCCTGCTGGACTTCTACAAGACCGAGAAGGAAGGCGCCGACCGCATCGAGAACCTGGAGGAACTGGTCAACGCGGCCGAGAGCTTCGTCACCCAGGAAGGCTTCGGCAAGGAGGCGGTGGCGCTGCCGGTCGACGAGCAGTCCGACGGTGCCGTGCCCGACGCCGAGACGGGCGAGATCATGTCGCCGCTGGCCGCCTTCCTGACCCACGCCTCGCTCGAAGCGGGCGACAACCAGGCGCAGGCGGGCGCCGACGCGATCCAGCTGATGACGGTGCACAGCGCCAAGGGCCTGGAGTTCGACGCCGTCTTCATCACCGGCATCGAGGAAGGCCTGTTCCCGCACGAGCAGAGCCTGTCCGACGCCGACGGCGTGGAAGAGGAACGGCGCCTGATGTACGTGGCGATCACGCGCGCCAGGAAGCGCCTGTACCTGAGCTTCAGCCAGACGCGCATGCTGCACGGCCAGACGCGCTACAACGTGAAGAGCCGCTTCTTCGACGAACTGCCGGAAGAGGCGCTGAAGTGGATCACGCCCAAGCAGCAGGCCTTCGGCTCGGGCTACGCACGCGAATACCGCGAGGCCTGGAACCGCGGCAGCGGGCTGAGCGGCATCGTCGGCGCGGGGCGCGTGGAAGCGCCGGTGCCGTTCACGCCGAAGGCGCCGCCGGCGGCGGCCGGGCATGGCCTGCGCATGGGCCAGTCGGTGTTCCACACCAAGTTCGGCGAAGGCGTGGTGGTCACGCTCGAAGGCAGCGGCGCCGACGCGCGCGCGCAGGTGAACTTCGGTCGCCATGGCATGAAGTGGCTGCTGCTCGCGGTGGCCAAGCTGACCCCGGTGGAGTGAAGATGAACGCACAGCACACCTACGACAGCGCGGCCGTCGCCGCGCTGCGCGCCGACCTGGCGCTGGCCCTGCGAGCGGCCGACCACCACGGCCTGTCCGAAGGCATCTGCAACCACTTCAGCGTCGCGCTGCCAGACGCCAGCGACCGCTTCCTGATCAACCCGCGCGGCCTGCACTGGAGCGAGGTGGGGGCGGCCGACATCGTGCTGGTCGACGCCCAGGGCGAGGTGCTGGCCGGCCGCCACGCGGTGGAAGCGACGGCGATGTATATCCACGCCGCCGTGCACCGCATCACCGGCCACGCGGTGGTGCTGCACACCCACATGCCCTACGCGACCGCGCTCACGCTCACCGCCGACCGCGCGCTCGACACCACCCTGTCGCAGGGCGCGATGCGCTTCCACGGCCGCATCGGGATCGACCCGCACTACAACGGGCTGGCGCTGGGGCCGGAAGAGGGCGAGCGCATCGCGCGCGCGATGGGGCGTGCCGAGGTGGCCTTCCTGGGCAACCACGGCGTGGTGGTCTGCGGCGCGCGGCTCGACCACGCCTACGACGACCTCTACATGCTCGAACGCGCCTGCCTGCACGAGGTGCTGGCGCGCAGCACCGGCCGGCCGCTCGCGCCGGTCGACGCGCAACTCGCCGCGCGCGTGGGCGCGCAGACGCTGGGCGAGCGGCTGCAGTCGGAACTGTTCTTCAAGGCCCTCGGCCGGCTGCTGCCGGCCCGTTGACCGTGCTGTCGGCGCCGCGCGGCTGAGCCTCAGGCCAGGTCGCTGTCGATCGTCGTGTCGCGCCCCTGCGCGCCGCCGAAGCTGTCGTTGAAGGTGAACAGCAGCGACACGTAGAACACGGTCGAGAACATCAGGCCTGCCGGCAGCGCCAGCAAGGTGCCGACGTTGCCCAGGCCGAGGAAGCCGAAGACCAGCGCGGTGACGATGCCGAACACGGCGATCACCGCCGCCCAGGTCAGGCTGTAGACGGTGAAGGCACCCTTGCAGCGCCAGACCGCCAGCGTGCTGGAGAAGAGCGCCTGGCCGACACCCTGCGCGCCCCAGTGCACCAGCGCGGGTGCGTGCCAGAACGGCACCGACAGCACCGCGCCGCCCACCAGGCCGAGGATCACCGCGCTCTGCAGGCCCGGCTCCGCGAGCAGCGCCGCCACCTCGGCCTGCGGCGTGTCGGGCGAGGACATCAGCACCTGCAGGCGTTCCATCGCGCCGTCGGAGAGCAGGTCGCAGGCGACCAGCAGCGCCACCGCCAGCACGCCGTACAGCGCGCACAGCACGAGCAGGGCGCGGCGCCGCCCGGGGTCGCCGCGCAGCGGCTCGACGAACTGCGCCGGCTTCACGGCGCCGTCGAGCAGCGCCGACTGGCCGGCGATCATGAAGCCCAGGCTCAGCAGCGGCAGCGACATCATCTGCAGCACGCCGCCGATCACCGGCACGAGCGACATCACGAGCGCCGCGAACAGGAAGACGACGAACAGCATCGTGAACGCGAGCGGCCGCCGCGCGAACAGCGCGAACGCGTCGCGCACCCAGCGGGCGCCTCGGGCGGGGTCGACCTTCTTGAGCAGCAAGGGCATGGAGCGGGGCGGGGCGTGGAAGGGCGTCAGCGCGGCGGGTGCCACGGGTTGTCGATGCGGTCGCGCAGCACGCGCTCGAAGTGGGTCGGGTCTTTCGGCTGCAGCAGCGCGGCGTCGCGCGGCAGGTGCCAGTCCCACAGGCGCGACAGCCAGAAGCGGAACGCCGCCGCACGCAGCAGCGCGGGCATCGCGCGCACCTCGCCGTGCGTCAGCGGGCGCACCTCCTGGTAGGCGCCGATGAAGGCGTTGGCGCGGTCGTCGGCGAGGCGGCCGCTGTCGAGGTCGGCGCACCAGTCGTTCAGGCACACGGCGACGTCGAAGAGCAGCGTGTCGGTGCCGGCGAAGTAGAAGTCGAAGAAGCCGCACAGGCGGTCTTCGCCGGCGGTCTCGTCGAACATGACGTTGTCGCGGAACAGGTCGGCGTGGATCGGCCCGCGCGGCAGCGCCTGGCCGGCCGGCGACGCCGCCAGCGCCTGCTGGAACGCGAGCTCGTCACGCAGCAGCGCGGCCTGCGCCGGCTGCACGTGCGGCAGCACCACCGGCACCGTCTCGGCCCACCAGGCCAGACCGCGCAGGTGCGGCTGCTCGAGCGCGAAGCCGGCACCGGCCGCGTGCATGCGCGCCAGCATCTCGCCCACCTGCGCGGCGTGTGGCGCGTCAGGCGCCAGGCGGTGGCTGCCGGGCAGGCGCGTCACCACGGCGGCCGGCTTGCATGCCAGCGTGTGCACGACCTCGCCCGCGGCGTCGGCCTGCGGCGCCGGCACCGGGATGCCGGCGCCCGCCAGGTGTTGCATCAGGCGCAGGTAGTAGGGCAGCTGCGCGCGCGGCAGGCGCTCGAACAGCGTCAGCACCCACTGGCCCCGGGCCGTGGTGGCGTAGTAGTTGGTGTTCTCGATGCCCGAGCGGATGCCGCGCAGGTCGGTCAGCGCACCCAGGCCCAGGCGCTGCAGCAGCGCGTCGGCTTCGGCGAAGCCGACTTCGGTGTAGACCGCCATTCAGAAATCGAACAGGTGCCAGACGCGCTGGCCGTTCGAATTGCCGGCCTGGGACGGGTCGCGCGCGCCGGTCGGCGGCACCACCTCGTACTGGCTGCCCTTCCAGCCGCGCAGCTTGCTGGTGACGGTGATGCTCTGCGTTTGCCCGCGCAGGCGCACTTCCTCGATGCGGACCTTGTCGTCCTCGGCAATGCGGCGCTCGACCGCGGCGTCCGCCGGGGCTGCCTTCTCGGCAGCGGCCACGGCCAGGGGCGCGAGCAGCAGGGCGGTGAGCAGCGTCTTCATCGCGTCGATTCTACGGTGCCGCCCCAGCGGCGCGGGCGCGCCACAATCGCCCGCATGAGCGACAAAGTCATGCTGCTGGTCGACGGCTCCAGCTACCTCTACCGCGCCTACCACGCGATGCCGGACCTGCGCTCGCCCGACGGCTTTCCCACCGGCGCGATCCACGGTTTCATCGCGATGATGCAGTGGCTGCGCGAGCGTGTGCCCTCGGAGCACGCGGCCTGCGTGTTCGACGCCAAGGGCCCGACCTTCCGCGACGCCTGGTACCCCGAGTACAAGGGCCACCGGCCGCCGATGCCGGAACCGCTGGCGCAGCAGATCGCGCCCATCCACGAGGCCGTGCGCCTGATGGGCTGGCCGGTGCTGGAAGTGCCCGGCATCGAGGCCGACGACGCCATCGGCACGCTCGCCCGTGCCGCCGCCGCCAGCGGCCACAAGGTCATCATCTCCACCGGCGACAAGGACCTGGCGCAGCTCGTCACCGGACAGGTGACGCTGATGAACACGATGGCCAAGCCGCCCGAGGTGCTGGACATCGAAGCCGTGAAGGCCAAGTTCGGCGTGCCGCCGGAGCGCATCGTCGACTTCCTCACCCTCGTCGGCGACACGGTGGACAACGTGCCCGGCGTCGAGAAGGTGGGCCCGAAGACGGCGGCGAAGTGGATCGCCGACTTCGGCTCGCTCGACGGCGTGATCGCCGCCGCCGACCAGATCAAGGGCGTGACGGGCGACAACCTGCGCAAGGCGCTCGAATGGCTGCCCACCGGGCGCAAGCTCGTCACCGTGGTGACCGACTGCGACCTCGGCGGCCACGTCGACGGCTGGCCGGCGCTCGAAGGCCTGGCGCTGCGCGAGGTCGACCGCCCGGCGCTGCTGGCCTTCTACCAGCGCTTCGGCTTCAAGACCTGGCGGCGCGAGCTCGAAGGCGCGCTCGGCGGCGCCGCGCCGGCGACGGCGGTGGCGGCCGAAGCCGGTGCGGGCGACGACCCGCCGGCCCCGGTCGCACGTGAGTATGAAACCGTCTTCACCTGGGAACAGCTCGACGCCTGGGTGGCGAAGCTTCAGGCTGCGCCGCTGGCGGCAGTCGACACCGAGACCGATTCGCTCGACGGCATGCAGGCGCGCATCGTCGGCATCAGCTTCGCCGTCGAGCCCGGCCGCGCCGCCTACGTGCCCACCGGCCACCGCTACGGCGACGCGCCCGACCAGCTGCCGCTGGACGGCGTGCTGGCGCGCCTGCGGCCCTGGCTGGAAGACGCCACCAAGGCCAAGGCCGGCCAGAACATCAAGTACGACCTGCACGTCTTCGCCAACCACGGCATCGCGGTGCGCGGCTACCGCCACGACACCATGCTCGAGAGCTACGTGCTCGAGGCGCACAAGCCGCACGGCCTGGAGAGCCTGGCCGACCGCCACCTCGGCCGCAAGGGCCTGAGCTACGAGGACCTGTGCGGCAAGGGCGCGAACCAGATCCCGTTCGCGCAGGTAGACGTCGCCAAGGCCGCCGAGTATTCGGGCGAGGACAGCGAGATGACGCTGCACGTCCACCAACGGCTGTGGCCGCAGATCGAGGCCGACGACAAGCTCCGCTTCGTCTACGAACGCATCGAGATGCCGGTGGCCGAGGTGCTGCAGCGCATCGAGCGCCACGGCGTGCTGATCGACGCCGCCGTGCTGGCGCGCCAGAGCCACGAGCTGGCCGAGCGCATGGTGGCGCTCGAGCAGGAGGCCTACGCCATCGCCGGCCAGCCCTTCAACATGGGCAGCCCGAAGCAGATCGGCGAGATCCTCTTCACCAAGCTCGGCCTGCCGGTGAAGAAGAAGACGGCCACCGGCGCCCCCAGCACCGACGAGGAGGTGCTCGCCGAACTGGCGGCCGACTACCCGCTGCCGGCGCGCATCCTCGACCACCGCAGCCTCGCCAAGCTGAAGGGCACCTACACCGACAAGCTGCCGCTGATGGTGAACCCGGCCACCGGCCGCGTGCACACCAACTACGCGCAGGCGGTGGCGGTGACGGGGCGGCTGGCCAGCAACGACCCGAACCTGCAGAACATCCCGATCCGCACGCCCGAGGGCCGGCGCGTGCGCGAGGCCTTCATCGCGCCGCCGGGGCACGTGATCCTGAGCGCCGACTACTCGCAGATCGAGCTGCGCATCATGGCGCACATCAGCGAGGACCCGAACCTGCTGCGCGCCTTCGCCGAAGGCATCGACGTGCACCGCGCCACCGCGAGCGAAGTGTTCGGCGTGCGGGTGCCCGAGGTCAGCAGCGAGCAGCGCCGCTACGCCAAGGTCATCAACTTCGGCCTCATCTACGGCATGGGCGCGTTCGGGCTGGCCAGCAACCTGGGCATCGAGCAGAAGGCGGCGAAGGACTACATCGACCGCTATTTCGCGCGCTTCGCCGGCGTCAAGCGCTACATGGACGAGACGCGCGTCACCGCGAAGGAGAAGGGCTACGTCGAGACCGTGTTCGGGCGCCGGCTCTGGCTGCCGGAGATCAACTCCGGCAACGGCCCGCGCCGCAGCGGCGCCGAGCGCCAGGCCATCAACGCGCCGATGCAGGGCACGGCGGCCGACCTCATCAAGCTGGCGATGATCGCCGTGCAGCAGGCGCTGGACGACGAGCGCCGCGCCACGCGCATGGTGATGCAGGTGCACGACGAACTGGTGCTCGAGGTGCCCGAGGCCGAGCTCGGCTGGGCGAAGGAAGCGATCCCGCACCTGATGGCCGGCGTGGCCGAGCTGAAGGTGCCACTGCTGGCGGAGGTGGGCGTGGGGCCGAACTGGGACCAGGCGCACTGACGCCGCCGGCGCGCCGCGCTTCAGGGGGTCAGCACACAGCGCACGCTGGGCCACACGACGGCGGCACTGTCGCGCGGCGTCTCGAAGGACAGACCGGCGCTCGATTCGTCGCCGCCATCGACCGCGCTGACGAGCAGCCGGCACTCGTCGACGCGCCGGGAGCCACCGGCCGGGTGGCAGCGCAAACGCAACTGCAGCGCGCCGGCGCCTTCACCCTCGCGCCGGATCGCGCCGGCGAGCGCCTCGGCGACGGTCACGCTGCGCGCCGCCGTATCGCCGGCGCGCGGGGTCGGGCACGACGGCCGGTTCGGTATGCGCCGCTGGCCGTGGCTCAGCAGGCGGGTCAGCACCTGATCGAAGCGCGCGTCGCCGGGGCCGAGTGCCTGCCCTTCGGCGGCGCGTGACGGCAGGGCGGCGGCGCACGCCACCAGCAGGACGGCAGCGGCGCGGCGCATCGAGGCCTCTCCCATCTCAGGCCGGGAACGACCCGTAGAAGCACACGGTGTTCGGGCCGTAGAGGTTCAGGAAGAAGTGTTCGCCGTCTTCGACGACCCCCTCCGGGCCCGTGCGGCCGTTGTGGTAGTTCCAGGCCGCCCCCTTGAGCCAGATGCCGACATGCTTGAACCGGCTCTGCCCCATCTCGACCAGGCCCTTCTTGGGCGTCATCACGTTGTTCTTGAGGGTCGCGAAGATCAGGCAGGGGTCCAGCGTCTTCGGCCGGCTGGCCCACGGCCCGCGATCCGGGCACCAGGTGAAGATCTCGTCGACGCGCATCGAGCGGCCTTCGGCGCCGAAGTACTTCTCGCTCAGGCACAGTGCGCCGAACCTGAACCCGAGCGCGTGGCTGACGAAGTGGGCGCAGTGGTTGTCGCTGTCCCCGACGCTGAAGCGGCCGGCCTCCTTGCTCTTGGCGCAGAAGTCCTCGACCGTCTGGTCCCGGAAGGCCGCGAGGAAGGCTGCATCGACCGACTTCGGTGGGTCCTGGCGCGGTCGGTTGATCGAGTTCATCGCGTGCCTCTCCAGCCTGGGGCGCTCAGCATAGCGCGCAGCGGCCGCGGCGGCCTCCTGCCGTTGAGGGATGGATCCTTGTCATGAAACCGTCGCGCAGCCTCCATAAACTGCGCGGATGATCGAAGAACCGCGTGCCGACGAAGCCGCCGCAACCGCGCTGCTCGACCGCGAACGCTCCATCCTGCAGTTCAACCGCCGCGTGCTGGCGCAGGCGCGCCGCGCCGACGTGCCGCTGCTGGAGCGCCTGCGCTACCTGACGATCGTCTCGTCGAACCTCGACGAGTTCTTCGAGGTGCGGCTGGCCGATGTCATCGAGCAGGCCAAGGCCTCGGGCGCCAACGCCGCCGTCACGGCGCTGGCGGCGGTGGCGCACGAGCTGATCGACGAGCAGTACGCGCTCTTCAACGAAGAGCTGATGCCGGCGCTGCAGCGCGAAGGCATCCTGATCCTCAACCACGCCGAGCGCGACGCCGCCCAGCGCGCCTGGGTGGCGCGCTTCTTCGAGACCCAGGTGCGGCCGCTGCTGGTGCCGGTGAGCCTGGACCCGAGCCACCCGTTCCCGCTGGTCGCCAACAAGAGCCTGAACTTCATCGCCCGCCTGGGCGGCCGCGACGCCTTCGGGCGCGAGAACTCGATCGCCATCGTCAAGGTGCCGCGCGTGCTGCCGCGCGTGATCCGCCTGCCGGCCGAACTGTGCGGCGGCGCGCAGGGTTTCGTGCTGCTGACCAGCGTGATCCGCGCCCACCTCGACGAGCTGTTCGCGGGCCGCACGGTGGAGTCCTTCTCGCAGTTCCGCGTCACGCGCGATTCCGACCTCGAGGTCGACGAGGGCGACGTGCAGAACCTGCGCCAGGCGCTGCGCAGCGGCCTCACCACGCGCCACTTCGGGCAGGCGATCCGGCTCGAGGTGGTGAACAGCTGCCCGCGCGAGCTGTCGGACTTCCTGCTCGAGCAGTTCGCGCTGCCCGAGGCTTCGCTCTACAAGGTCAACGGGCCGGTCAACCTGGTGCGCCTGACGCAGCTGATCGACCAGGCCAGCGGCGACGCGCTGCGCTTCCCGCCGTTCGAGCCGCGCTGGCCGGAGCAGAGCCTGCCGCGCGGGCAGTCGATCTTCGAGCGCCTGCGCGAAGGCGACCTGCTGCTGCACCACCCCTTCGAGAGCTTCGAGCCGGTGGTGCAGTTCCTGCGCGAGGCGGTGCACGACCCCGACGTGCTGGCGATCAAGCAGACCATCTACCGCACCGGCAGCCAGAGCGTGCTGATGGACCTGCTGATCGAGGCGGCACGCCGCGGCAAGGAGGTGATGGTCGTCGTCGAGCTGAAGGCGCGCTTCGACGAGGAGGCCAACATCAACTGGGCCGAGCGGCTGGAGGCGGTCGGCGCGCAGGTGGTCTACGGCATCGTCGGCCTGAAGACGCACGCCAAGCTGATGCTCGTCACGCGGCGCGAGGGCACGCGCCTGCGGCGCTACCTGCACCTGTCCACCGGCAACTACAACCCGCGCACCGCGCGCCTGTACACCGACATCGGCACGCTGACGGCGGACCCCGGCCTCACCGCCGACGCCGACGCGGTGTTCCTGCAGCTCGCCAGCCAGGCGCGCGTGAAGGCGCCGCAGCACCTGCTGACCGCGCCCTTCGTGCTGCACCGCCGGCTGCTGCGCCACATCGGCCAGGTGGCGGACGCGGCGCGCGCCGGGCGGCCGGCGCGCATCGTCGTCAAGGTCAACGCGCTCACCGACACCGCCCTCATCGATGCGCTGCTGCAGGCCGGGCAGGCCGGCGCGTCGATCGACCTCATCGTGCGCGGGGCCTGCATGCTGCCGCCGGGGCGGCCCGGCGTCAGCGAGCGCATCCGCGTGCGCAGCGTCGTCGGCCGCTTCCTCGAGCACACGCGGGTGATGTACTTCCGATGGGGCGAGGGCGACGCCGACGAGGCGCTGTACCTCAGCAGCGCCGACTGGATGGGGCGCAACATGTTCCGCCGCATCGAGATCGCGTGGCCGGTGCGCGACCCCGCGCTGCGCCAGCGCGTCATCGACGAGGCGCTCGTGCCCTACCTGCACGACACGCTGGACGCCTGGGCGCTCGACGCCGACGGCCGCTACCGCCGCGTCGCCGAAGAGGGCGTGAGCGCGCAGCGGGCGCTGATGCAGCGCTACGGCGGAGGCACGGCGTGGACCTGATCCTCTGGCGCCACGCCGAGGCCTTCGACGCGCGCGACGGCCAGGACGATCTCGACCGCCCGCTCACGCCCAAGGGCGAGCGCCAGGCGCAGCGCATGGCCGCCTGGCTGAACCGCCACCTGCCCGAGTCGACGAAGGTGCTGGTCAGCCCGGCGCGGCGCTGCCGCGAGACCGCCGCCGCGCTCGACCGCAAGACGAAGACGCTGCCGGCGCTCGCGCCCGGGGCCACGGTCGACGCGCTGCTGCACGCCGTGCGCTGGCCCGACGCGCGCGAGCCGGTGCTCGTCGTCGGCCACCAGCCGGCGCTCGGGCTGGCGGCGGCCTACCTGCTCTCGGGGCAGGCGCAGGCCTGGCCGGTGCGCAAGGGCGGCCTGTGCTGGCTGCGCGCGCGCGAGCGGGACGGCCAGATGCAGGTGGTGCTGCACGCCGCCATCGCGCCCGAACTCGCCTGAACCCGGGGCCTCGGGGCGGCGAGAAAGGGGCGGACCCGCTCATCCGTGACAATGCGACCGTCAGGCCCGCCAGGCGGCGGGCACGGAGCAGCGGGTCTTGGTGCAGTCGGGTCGCGAGCGTGAGCGCAAGGGGTGGCACCTGCCGGTGGCCCTCGCGGGCGTGCTGCTGGCCCTCGCGCTCGTCGGCTTCGAGCACTACGGCGTCGACTTCACGCAGGGGCATGGCTACGAGGGCCTCGTCGTCGGCCTGCTGCTGGCGGTGGCCGGTGTCATCGCCGGGCTGTGGCGCGGCGACCGGCTGCGCGCCGCCACGCTGGCCGCGCTGCACCAGACCGAGGACCGCTACCGCGCGCTGATCGAGCAGTCGGGTTCGGCGCTCATCGTCGTGCAGGACGGCAACATCGTCTTCGCCAACCCGCGCGCGGCCGAGATCAGCGGTCGCTCGGTCGCCGAGATCGAAGGCCGGCCGCTCACCGACTTCGTCGCCCCCGAGCAGCACGAGCGCCTGCACTCCGGCATCGCGACCGTGCACGCCAGCGGCGAGCTGAGCGGCGCGCTGTACGACGTGATGCGCCCGGACGGCACGCGCCGCCTCGTCGAGGTGCAGGTCAGCAGCGGCCTCGTGCGCGGGCGCAAGGCGCTGATCGCGGTGGTGCAGGACGTCACCGAGCGCGCCCGCACCGAGGAGCGGCTGCTCGAGTCGACGCGCCTCGTGCGCGCGATCGAGGACTCGGTGCCCAACGCGATGGTCGTGCTCGACCGCGCCGGCCGCGTGATCGCGATGAACGCCGCCTGGCGCGCGTTCGCGTCGCTGCACGTCGAGCATGCCGCGGTGACGGCGGTCGCCGAGGGCGCCGACTTCCTGGCCGTGTCCGGGCCGGCGCTGGGGGCGTCGGCCACCTCGCGCGACGACGTCGCCGCCGGGCTGCGCGCCGTGCTCGAAGGGCGCGCGCCATCGCATCGCACCGAACTGGCGTGCCCCATCGGCAGCGTGCTGCGCCACTTCACGCTGCTGGCGGTGCCGCTGCGCACCGAGCGCGGCGGCGCGGTGCTGATCTGGACCGACATCACGCCGCTGCGCCGCGTCGAGCAGGCGATGAGCACGAGCGCGGCGCACTACCGCTCGATGGTCACTGCGCTCAGCGAGGGCGTCATCATCTTCGACCACCGCGCCCAGGCGCTGGGCTGCAACCCGGCGGCCGAGCGCATCCTGGGCGTCACGCAGGCGCAGATGTCGGCCTCGCGCGCCGCGATGGCGGCCTGGCACGTGCTGCGCGCCGACGGCACCCCCATCCCGATCGAAGAGATGCCGCTGGCGCGCGTCTACGCCACCGGCCAGCCGCAGCACGGTGCCGTGCTCGGCTACGTGCGCGCCGACGACGGCCGCACCGTCTGGCTGCAGACCAACGCGGTGCCGGTGCACGACGAAGAAGGCCGCTCGCTCGTCGGCGCCGTCGTCTCGTTCGCCGACGTGACCGAGCGGCGCCATGCCGAGGACGCGCTGGCGCGCCAGCAGCAGGACCTGGAGGCACGCGTCGTCGAGCGCACCGCCGAACTGCAGCGCGCGCTCGCCGCGCTCGGCGAGTCCGACGCCTTCATGCGCACCGTGGCCGACCACCAGCCCACGCTGATCGCGTACTGGACGCGCGAGCGCCGGCTGCGCTTCGCCAACCGCGCCTACCTCGAATGGTTCGGCCTGCGCGAGGCCGAGGTGCTCGGCCGTACGGTCGAAGAAGTGCTGGGCCCGGTGTTCGCGGCCGAGCACAACGCCGACATCCAGCGGGCGGTCGCCGGCCAGGCCTTCACGGGCCACGTGCGGATGACCGGCACCGGCGGCCGTGAAGGCGACTTCGCGGTCCACCGCCTGCCCGACCGGCCGCACGGCGAGGTGGTCGGCTGGTATGTCTTCGCCATCGACGTCAGCGAGAGCCAGCGCGCCGAGCGCCGCCTGGCCGCCGCCAACCAGGCGCTCGTCGTCGCCGAGAAGCGCTCGCGCCTGATCGCCGACAGCGTGCCCGGTCGCCTGAGCTACTGGGACCGCGAAGCGCGCTGCCGCTTCGTCAACCGCTATTTCTGCGAGTGGTGGCAGGTCGAGCCCGCCGATGTCATCGGCCGCAGCTATGCCGATGTGCTGGGCGCGGAGACCGCGGCCCACAACGAGCCGCACGTGCTGGCGGTGCTGCGCGGCGAGCCGCGCAACTTCGAGCACCGGTGGGCCGGCGCGGATGGCGTCGAACGGGTGACCTGGCTGCAGTACGTGCCCGACCTGCGCGACGGCCAGGTGCAGGGCTTCTTCGCGCTGGCCACCGACGTCACCGAGGCGCGGCGCGCCGAGCAGCGCCTGCGCGAGCTCAACGACGCGCTGACGCTGTCGCGCGACCGCGCCGAGCAGGCGAGCCAGGCCAAGAGCGCCTTCCTCGCCAACATGAGCCACGAGATCCGCACGCCGATGAACGCCATCATCGGCGTCACGCACCTGCTGGCGCGCGAGCTGCAGGCGCCGCAGCAGCGCGCGCGCCTGGCCAAGATCACCGATGCCGCGCACCACCTGCTGGAGATCATCAACGACATCCTCGACCTGTCCAAGATCGAGGCCGGCAAGCTCGCGCTGGAGGCGGTCGACTTCGCGCCCGGCGAGGTGATCTCGCGCACCGTCGCGCTCGTCGCCGACAAGGCGCGCGAGAAGGGCCTGGAGATCGACGTGCGCGTGGACACGCTGCCGCCGCGCCTGCGCGGCGACCCGATGCGGCTGTCGCAGGCGCTGCTGAACCTGCTGGCCAACGCGGTCAAGTTCACCGAACGCGGCCGCGTCACGCTGCAGGCGGGCGTCGAGGTCGAGCGCCCGGACGGCTGGCGCGTGCGCTTCGACGTCACCGACACCGGCGTCGGCATCGCGCCGGAGAAGCTGGCGCAGCTGTTCACGGCCTTCGAGCAGGCCGACAGCTCGATGACGCGGCGCTACGGCGGCACCGGCCTCGGCCTGGCGATCACGCGCCGCCTCGCCGAGATGATGGGCGGCAGCGTCGGCGCCGAGAGCACGCCCGGCACCGGCAGCCGCTTCTGGTTCAGCGCCGAACTGGCGCAGGCCGGCGCCGCGCCGCCGGCCGGCCGCGAGGCGCCGTTCGCCGGCCGCCGCGGGCTGCTGGTCGACGACGCGCCCGAGACGCGCCTGGCCATCGGCTCGCTGATGGGCGAGCTCGGCCTGCGCACCGACGCCGTCGCCAGCGCCAGCGCCGCGCTCGCGATGGCCAGCGCGGCCGCCGACGACGGCGCGCCGTACGACGTCGTCGTGCTCGACTGGCAGATGCCCGGCATGGACGGCCTCGAACTGGCGCGCCGCCTGCGCCAGGGCGCCGGCCGCGACAGCGCGCTCGTGCTCGCCAGCGCGCGCCAGGTGGCCGAGCTGGAGGCGCTGGCCGCGGGCGCCGGCATCGACCGCGTGCTCGCCAAGCCGGTCACCGAAGCGGCGCTGCGCGAATGCCTGCTCGACCTGCTGGCGCACGACCAGCCCGCCACGCAGCGCCGCCCCAGCGACGACGACGACGGCGCCGCCGAAGCCGCGCTGCGCCGCCGCGCCGCCGGGCTGCGCGTGCTGCTGGCCGAGGACAACCCGGTCAACCAGGACGTCGCCGTCGAGCTGCTCGACGCCGTCGGCCTGCGTGTCGACGTCGCCGCCGACGGCGCCGAGGCCGTGCGCATGGCCGGCGCGAACGACTACGCGCTCGTGCTGATGGACGTGCAGATGCCGGTGATGGACGGCCTGGCCGCCACGCGTGCCATCCGCACGTTGCCCGGTCGCGCGCACTGGCCGGTGCTGGCGCTGACGGCCAACGCCTTCGCCGAGGACCGGCAGGCCTGCATGGCCGCCGGCATGAACGACCACCTCGTGAAGCCGGTGGACCCGCAGGCGCTGTACGCCGCGCTGCTGCGCTGGCTGCCGGAGCGCGCGGCGCCAGCGGCGGCCGCAGCGCCGCCCACGGCCGCGCCAGCCAGCGCGGCGCCGGCCAGCGGCGTGGCCGGCATCGAGGCGGTCAGCGGCGTGCCCGGCTTCGACGCCGCCGGCGGCCTGCGCCAGTCCGGCCTGCGGCCCGAGCTGTACCTCGCGGTGCTGCGCCGCTTCGTCGGCGTCTACGCCGCCGGCATGCCGGCGCTGCGCGACGGCGCCGACAGCGCGCCGCCGCGCGAGCTGGCCCGCCTGGCCCATTCGCTGCGCGGCGCCTGCGCCACCATCGGCGCGGTCGAGGTGCAGGAGATGGCGGCCGAGCTGGAGGCGCTGGGCCACCAGGCCGACGCGCCGCGCGCCGAACTGGCGCGCCGCGCGCGCGAACTCGAGCAGGCGCTGAAGTCGCTGGTCGACGCCCTCGCGCCGCGCCTGGCGGCGTAGCGGCAGGCCCCCCGATCTGCCCGCTCAGCGCGGCAGGTGCAGCGTCAGCGGCGCCCCGCGCGACCAGGCCTGCATCTCTTCCTGCAGCAGGAACAGCGTGCGCGGGTGCGTCTCCGCCCAGTGCGCCGGCCAGCGCAGCAGCGCTTCGCGGCCGCGCGAGCGCAGCGTCAGCGCGTTCGGGTCGACGGCGGCGCGGGCGTGGCACTTGATCACCGCCAGCCGCAGGCACAGCACCTGCCACGCGAAGGCTTCGCTCGCCAGCGCCGGCTCCACCTTGCGCAGCCCGCCGCGCTGGCCGAGCACGAGGTCGCCGATGCGCCGCTGCTGGCTCTGCGAAAAGCCCGGCGCGTCGGCGTGCGCGAGCACGTAGGCGCTGTGGCGGTGGTGGTCGTGGTGCGACACCATGAGGCCGATCTCGTGCAGCTCACAGGCCCAGGCGAGCTCACGCCGCGTCTCGGCGTCGGCCTGCGGCTGCACGGCGTCGAAGAGCGGCAGCGCCACGCTCGCCACGCGCCGCGCCTGCGCGGCGTCGGCACCGAAGCGCGCCTGCATCTCGCGCACCGTGTGGTCGCGCATGTCGCCGCCGGCGCGGCGCGGCGCGCTGCGCCGCTCGTGCAGGTCGATGATGACGCCCTGGCGCAGCGCGCCCTTGGCGGGCCATAGCGTGTCGATGCCGAACTGCACCGCCAGCGTGTACAGGATCGCCAGCCCGCCGGGCAGCACGGCGCGCCGCTCGGGCTTCAGGCCCGGCAGGTCCAGGCGGTCGATGTGGCCGGCCTCGATGCAGCGCTCGATGGCCCAGCGCAGGCCGGCTGGCGTGATGCGGCCGTCGGACACGCCGGCCGCCATCAGCAGCTGCGACACCGCGCTCGCCGTGCCCGACGACGCCAGCGCCTGCTGCCAGCGCCCGGGCGCGAACAGCCCCAGCGCCTCTTCCAGCTCGGCGCCGGCGGCGACCTGGGCGGCGCGGAAGGCGGCGGCGTCGATGCGGCCGCCCTCGAAGAAGCGCATCGTCAGGCTGACGCAGCCGACCGCGAACGACTCCGCCACCTGCGGCGTGCGCGCGCGGCCGAGGATCAGTTCGGTCGAGCGGCCGCCGATGTCGATGACGAGCCGCGGCTCGTCGGCCGGCTGCAGGAAGGCGACGCCGGCGTAGATCAGGCGCGCTTCCTCGCGGCCCGAGATCACCTCGATCGGGTGGCCCAGCGCCGCCTGGCCCACCTGCAGGAAGGCGTCGCGGTTCTTCGCCTCGCGCAGCGTCTGCGTGGCCACCGCGCGCACCGCATTCGGGCCGTGCTGGGCCAGCCGCTGCGAGAAGCGGCGCAGGCATTCGAGCCCGCGCTCGGCGGCCTCGCCGGTGAGCATGCCGGCGGCGTCGAGGCCGGCGCCCAGGCGCACGGTGTCCTTCACGTAGTCGACACGGCGGTAGCGGCCGTGCACCAGCTGTCCGATTTCGAGCCGGAAGCTGTTCGACCCCATGTCCACCGCGGCCAGCACCGGGGTCGAGTTCTTGTCGGGCATGGCCCCATTGTGCAAGAGGCCTGCGACGCGATTCCTACAATCGCCGCCTTTCGCGACCCCCCGTTCGAGGAGCCTGCCCATGCTGAAGGAAGAGTTCGACACCCTCGTGCCCGCCGGCGGCCTGAGCCGCCGCGGCTTCGTGCGCGGCACCGTCGGCACCGGCTTCGCCGCCGCCGTGCTGCCGGTCGGCGCGCAGACCATCAAGACCGACAGTGCCGGCCTCGTCACCGGCGAGGTCACCATTCCGGTCGGCGACTTCAAGATGCCGGCCTACCGCGCCGCGCCCGCGAACCGCCCGAACGCGCCGCTGGTGCTGGTGGTGAGCGAGATCTTCGGCGTGCACGAGCACATCGCCGACGTCGCGCGCCGCTTCGCGAAGGCCGGCTACTTCGCCGTCGCGCCCGAGCTCTTCGTGCGCCAGGGCGACGCCGGCAGCTACGGCGAGATCGCCAAGCTGATCGCCGAGGTCGTCTCCAAGGTGCCCGACGAGCAGGTCATGAAGGACCTCGACGCCAGCGTCGCGTGGGCGAAGGGGCAGGGCGCTGCCACCGGCGCCGTCGGCGTCACCGGCTTCTGCTGGGGCGGCCGCATCACCTGGCTGTACGCCGCGCACAACCCGGCGGTGAAGGCCGGCGTGGCCTGGTACGGGCGCCTCGTGGGCGCCGCCTCGCCGCTGAACCCGAAGCAACCGGTCGACGTGGCCGCGGCGCTGAAGGGCCCGGTGCTCGGCCTGTACGGCGGTGCCGACACCGGCATCCCGCTGGACACGGTGAACCAGATGAAGGCCGCGCTCACCGCCGCCGGCGCCGCCAACGCCGCGGCGAAGGCGAGCGAGTTCGTCGTCTACCCCGAGGCGCCGCACGCCTTCCATGCCGACTACCGGCCGAGCTACCGCAAGGAAGCGGCCGACGACGGCTGGAAGCGCGCGCTGGCCTGGTTCAAGGCCCACGGCGTCGCGTGAGCGGCGGGGCGCGCGGCGCCCCGCTTGACAGGGTCGATAAGATCGAATCGAGGCTGGGAAATCCCGGCTGCATCGAGCTTCCATGACCCTCCTGTACATCGTGGCCGCCACCCTGGCGGGCGGCGTGTTGTCCGTGCTGATCGCGGCGTCGCTGACGGTCGGCCTGCTGGCGCGCGTGGTGAAGAGCCTCGTCAGCCTGTCCGCCGGCGTGTTGCTGGGCACCGCGCTGCTGCACGTGCTGCCCGAAGCCTTCGAATCACCGGGCGTCGACGCGCACGAGCTCTTCGTCACGCTGCTCGGCGGCCTGCTGTTCTTCTTCCTGCTGGAGAAGGCCGAGCTGTACCGCCACGGCCATCACCACGAAGGCGACGACCCGCACCACCACCACCACCACGGCTTCGACGCCGAGCAGGCCGGCCGCGGCGGCTGGAGCGTGCTGCTGGGCGACAGCATCCACAACTTCTGCGACGGCATCATCATCGCCGCCGCCTTCCTCACCGACGTGCAGCTGGGCGTGGTCACCGCGCTGGCCATCATCGCCCACGAGATCCCGCAGGAGGTGGGCGACTACATCGTGCTGCTCAACGCCGGCCTGTCGCGCGCGCGGGCGCTGGCCTACAACACGATCTCCGGCCTGGCGGCGGTGCTGGGCGGCGTGCTCGGCTACTTCATCGTCGGGCCGTGGAAGGACTTCTTTCCCTACCTGCTCGTCGTCGCGGCGAGCAGCTTCGTCTACGTCGCCGTCGCCGACCTGCTGCCGCAGCTGCAGCGCCGGCTGGCCTGGCGCGAGACGCTGTCACAACTGGTCTGGCTCGCGGTGGGGCTGGCGGTGGTGGTGCTGGCGCGCGGCCTTCTTCACGACCACTGAAGGGCGGGGCCGCCGCCGTTCGTGACGAAAGCCGGGCGCGGGCGCTAAAGATTTGCTTACGTTTGCCGATGAGTCCTGATGAAACTGGCGATTTCAATGCGTCAGTCGAATCAAGAAAGCTCTCGCGCATGCAATCTCACCAAGGACTCGGCATCTCCGGCCGCCTCTACATCGTCGTCGGCATCATCGTCACCGCGCTCGTCGCCATCGCGCTGTACTCGTACGTGCGCCTGAACGGCGTGAACGAGATCTCCGAGCACACCCGGAAGGCGCGCGTACCGCAGCTGAACCAGGTGAGCGAAATCGAACTGAAGGTCACCCAGGCCTCGCTGCTGCTGCGCCACGCCATGCTGTCGCGCAACCCCGCCGAGCTGAAGGCCACGCTGGACGATCTGGCCGGCAAGCGCAAGGCATTGGGCGAGTGGCTCTCCAGCTATGAACGCGGCCTCTTCACCGAACAGGGCCGGGCGCGCTTCGCGAAGGTGAAGCCGCTCGTGGCGCAGTTCGACGCCCTGGCCGACGCCAACCTCGCGCTCATCACGGCCGGCCGCAAGGAAGAGGCCTTCGCCCACCTGGCCGACCAGCTGGTGCCGCTGCGCAACCAGCTGCTCGTCGAACTGGACGGCAACGTCGAGTTCCAGCTGAAGGCGCTGGCGGACGACATCGAGACCGGCCAGGGCCAGGTCAGCTCCACGCTGGCCATGCTGGTGGCGCTGGTGGGCGCGGTGGCGGTCGGCCTGGGCGCATTCTCGGTCTACATCGCGCGCCAGCTGCGCCGCCGCGTGCGCGAATCGCAGCAGGTGGCCGAGCGTGTGCGCGACGGCGACATCGGCGTGCCGGTGGTCGACCGCGAGCGTGACGAGTTTTCGCCGCTGCTGGCCGCGCTGGGCGACATGCAGGGCGCGCTGGGCCGCGTGGTGGCCGGCGTGCGCGGCACCGCCGACCAGGTGGCGACCGCGAGCGCGCAGATCGCCCAGGGCAACCAGGACCTGTCGTCGCGCACCGAGCACCAGGCCAGCGCGCTGCAGCAGACCGCGGCGACGATGGAGCAGCTCGGCCAGACCGCGCGCCACAACACCGACAGCGCCCAGCAGGCCAGCCAGCTGGCGCGCCAGGCCAGCGAGGTGGCCGGCGACGGCGGCAAGGTGGTCGGCGAGGTCGTCGCCACGATGAACTCGATCGACGAAGCCTCGCGCCGCATCGGCGAGATCATCGGCGTCATCGACGGCATCGCGTTCCAGACCAACATCCTGGCGCTGAATGCCGCCGTCGAGGCGGCGCGTGCCGGCGAGCACGGCCGCGGCTTCGCCGTCGTCGCCGGCGAGGTGCGGGCGCTGGCGCACCGCAGCGCCGAAGCCGCGCGCGAGATCAAGTCGCTCATCGCCTCCAGCGGCGAGCGCGTCGAGAAGGGCAGCGCGCTGGTCGGCCAGGCCGGGCGCACGATGCAGGACATCGTGGCGTCGATCCAGCGCGTGAGCGACATCGTCGGCGAGATCGCGTCGGCCAGCCGCGAGCAGAACGCCGGCGTCGGCCAGGTCGGCCAGGCGGTGACGCAGATGGACCAGTCGACGCAGCAGAACGCGGCGCTGGTGGAAGAGTCTTCCGCCGCCGCCGAAAGCCTGAAGGTGCAGGCCTCGCAGCTGGTGCAGGCGGTGGCCTTCTTCAAGCTGGGCGCCGGCCAGGGCGCCTGACGCTCAGCCGCCCTTCGAGCGGCTGCGCCGGCGCAGCCAGTACGCGGCGCCATAGCCCACGCCCACCGCCAGCACGCTGAGGCCCTTGACGGTGGCGCTGGCGGGGCTGCTCTCGTTGAGCCGCTCGACGATGGCCGCCGCGATGATGACGACCGCCGCGCAGGCCGCGAACAGCAGCCACGGCTCCCAGGGGTTGCGCGCGCGCTGGCCGCGCAGTTCGTACGCCATCATCGTGCCGCAGGCGGCACCGACGATGAGGGCGAGGGCGATGTAGGCGAAGGTCATGGTGGGCCGATGCTACGCCCGGCGCGCGGCCGGCCCGGCCGGCACCATGCCCCGGTGGGTACACTGGCGCCGTCTCCCCGGCCTGCCGCATGAACCTGAACGACGCCATCAATTCGCACACCGACTGGAAGATCCGGCTGCGCCACGCGATCTCCGAGCGCGAAGTGCTGGACGTCCAGGCCGTCGCCCGCGACGACGCCTGCGAGTACGGCCAATGGCTGCACGGCCCGGCGCGCGAGTGGTTCGGAGCGCTGCCGGCCTACGCCGACTGCGTGCAGGCGCATGCGGTCTTCCACGCGCGTGCGGCCGACGTCGCCGGCGTCATCAACGCCGGCGACTACGCGCGTGCCGAACGCCTGCTGGGCCCCGGCAGCGCCTACGCGCTGGCGTCGCGCGCCACCGTGCTGGCGATCGAGGTGCTGAAGCGGCACATTGCCGGCAGCGCGGCCTGATCGGCTGCGTTCAGGCGCCGCCCGGGCGGCCGCGTTCGGCCGCCGCGCGTTCCAGGTTCAGCGCCAGCAGGCGGCGCAGGATCTCGTCGTCGGCCAGCGTGGCGCCATCGGCCCAGCCGTAGGCCGCGGCCACCGCAGCGTCGAGCGCGGCATGAGCGTTCGCCAGCCAGGCCGGGCGCTCGTTGTAGAGGTTCGTCAGCGTGCGTTTCGCCACCTGCTTCTCGAAGCCCGGCTTCGGCACGATGCGGTCGGGGTAAGGCGAGGTCGTCGAACCCAGCGGCACCACCTCGGGCACGCGCTCGGTCCACTCGGGCGGGTTCAGCCAGGCGTCGCGTTGGTCGACCAGGCGCTTCGCGGCGCGCGCGATGGCCTCGGCATGGCTGCGCACTTCGGGCGCCAGGCCGGCGGGGATGACGGCGCCGTCGGGCAGCGCCTCGGTGCGCTGATGCGCGGTGTCGGCAGGGGTGAGACCGGCGGGGAAGGGGAAGGTCTCGAAGCAGGTGGTGGGGGTGTAGCGCGGACGGTCTTCGAGCGAGGTGCCCATGCGGAGTGACCAATGCTCGTGCGGTTGACTGTGAAGCACTCCGAAAGTTGTGTCGTCGGACCGGCACGCGACAACGATGGCGGTATCAGGCAGCGTCGTTCTGGGCAACCAGGCGAAGACTCGATGCTTAGAAACGCGCGGAGTCGCGATGTAGCGCGGGCACGGCGTCAGCGCACGTCGCATCCCCGATCTGGCCTCGGCGTGTCGCCACCAGTAGCGTCGATATGCCTCGCGATTGTTTTTCGCACGCTCCGCCCGAACGCGCTCGGCAAGCAGACGAAATGGTGCCTCGAAGTGCGCTGCGTCCGGTTCGTCAATCTCAGTGCCGAAGTCGACCACCCAGGTCTCTGAGGGTCGCCGCGTCAGGTCCATCGCATTCGCCCAAGGCTTTACGACAACAGCGTTCGACTCGCCGTTGACGTTCGGCTCAAGGAGCAGCCGCACTGCCTCGTCGCGAGCGATGTCGAAGTCGCCAACTTTGCTGGTGCCTTGAAAGCACGCGTTCGAGTTCTCGTCGAGCTGCTTGGCCGTCGTGAGGTCACCCGCGGTGTCGCCACCGGAGTCCGTCAGGTCGCTGGCGACTGACGACACATGTCGGCCGTTCAGGCGCGTGGTCGCGGCTTTGCCGAATGCAATCAGCGAAACGCGAACAGCCGCGCCTTCGTTCACCCAAGGCTCGTCGCTCCAGGCCTCGAAGATCGTCGAGGTTGCGGCGATCCTATCCAGCACGTGACGATTCACCCCGCCGCGGATCGAGTTCGTAGACACAAGTCCTGCAACTGTGAGTCGTCCACCCTCCATCTGCCCGCGCGCCTGCTCGAACCAATAGCAAACGAGATCGGCACCGGCAGGGACGCGGTGGCTGTACGCCGCACGAAGTCTCTCCGTGTAGTCGTCACCGAGATCGCCGCGCATCTTCTTGTTCCCGACAAACGGCGGATTCCCCACCACCGCATCCGCCGCCGGCCACGCCGCTTCACGGCCGTCCCGCCCCAGCACCGCGTCGCGGCATTCAATGTGTTCCAGCGCCTCCAGCACCGGGTTCATCTTGAAGCCGTAGCCCTTCTGCAGCCGCCACTGCAGTTCGCCGATCCACACCGTCACGCGCGCCAGTTCGGCGGCGTATTCGTTCAGCTCGATGCCCAGCACGTTGTGCGGCCCGGTCACGTCGTGCTGGCGTTCCAGGCCCAGCGCCTCGGCTTCCAGGTTGACCTGGTGCTCGATGTCCTTCAGGCACTTCAGCGCCAGGTACAGGAAGTTGCCGCTGCCGCAGGCCGGGTCCAGCACGCGGTAGGCCTTCAGCCGTTCCAGGTACTCCACGAACGCCGCCTGCGCTTCGCGCCAGGGCTTGTCGCCGTGCTTCTTGCTCTTGCCGGTGGCGGCGGCAATGCGCGCCTTGTGGCCCTCCCATTCGGCCAGCAGCGGGCGCTGCACCACCGGTTCCACCAGCCGCAGGATGGTGGCGGGGTCGGTGTAGTGCGCGCCCAGCTGGCTGCGCTTGGCGGGGTCGAGGCCGCGCTCGAACAGGGTGCCGAAGATGCTGGGGTCGATGGCGCTCCAGTCCAGCCCGCTGGCGGCCTTCAGCGCGGCGAGGTCGGCGCTGTCCAGCGCGGGCACATCGATGGTGGCGAAGAGGCCGCCGTTGAACCAGGGCACGTCGTCGACGCCGAACAGGCCGCCGGCGCGCATGGTGTCGAACAGGCTCTGCAGCTGCGTGCGCAGGCGCGCGGGGTCGGCCTGCACATTCACCAGGCGCTCGAACAGGCGGCTCGGCAGCAGCCCCACGTCTTCGGCGAAGAAGCAGAACACGCACTGCGTGAGGAAGTGGCTGACCTGGTGGCCGGGCACGCCGCTGGCGCGCAGGCGGTCGGCGGTGCCGGCGAAGGTGCGCGCGGCTTCCTCGGTGATTTCGCGGTTGGTGCGCTTGGGGCGGTAGGCGTCGGGGTCCAGCCACAGCGCGCGCAGGCGCTGCTGCACGTCGGGGCGGGCCACGTCTTCCAGCGCGAAGCGGTGCCGTTCGCTCGGCGTGCCGGTGAAATGGGTGTGCACCTCGATGGCGAGGCGGTCGCTCACCACCAGCAGGGGCGGGTTCTCCAGCGGCAGCGCGTACATCATCAGCTGCTTCAGCGCGCCTTCGAGGCTGCGGCCCGGCGCCTTGTATTCCCAGCCGAAGCAGCCGCGCTTCCAGACGTCGGCAAAGCCGTCGGTGCGCACGCCGGCGCTGCCGGTCTTGGTGAGGCCGCGCTCGAAGCAGTACTGCTCGGGGTCGCCCGGCTCGGGCACGCCGAGCACGCGGCACAGGTCGATGAAGTGGGCCTGCGCGCCTGCGCGTTCGTTCAGGTCGAACGCCGGGCCGCCGGGGCCCCACTTGCGGATGAATGCCTGCGCCTGCATCGGCCCCCCTGCGGTTCTCAGGGGGGCGATTTCAACACGGCGGCGTCAGCGCACCACCAGCACCGGCAGCGTGGTGTGGATCAGCACGCGCTGCGTCTCGCTGCCCAGCATCAGCGCGGCGAGGCCGCGGCGGCCGTGCGAGGCCATCACGATGAGGTCGCAGCTGTGCGCCTTCGCGTGGTCGATGATGGCTTCCCAGGGGTGCAGCGCTTCGACGGTGTGGCCGGTGCACTTCACGCCGGCGCCCAGCGCGGCGTCCATCACGGCCTTCACGCGCTCGGCGGCGATGCGCTCCTGCGCGTCGTAGAACTCCTGCGGCGGCACCGGCTGCATCTCGGAGATGGCGCTGTACGGGAACGGTTCCTTGACGGCGATGGTGAAGACCTCGGCGCCGTTCTGGCGCGCCATGGCGATGGCGGTCTGCACGGCCTTGGCGGTGATCTCGGAGCCGTCGGTGGGGACCAGGACGCGCTTGTAGAGGGACATGGCGGTTCTCCTTGTGGGGCCTCACCCGGTGGGATCGGCGGTGGGGTGCAGTGTTGCTGCTCAGGGCGGCCTGTGCTTGATGCCGATCAACCGACCGCGACCGGCCGCGCCGGGTCGGAACTCCATTCGCTCCACGAGCCCGGATACAGCCGCGAGCCTTCGAGGCCGGCGTGCGCCATCGCCAGCAGGTTGTGGCACGCGGTGACGCCGCTGCCGCACTGGTGCACCACGTGGTCGGCCGGCGTGGCGTAGGCGTCGAACTCGGCGCGCAGCGCCGCGGCGGGCTTGAAGCGGCCGTCGGCCTGCAGGTTGTCCTTGAAGAAGCGGTGCGTGGCGCCGGGGATGTGGCCGGCGACGCGGTCGAGCGGTTCGACCTCGCCGCGGAAGCGTTCGCCGGCGCGCGCGTCGAGCACGCGCACGCGGCCCAGCGCGGCCCGGAGCGCGGTGGCGTCGATGGTGCGCATGGCCGGCGCGGCGGCGGCCGGGTAGGGCGGCAACGGCGCCGCGGCTTCGGTGCCGGTGGCGAGCGCGCCGCCGGCGGCCAACCACGCGGCGAGGCCGCCGTCGAGCACGGCCACCGCATCGTGGCCCAGCCAGCGCAGCAGCCACCAGGCGCGTGCGGCATACGGGCTGCCCTGCGCGTCGTAGGTGACCACCTGCACGCCGGGGCGCACGCCCCAGCGGCCGGCGGTGGCGGCGAAGGCGCCGCGCTCGGGCAGCGGGTGGCGGCCGTTGTGGCCGGTCTTGGGGCCCGACAGGTCGCGGTCGAGGTGCGCGTACGAGGCGCCGGGAATGTGGCCGGCGGCGTGCGCGCGTTCGCCGGCGCCGGGGTCGCCGAGGTCGAAGCTGCAGTCCAGCAGGACGAGCGGGCCGGCCCAGCCGCGCAGCGTGGCGGCATCGACGAGGGTGTGGTGCGTCGCGGTGGTCATGCGGGCATGCTAGCGCGGCGGGTAGCATGCGCGCCATGCCAACGATCCCTGCCACCGTGGCCTCGGCGTTCACGCCGGCCGGCCGCCTGCGTGCGGCCATCAACCTGGGCAACCCGATCCTCGCCACGCTCGACGCGGCGGGTGCGCCGGTCGGCGTGTCGGTGGACCTCGCGCGCGAGTTCGCGGCGCGGCTGGGCGCGGCGGCCGACTTCGTCGTCGTCAAGACCGCCGCCGCCGCGGTGGAGGCGGTGACGAACGGCAGCGCCGACATCGGCTTCTTCGCCATCGACCCTGCGCGCGGCGCCGGCATCGCGTTCACGCCGCCGTACGTGCTGATCGAGGGCTGCTACCTCGTGCCCGAAGCGTCGTCGCTGCGCGACAACGCCGAGGTCGACCGCGCCGGCACGCGCGTCGTCGTCGGCCAGGGCAGCGCCTACGACCTCTTTCTCACGCGCGAGCTGAAGGCGGCGACGATCGTGCGCGCGCCCAGTTCGCAGGCCGTGCTCGAAACCTACGTTGCCGGCGGCCACGAGGTGGCGGCGGGCGTGCGGCAGCAACTGGAAGCGGACATGGCGCGGTTTCCCGGCCAGCGGCTGCTGCCCGGGCGCTTCATGGTGATCCAGCAGGCGATGGGCTGCGCGAAGGACCGCGGCGCCGATGCCGCGGCGGCGCTGGCGGCGTTCGTCGAGGACGTGAAGGCGAGCGGCTTCGTCGCCGATGCGCTGGAGCGCCACCGCCAGCACGGCGCTTCGGTGGCGCCGCCGGCCGCTTAAGACTCCACGCGCGACGCGGGCACCTTGGCGCGCGCGCCGATCAGCGTGGCCGTGATGCCGGCGCCGACGATGAGCGCGATGCCGCCCAGCGTGGGCAGGCTCAGCGGGTCGCCGAAGATGAAGACGCCGAACAGCACCGCGAAGACGATGCCCAGGTACTGCAGCGTCGCGTTGGCGAGCGCGCTGCCGATGGCGTAGGCGCGCGTCATCATCAGCTGCGCAGCGGCAGCGCAGGTGCCGATGGCCAGCAGCAGGCCCAGCCCTTTCGCGCTGTGGCCGCCGAAGCCGCCGGTCGCCAGCACGATGGCACCGCCGGCGAGCACGCCACCGAGCGAGAAGTAGAAGACCACGCGCGTCTCCGGCTCGCCGGCGCGGCCGAGCGCCGTGACCTGCAGGTAGGCCAGCGCCGACAGCATGCCCGAGCCGAGGCCGGCCAGGCCGTGCCAGAGCTGCTGCGGGTCGGCGGTGGGGCGCAGGATCAGCGCGACGCCGCAGAAGCCGGCCAGCACCGCGGCCACCAGGCGGCCGTCGACGCGCGCGCTGCCCATCAGCACGGCGCCGCCCAGCAGGAACAGCGCCATCCAGACCGAGCTCATGTAGTTCATCGTCATCGCGGTGGCCAGCGGCAGGCCGCCGATCGCGAAGAACCACAGGCACAGCGCGCCGACGCCGCACAGGCAGCGCCAGAAGTGCATCGCCGGCACGGGCGTGCGAACGCCGACGCCGCGTGCGCGCAGCAGCGCGCCGATCAGCACCAGGCCGACGAGCGAGCGGTAGAAGACGATCTCGCCGGCCGAGTACTCGGCCGAGGCGAGCTTGACGCACAGGCCCATCACCGCGAACAGCAGCGATGCGCCGGCGATCAGCAGCGAAGCGGGCATCGGGCGATTCTCGCCCGCTGCCGTGGCGCGGCCGGGCTCAGGCGCCGGCGTCGATGCCCATCTCGCGCCGGTACCACTCGTGGAAGTGCTGCATGCCGTCTTCCATCGGGCTCTGGTACGGGCCGACCTCGTTGTCGCCACGCTCCATCAGCGCGCGGCGGCCGGCGTCCATGCGCTCGGCGATCTCGTCGTCCTCGATGCAGGTCTCCATGTAGGCGGCCTGCTGCGCTTCGACGAACTCGCGCTCGAAGGCGACGATCTCCTCCGGGTAGAAGTACTCCACCAGGTTGAGCGTCTTCTGCGGCCCCTTGGGGAACAGCGTCGACACCACCAGCACGTGCGGGTACCACTCGACCATCACGGTCGGGTAGTAGGTGAGCCAGATCGCGCCCTGCGCCGGCGGCTCGCCGCCGCGGAACGCGCGCACGGCGTCGTGCCAGCGCTGGTAGACCTTCGAGCCCGGGCGGTCGAAGGCGCCCGACACGCCCACCGTCTGCACCGAGTGGTGGCGGTCGAACTCCCAGCGCAGGTCGGCACAGGTCACGAACGATCCCAACCCGGGGTGGAAGGGGCCGACGTGATAGTCCTCCAGATAGACCTCGATGAAGGTCTTCCAGTTGTAGTTGCACTCGTGCAGCACGGCGCGGTCGAACTGGTAGCCGCTGAAGTCGAGTTCGGGCGCCGGGCCCAGCTTCGCCAGGTCGGCCAGCACATTGCGCCCGTTCTGCTCGAAGACGAGGCCGTTCCAGGTCTGCACCGGGTAGTTGCGCAGGTTCAGGCAGGGGTCCTCGGCGAAGTGGGGCGCGCCGACGAGCTGGCCGTGCAGGTCGTAGGTCCAGCGGTGCAGCGGGCACACCACGTTCTGGCTCGTGTGGCCGCGGCCCTTCAGCATCACGGCCTGGCGATGGCGGCAGACGTTGGAGATGAGCTCGACGCCGGCCTCCGTGCGCACCAAGGCGCGGCCCTCGCCCTCGTGGGCGAGCGCATGGAAGTCGCCCACGTGCGGCACGGTCAACTCGTGCCCCACGTAGCGCGGAGCGTGCTGGAAGATGAGTTCGAGTTCCCTGCGGAACAAGACCTCGTCGAAGTAGCTGGAAACCGGGAGTTGAGAGCTGCTTCGCTCAAGAGCTTCGAGACTGATGCTCAGGTCAGACATGATCCGAGTGGATCCTCCATCGACGAGGATGTGCCAACCCCCGCCCGGTGGCCCCGCGGGCGGGTTTTCTTTCTTGCTTGGAAAATCGCGGTCGTACCCGGGGGGGTGCGACCGCGAGGGCGGGATTCTACCCACCCCCTCCGGGCCGTCCAGCGTGGTGCGCCAGAGACCTTTGCCCAGGGCGCTGTGTCTAGAATCGCCCATCGTTTCCATCTTTTGAAATGGCACGCAGCCCCGCACCGAAAGAACCCGCCAGCTACGAGCAGGCCCTGGCCGAGCTGGACCGGCTCGTGCAGCAGATGGAAGGCGGCCAGTTGCCGCTGGACCAGCTGCTGGACGGCTACCGCCGGGGCGCGGAACTGCTGGCGTTCTGCCGTGGCCGCCTGCAGGCCGTCGAAGAGCAGGTCAAGCTGCTCGAGGACGGCCAGCTGAAGACGTGGGCGGCACCGTGAGGGACTTCGACAGCTGGTCGCGCCACGAGCTCGACGCCGTCGAGGCCGCGCTCGAAGCCTGGGTGCCGGCCGACGCGCCGGCCGGCCTCGGCGAGGCCATGCGCTACGGCGTGCTCGACGGCGGCAAGCGCCTGCGCCCGCTGCTCGTGCTGGCGGCCTGCACGGCGCTGGCCGGCGAGCGCGAGGCCGCGCTGCGCGCGGCGGTGGCGGTGGAGCTGATCCACGCCTATTCGCTGGTGCACGACGACATGCCCTGCATGGACAACGACGTGCTGCGCCGTGGCAAGCCCACGGTGCACGTGAAGTTCGGCGAGGCGCAGGCCATGCTCGCGGGCGACGCGATGCAGGCGCTGGCCTTCGAGGTGCTGACGCCCGACACCGGCATCGCCCCCGCGCTGCAGGCACGCCTGGTGGCGCTGCTGGCGCGTTCGGCCGGCCACGCCGGCATGGCGGGCGGCCAGGCCATCGACCTCGCGGCCACCGGCCGTTCGCTCGACGAGGCGACGCTGCGCGACATGCACCGCCGCAAGACCGGCGCGCTGCTGCAGGCGAGCGTGCTGATGGGCGCGGCCTGCGGCCAGCCCGACGCGAACGTATGGCGCGCGCTGACCGACTACGGCTCGGCGCTCGGCCTGGCCTTCCAGGTCGTCGACGACATCCTCGACGTGACGCAGGCCTCGGCCACGCTGGGCAAGACGGCGGGCAAGGACATCGACGCCAACAAGCCGACCTTCGTGTCGGTGCTCGGCCTGGACGCCGCGCGCCGGCATGCCGAGGATCTTCGCCGCCAGGCCCACGCCGCGCTCGCGCGCAGCGGGCTGGCGGACACCGGTGGCCTCGGCGCGCTGGCCGACAAGGTGGTCGAGCGGGAAAGCTGACATGACGCAGAAGTTGTTGAACCAGATCGAATCGCCCGCCGACCTGCGCCGCCTGCCGCGCGCCGACCTGCACCCGCTGGCCAAGGAACTGCGCGACTTCGTGCTGAACACCGTCAGCCAGACCGGCGGCCACCTCGGCAGCAACCTGGGCACGGTCGAGCTCACGGTGGCGCTGCACTACGTGTTCAACACGCCCTACGACCGCATCGTCTGGGACGTCGGCCACCAGACCTACCCGCACAAGGTGCTGACCGGCCGCCGCGACCGCATGGGCTCGCTGCGCCAGCTGGGCGGCATCAGCGGTTTCCCGCGCCGCGACGAGAGCGAGTACGACACCTTCGGCACCGGGCACAGCAGCACCAGCATCAGCGCCGCGCTCGGCATGGCGCTGGCCGCCAAGCTGAAGGGCGAGGACCGCCACGCGGTGGCCGTCATCGGCGACGGCGCGATGACCGCCGGCATGGCCTTCGAGGCGCTCAACAACGCCGGCGTCAGCCACGCCGGCAACAACGCCGACCTGCTGGTGGTGCTGAACGACAACGACATGTCGATCAGCCCGCCGGTGGGGGCGCTGAACAAGTACCTCGCGCGCCTGATGAGCGGCAACTTCTACGCCGCCGCGCGCGAAGGCGTGAAGGGCGTGCTGAAGGCGGCGCCGCCGCTGTTCGAGCTGGCGCGCCGCTTCGAGGAGCACGCCAAGGGCATGGTCGTGCCGGGCACCATCTTCGAGGAGTTCGGCTTCAACTACGTCGGCCCGATCGACGGCCACGACCTCGACGCGCTGATCCCCACGCTGGAGAACCTGCGCGCGAAGCGCGGCCCGCAGTTCCTGCACGTCGTTACCAAGAAGGGCTACGGCTACAAGCTGGCCGAGGCCGACCCGGTGAAGTACCACGCCGCGAGCGGCAAGTTCAACCCGGCCGAAGGCTTCCCGAAGGCCACGGCGCCGAGCAAGCCCACCTTCACGCAGGTGTTCGGGCAGTGGCTGTGCGACATGGCCGAGGCCGACGAACGCCTGGTCGGCATCACGCCCGCGATGCGCGAAGGCTCGGGCATGGTCGAGTTCCACAAGCGCTTCCCGAAGCGCTACTTCGACGTCGGCATCGCCGAGCAGCATGCCGTGACCTTCGCCGCCGGCCTCGCCTGCGAAGGGCTGAAGCCGGTGGTGGCGATCTATTCCACCTTCCTGCAGCGCGCCTACGACCAGCTGATCCACGACGTGGCGCTGCAGAACCTGCCGGTGGTGTTCGCGCTCGACCGCGCCGGCCTCGTGGGCGCCGATGGCGCCACCCACGCCGGCGCCTACGACATCGCCTACGTGCGCTGCCTGCCCAACTGCAGCATGCTGACGCCGAGCGACGAGAACGAATGCCGCCAGGCGCTGACCACCGCGTTCCGCCAGAGCCACCCGGTGGCGGTGCGCTACCCGCGCGGTGCCGGCACCGGCGTCGCGCTCGAGACCACGCTCACCGAATGGCCGTGGGGCAAGGGCGTGGTGCGCAAGACCGGCAAGCGCATCGCCGTGCTCGCCTTCGGCACCGTGCTGCACCCGGCGCTGAAGGCGGCGGAGGCCTTCGACGCCACCGTCGTCGACATGCGCTTCGCCAAGCCGCTCGACGAGGCGCTGGTCCACGAGCTGGCGCGCACGCACGAGGCCTTCGTCACCGTCGAGGAAGGCTGCATCATGGGTGGCGCCGGCAGCGCGGTCGGCGAATGCCTGGCCGCTGCCGGCATCGTGATGCCGGTCCTGCACCTCGGCCTGCCCGACGTCTTCATCGAGCACGGCGACCCCGCCAAGCTGCTGGCGCTGAACGGGCTGGACGCGGCCGGCATCGAGCAGTCCATCCGCCAGCGTTTCGGCGCCGGCCGGCCGTCGCTGGCCGTCGCCTAGCCTGCGGCGCCCCCTTCAGCGCGATCGAACGCTGCGTATCACCCGCCTGACCCTCGAGGTCGGGCTTTGGTGTCATCCTCCGGCCTGCCATGACGAACCTCACCGACGCCCTCCACATCCCCGACACGCAGAGCGCGCGCGACGAACGCCACCTGGCGATCCAGCGCGTCGGCGTGAAGGACGTGCGCTACCCGCTGCAGCTGTGGGTGGCCGGCGCGGTGCAGACGACGGCCGCGCTGTGGTCGCTGGACGTCGCGTTGCCGGCCGAGAAGAAGGGCACGCACATGAGCCGCTTCGTCGCCTGGCTGGAGCATGGCGCGACGACCGACCAGCCGCTCGACGCCGCCGTGCTGCGCGAGCGCCACCTGGCGATGCTGGGCAAGCTCGGCGCCACCGAGGGCCGCATCGAGGCCGCGTTCTCGTTCTTCCTGCGCAAGCGCGCGCCGGTGTCG
Source organism: Pseudomonadota bacterium (assembly GCA_963204815.1). GTDB lineage: Bacteria > Pseudomonadota > Gammaproteobacteria > Burkholderiales > Burkholderiaceae_C > Rubrivivax. Next base: position 19,093 of record CAUJHQ010000003.1, on the reverse strand, counting down.
GGCATGCCCAGCCTGCTGGACTACCAGGGCCGCTGGATCAGCGAGACGCGCGGCGGGGTGACGGGCATCTGGGCCGAGGTCGGCGTGCCGGTGAAGAGCCTGTGCCCTTGCAGCAAGGAGATCTCCGACTACGGCGCGCACAACCAGCGTTCGCTGGTCACGATCCGCGTCGAGCTGCTGCAGCCCATCGAGTGGCACGAACTGGTGCGCTTCGCCGAAGACTCGGCGTCCAGCGAACTGTGGCCGATGTTGAAGCGCAGCGACGAGAAGTGGGTCACCGAGCGCGCCTACGAGAACCCGAAGTTCGTCGAGGACCTGGTGCGCGACGTGGCCCTGCGCGTCAACGCCGACAAGCGCATCGGGCGCTACAGCGTGGACGTCGAGAACTTCGAGTCCATTCACAACCACTCGGCCTACGCCCGCATCGAGCGCGCGTAATCCCGCTCCGGGAAAGTCCGGCCGCGCCGGCCGGTGCCGGGTCCGGGCTTGTCGATTAGGCTGGCCGCTCCGTCGACTTTCCGGGGCCGCCATGCCACGAAGCCTGCTCTTCCTGCGCTCGCTGTTTGCCGCGACGATGCTGATCGCGGCCACCGCCAGCCCGGCGGCCTACCCCGACAAGCCCGTGAAGCTCGTCGTCGCCTTCGCGCCCGGCAGTTCCACCGACATCGTCGCCCGCCTGCTGGCCGAGCAGATGTCGGCCTCGCTCGGGCAGACCGTCGTCGTCGAGAACAAGCCCGGCGCCGGCGGCAACATCGCGACGCAGCAGGTGATGAACGCGCCGGCCGACGGCCACACGCTGCTGATCCACAGCGTGGCGGTGGCGGTGAACCCGTCGCTGTTCGCGAACGCCGGCTACGACACGCTGCGCGACCTGGCGCCGGTGGCGATGGCCGCCGTGACGCCGAACCTGGTCTACGTGCACCCCGACGTGAAGGCGGCGAACCTCGCGGAACTGCTGGCGCTGGCGCGCGCCGGCAAGCTGTCCTACGCCTCGTCGGGCAACGGCACCACCACCCACCTGGGCGCCGAGTGGCTGTTCCGCGCGCTGGCCAAGGTCGACATCACGCACGTGCCGTTCCAGCCGGCGGCGGCCACCAACGCGGTGGTGAGCGGGCAGGTGCCGATCGCCAGCACCTCGATGCCGCCGGCGGTGCCTTTCGCGAAGAGCGGCAAGGTGCGGCCGATCGCGGTGATGTCGGGCAAGCGCAGCCCGGCGTTGCCCGACGTGCCCACCGTGGCCGAACTCGGCTACCCGGGCTTCGAGGCCAACACCTGGTTCGCGCTCTTCGCGCCGGCCCGGGTGCCGGCCGAGGTGCTGGACCGCCTGAACGCCGAGGTCAACAAGGCGCTCGCCGCACGGCCGGTGCTGGAGCGCTTCGAGGCGCTGTCGCTGGAAGCGCAGCGCCTGGACCGCCCGGCGATGCGCAGCTACGTCGAGAGCGAGGTCGCCAAGTGGGGCAAGCTCGTGAAGGACATCGGCGTCAAGGTCGATTGAGCGGCCGGCGCCCCGAAAGGAAGGACCGATGAGATTCGTCAGCCACACCGCCCCGCAGGGCGCCACCTGGGGCATCGCCACCGAGCGTGGCGTGGTGCCGGCCACGCGCCTGGGCGCGGGCGTGCCGGCCACGCTGCAGGGCGTGGTCGAGGCCTGCGTCGCCACGCCCGGCCTCGCCGCCACGCTGGCGGCACGCGCTGCCGGCGAGCCCGCCGTGCCGCTGGACGGCCTGGCGCTGCTGCCGGTGATGCCGTCGCCGCGCAAGATCGTCTGCCTGGGCGTGAACTACCACGACCACGCGAAGGAAGGCGGCAACACCGTGGCCGAGTACCCGGCGCTGTTCCTGCGCTGCGCCACGTCGCTGCTGGCGCACGGCGCGCCGCTGCGCGTGCCGGCGGTGTCGAGCAAGCTCGACTTCGAGGCCGAACTCGCGCTCGTCATCGGCCGGCCGGCGCGCCACGTCAGCGAGGCGCAGGCGCTGGACCACGTGTTCGGCTACGCCTGCTTCAACGACGCCACGCTACGCGACTACCAGCGCAAGACCACGCAGTGGACGATCGGCAAGAACTTCGACGCCACTGGCGGCTTCGGGCCCTGCCTGGTGACGGCTGACGAGTTGCCTCCCGGCTGCACCGGCCTGCACATCGAAAGCCGTCTCAACGGCCGCGTGATGCAGAGCGCGAGCACGTCCGACATGGTGTTCGGCGTCGCGCGCACCATCGCGCTGCTGAGCGAGGCGATGACGCTGGAGACGGGCGACGTGATCGTCATGGGCACGCCCGCCGGCGTGGGCTACGCGCGCACGCCGCCGGTGTGGATGCAGGCGGGCGACACGATCGAGATCGAGATCGAAGGCGTCGGCCTGCTGCGCAACCCGGTGACCGCCTGAGCCGCTACTGGAACTGCGCCAGCAGCCGCTCCAGCGCCATCGTGAACGGCCCCTGCATCGCCGGCAGCGTGAGCAGGATGCCGAGCAGGCCCACGCCCAGCGTCACCGGGAAGCCGATGGCGAAGATGTTGATCTGCGGTGCCACGCGCGAGATCGCGCCCAGCACCAGGTTCACGAACAACAGCATCGCGATGAGCGGCAGCGCGATCCACAGGCCGGTGGTGAAGATCTCGGCGCCCCAGCGGAACGGCATCGCCGTCTTCAGGAAGGCGAAGGGCTCGGGCCCGACCGGGAACGCGGTGAAGCTCTGCGCCAACGCCGCGATGACCAGCAGGTGGCCGTTGATGACGATGAACAGCCAGGCGATCGTGGTGCCGAAGAAGCGGCTCGTCGCGGTGGCGGTGGCGGCGCTGATGGGGTCGAAGAAGCCGGCGAAGTTCAGGCCCATCTGCAGGCCCACCAACTCGCCGGCGAACTCGATCGCCGCGAAGGCCACGCGCACCGCGAAGCCGAGCGCCAGCCCGATCAGCACCTGCTGCACGACGAGCGCGAAGGCGAGCGGCGAGTCCAGCGGCACCGGCGTCACCGCCGGCAGCGACGGCTGCGCCGCGAAGGCCACCAGCGCCGCCAGCCCGATGCGCACGCGCGCCGGCACCGTGCGCGTGCCCAGCACCGGCATCGCCGTGAACAGCGCCAGCACGCGCAGGAAGGGCCAGATGAAGGGCGTGATCCACTCGAGGATCTGCGCCTCGGTGAAACTGACCACCTCAGCCCACGGCGGACGGGATCGACTGCAGCGTGCGCTGCAGGTACTCGACCAGCGTCGTCATCATCCACGGCCCGGCGAAGCCGAGCACCGCGACCGCGGCGACGACCTTCGGCACGAAGCTCAGCGTGGCCTCGTTGATCTGCGTGGCGGCCTGGAAGATGCTGACGACCAGGCCGACGACGAGCACCGTCAGCAGCACCGGCGCGGACACCATCAGCAGCAGGTACAGGCCCTGCTGGCCGGCGGCGAGAACTTGTTGTGCGTCCATGGGGAGGTCAGGTCACGAAGGAGGCGGCGAGCGAACCCAGCAGCAGGTTCCAGCCGTCGGCCAGCACGAACAGCATCAGCTTGAACGGCAGGGCCACGAGCACCGGCGAGAGCATCATCATCCCCAGGCTCATCAGCACGCTGGCGACGATCATGTCGATGATGAGGAACGGGATGAAGATCATGAAGCCGATCTGGAACGCGCTCTTCAGCTCGCTCGTCACGAAGGCCGGCACCAGCACGCGCAGCGGCACGTTCTCGCTCTTCACGTCGGCGGGCAGCTTGGCCAGCTTGGCGAACAGCTGCACGTCGCCCTGGCGCGTCTGCTTGAGCATGAACTCGCGCATCGGCACCTCGCCGCGCTTCAAGGCCTCGTCGAACGCGATCGTGTTCTCGCTGAAGGGCTTGTAGGCCTGGTCGTAGACGCGGTCCAGCGTCGGGCTCATCACGAAGAAGGTCAGGAACAGGCTGAGGCCAATGATGACCTGGTTCGGCGGCGCGGCCTGCGTGCCCAGCGCCTGGCGCAGCAGGCTCAGCACGATGACGATGCGCGTGAAGCCGGTCATCAGCAGCAGCAGCGCCGGGATGAACGACAGCGCCGTGAAGAACAGCAGCGTCTGGATCGGCACCGAATAGCTGGTGCCGCCGGCGCCCTGGCCGACGACGAGCGGCAGGTTGCTGCCCTGCGCGAGCGCGGCGCCCGAGGCCAGCGCAAGGGAAGCGGGCAGCGCCAGCGCGGCCAGGCGGCTACTTCGCATCGCCGTCCTTCTTCAGGCGCGACAGCAGCTGCGCGAACGCGGTGGTCGGCGTCGGCAGCGGCGGCGGCGCCTCGTCCTGCGGCAGCATGGTGTGCAGCGTGTTGATGCTGTGCGCGGTGACGCCGAGCACGAGCCAGGTGCGGTGGTCGCCGCTGCCGACCTCGACGGTGACGATGCGCTGCCCCGCCGACAGCGGCAGCGCCGCCACGTGGCGCAGCCCGCGGCTGCCGGCACCGGCGCCGAGCGGCGTGCGCTTGAGCAGCCACAGCGCGACCGGAATCGCCGCCACGACGACGACGAACCAGAGGAGGGAACCGAATCCGGGGGTCATCTCAGGTCCGCGAAAGGCGGCGCATGCGCTCGCTGGGGGTGACGATGTCGGTGAGCCGGATGCCGAACTTGTCGTTGACGACGACGACCTCGCCCTGCGCGATCAGGTAGCCGTTGACGAGCACGTCCATCGGCTCGCCGGCGAGCGCGTCGAGCTCGACCACCGAGCCCTGCGCGAGCTGAAGGATGTGCTTGATCGGGATGCGCGTGCGGCCGAGTTCCACCGTGAGCTGGACGGGGATGTCCAGGATCATGTTGATGTCGTTGCCGGCACCGTTGGGCGTGGTCGTCGGGGTAAAGTTCGTGAACGCGGCCGGTGCCACGGTCTCGGCGGCGCCGGTCACCTCGTCGGCGACGGCGTTGCCCCCCTTGCTCTCCGACAGCGCGGCGGCCCACTCGGCGGCCATCTTGTCTTCCTCGGACATCGGGGTATCGGGTTCAGCGGACATCGGTGTGGTCTCCGAGCCAGCTCAGGTTGGAGCTGGTGATCAATCGATCGATCTTGATCGAGTAGCGGCCGTTGGCGGTGCCGTAGTGGCAGTCGAAGACCGGCACGCCGTCGACCTTGGCCTGGATCATGGGATCGAGGTCGAGCTCGATGAAGTCGCCCGGCTTGAACGACAGCAGCTGCTCGACGGTGGCCGGCGCCTGCGCGAGCTCGGCGACGAGCTCGACCTCGGCGGCCTGGATCTGGTGCTTCAGCAGGTTGACCCAGCGGCGGTCGGGCTCGGCGGCATCGCCCTGGATCGTGGAATACAGGACGTCGCGGATCGGCTCCAGCGTGGAGTAGGGGATGCAGAAGTGCACCGCGCCGCTGGTCTCGCCGATCTCCAGCGTGAACGCGGTCGAGACGACGATCTCCGACGGCGTCGCGATGTTCGCGAACTGCGGCTGCATCTCCGAGCGCGAGTAGTCCAGCTCCAGCGGGTAGATGCCGTGCCAGGCCTTCTTGTATTCGGTGATGATGGTCTCGACCAGGCGCAGGATCACGCGCAGCTCGGTCGGGCTGAAGTCGCGGCCCTCGATGCGGGTGTGGAACTTGCCGGCGCCGCCGAACAGCGCGTCGATGACGGCGAACACCAGGTTCGGGTCGCAGACGATCAGCCCGCTGCCGCGCAGCGGCTTCACCGAGACGATGTTGAAGTTCGTCGGCACGACGATCTCGCGCAGGAAGGCGCTGAACTTCTGCACCTTGATGCCGCCGATCGACACCTCGGGCGACTTGCGGATGAAGTTGAACAGGCCGACGCGGATGTTGCGCGCGAAGCGCTCGTTGATGACCTCCATCGTCGGCATGCGGCCGCGGACGATGCGCTCCTGTGCCGCGAGGTCGTAGTCGCGGATGCCGCCGGTGCTGCTCTCTTCCTGCTCGAGCTTCTGGCTCTCGCCGGTGATGCCTTGCAGGAGGGCGTCGACCTCGTCCTGCGAGAGGATCTGCTGGTTCATCGCGTACCGTCGGCTGGCGTGAGCGTGGGGGCCAGGCTCATTGAATGATGAAGTTGGAGAAGTGCACGGCGGTCACCGGCAGCACCTGCTCGACCTTCTTCTTCTTTTTCTTCTTGGTCGTCGGCTTGGCCTCGGTGTCGGCGTCTTCCTCTTCGGGATCCTCGACCTCGTAGCCCATCGCGCGCGCGGTCTCGCGGCGCACCTGGTCGGCGAGCTTGGTCTTGCCGTCGCGTTCCATCAGCTGTTCGGCCGTCTTGTCGGCCAGCGCCAGCAGGATGTTGTTGCGGATGGCCGGCATGTAGGCCTTCAGCTGGTCGGCGACCTTCGCGTCCTCGATCTCCAGCGTGATGCCGACCTGCGCGTAACGCTCGGCGTTGCGGTCGGCCAGGTTCACGGTGAAGGGGTCCAGCGGCACGAAGGTCGGCACCGCCTTCGGGTCGTGCTTGGGCGCGGCCTTCGCGGTCTTCGCGGGCGCGGCATGCTCGGCGTCGGCCTCGTCGCCTTCGGCGGCGGCGGCCTTCTTCTTCATCATCAGCGCCGCACCGCCGCCCGCCAGCACGACGAGCAGCACGGCGGCGACGATGATGATCAGCTTCTTCTTGCCCTTCTTGGGCGCGACCGCATCGGTGGCGGCGGCGGCGGTGGACATGGGCTCTCCTTCGTGGCGTTCGGGCAGCGGGCCCGCGCGGGCGGACCCACGGGGTGCTTCGAAGCCATTATTCGAGGGGGGGTGCCCGGCGAAAGCCGCAATAAGCGGCGCGAAAGCCGGCCAGTCGGCGGCCGGTGCGCCGCGTCAGGCGTAGACGTCGACCATGCCGCGGGCGCGCGCGGGCGCCGCGCGGCCGGCGGCGGCGAGGGCGCCGTCGTCGTCGGCGCTGCCGTCGGCGCGGCCCTGGGCGCGGCCGGGTTGCCCGGGCTGGCCGGACTGGCCGTCGCGCGCCTGGCGCGACTGCTCGAAGACGCCGCCGCCGGTGAGGGTGAGGCCGTTCTCGCGCAGCGCGCCGGCCAGCGACGGCAGGGCCTGCTCCAGCGCCTGCCGCGTCGGCGCCTGCTCGGCGCTCATCGTGACCTGGGCGCGGTCGCCTTCGATCTCGATGCGCACCGTGATCGGGCCCATCTCGGCCGGGTTCAGGTGCAGGCGCGCTTCCTGCACGCCGCCCTTCACGAGCAGCGACACCTCGGCGCCGAGCGCAGGTGCGAAGCCGGCGCTGTGCAGCGGCGTGGCGATCGTCGATTCGGTCATCGCCGGGCGCTGCGGCACGGCGTCGGCCGGGGCGGCCAGTGCGGCGCCGCCGGCGGCGCCCGCGGCACCGGCGGGCAGCGCCGCCGGCAGTGCGTTCGGCAGCGTGAAGGTCTCGGCGGACGCGGCGTCGGTGCGTGCCGCGTCGGCGCGCGCGTGGCCGGGCGGCAGCGCCTCGGTGACGATGGGGTCGGCGCCGCCGGCGGCCGTGCCGGGCGCGCCCGCGGCCGCGGCCAGCGGCGTGCTGGCGCCGGCCTCGGCGTCGGCGCTGTCTGCCTGCGGGCCGGCGGGACCGCGCGGCGCCGCCGCGGCGGGCTGCGGCGCGGCCCAGCCGGCGAGCAGCGCGGACACGTCCAGCGCCGGGGGCTCGGCGGTGGTGTCGTCTTCGGCCGCCGCACCGGCCTCGGCGCCGAGGCCCAGGTCGGCGGCGGCGGGCAGGCCGGCCCGGGTGTCGGCGGCCGGTGTCTTCGGCGCGTCGGCCTCGGCGGTGTCGGTCTCGCGGCGGCTGCGCGCGCTGTCACCGGCCTTGCGCGTGCCTTCCGGGCGGGCCGGCTCGGCGGCGGCGTCGCGGTTCTGGTGGGCGCGTTCGAGCTGGCGCGCGAACTCGCCGTTCTCGGCGCCACCGCCGGCGGCGTTCGGGCCGGCACCGGCGCTGCCATTGGCAGGGGCGGCGGGCGCGGGGGCGGGGGCGATCATCGGGGCGGCGCTGGCAATGGCGGTCATCGGGGGGCCTCTACAGGGGCATGGGTTCGGTGCGGCCGGGCTGCGGCTGGCGCATGCGTTGCGCCTGCTCGTCGGCCTGGCGCTGCTCGCGCTGGGCGAGCACGCGGCGTTGTTCGAGCTGGCGCCGCTCGACGAGCTTCTTCACGGAGGCGACACGCATCTCGGCGGCCACCAGCTGCTGGCGCAGCCGCTCGGCGTGCGCCGCCGCCTGCGCGGCCTGCGCGGCCTGCTGGTCGACGGCCTCGTCCAGCCGCGTCATGAAGCTGCGGTAGCACTGCACGATCTCGGTCGTGCTGCCGCGCGTGAACTGCGCCGTCCAGCGCTGCTGGTATTCGCCGCGGTAGCCGCCCAGCTGCTGCGCCTGCTGCTGCAGGTGGCGCAGCTGGTCTTCGACGCGGCGCAGCGACGACTGCACGAGGTCGCGGTCGGCCACGGCGCGTTCGAGCAGGGTGTTGAGTGCACTGGTCATTGGACTTTCCTCCGCACTGCGTGCTGCGGGATTCGCGCTTGGGAGCGGCCCGGCGCGCTCATGCGGCGGAGGCCAGGTTGCGCAGCTGCTGCCGGCTGGCGTCGAGCGACGACGGCTCGTGCATGTCCTGCTGCAGCAGCGCGTTGAGGGGCGGGTGCAGGCGCACCGCGGTGTCGAGCTCGGCGTCGTGGCCGGGCGCGTAGGCGCCGAGCTGGATCAGGTCGCGCGCCTTGTTGTACTTGGCCAGCCACTGGCGCACCTTGCGCGCGGCCAGCACCTGTTCGCGCGGGGCGACGGCGGTCATCACGCGCGAGATCGAGCGTTCGATGTCGATCGCCGGGTAGTGGCCGGCCTCGGCGAGCTCGCGGCTCAGCACGATGTGGCCGTCCAGGATGCCGCGCGCCGCGTCGGCGATCGGGTCCTGCGGGTCGTCGCCCTCGGTCAGCACGGTGTAGAAGGCGGTGATCGAGCCGACGCCGTTCAAGCCGTTGCCGCTGCGTTCCACCAGCTGCGGCAGCTTGGCGAACACGCTGGGCGGGTAGCCCTTGGTGGCCGGCGGCTCGCCGATGGCGAGCGCGATCTCGCGCTGCGCCATCGCATAGCGGGTGAGCGAATCCATCAGCAGCAGCACGTGCTGGCCGCGGTCGCGGAAGTGTTCGGCGATGGCGGTGGCGTAGGCGGCGCCCTGCATGCGCACGAGCGGCGGCGCATCGGCCGGCGCGGCGACGACGACGCTGCGCGCGCGCCCTTCGTCCTCGAGGATGTCCTCGATGAACTCCTTGACCTCGCGGCCGCGCTCGCCGATCAGGCCGACGACGAGGACGTCGGCGGCGGTGTAGCGCGCCATCATCCCCATCAGCACGCTCTTGCCCACGCCGGTGCCGGCGAACAGGCCGATGCGCTGGCCGCGGCCCACGGTGAGCATGGCGTTGATCGCGCGCACGCCGGTGTCCAGCGGCTGGCGCACGGGGTCGCGGTCCATCGCGTTGATGGGGCGGCGCGTCATCGGTTCCTCGTGCACCTGCTCGAGCGGGCCGCCGCGGTCCATCGGCCGGCCGTGCGAGTCGACGACGCGGCCGAGCAGGCCGGTGCCCATCGGCAGGTGCAGGCCGCGGTCCTCGCTGCGGCGCCAGGGGTGGTTCTCGTGGCCGAAGCGCGGCGGCATCTGCGGCGCCGGACGCGGCACCACGCGCGCGCCGCTGGACAGGCCGTGCAGCTCGCCGGTGGGCATCAGGAAAGTGCGGTCGGCGCTGAAGCCGACGACTTCGGCCAGCACCGGCGGCTGGCCGTCGCTGACGATCTCGCAGACCGAGCCCACGGGCACGCGGATGCCGGCGGCCTCGAGCACGAGGCCGGTCACGCGCAGCAGGCGGCCGACCGATTCGAGCGGCTGGCGCACGGCGGCGTAGTCCTGCAGGTCGGCCAGGTAGCGCTGCCAGCGGTCGGTGCGGCCGCCTTCGACGGGCGTGGCGATCATGCTTCGGAGCCCCACTCGGTGTCGGTGCCCAGCGCGTTGGCGGCCTGGGTCCAGCGGCTCGCGACGCGGGCGTCGATCGAGCCGAGGTCGCTCTCGACGAGCACGCCGCCGCGTTCGATGGCGGCGTCGGCGACGAGGCGCGCGCCGCGCGCCTTCAGCGCCTCCTCGGCGCCTTCGGCGACCAGCGGCAGGTCGTGCGGGTTGACGTGCACGGTGATGTGGCGCGCCGACAGCAGCACCGCGCCGACCGCTTCGCTCGCCACCTGCGAGACGATGGCCGGGTTGGAGGCGATCTCGCTGCGCAGCACCTGGCGCGCCAGCTGCACGGCGGTGCGCGCCACCGCTTCGGCGATGCGCTGGTCGAGGTCCTGGAACTGCGTGTCGAAGCTCTTCACGAGCGTGCCGACCTGCGCGGTGGCCTGCTGCGCGAAGCTCTGCTTGAAGCCTTCGAGCGCGACGAGGCCGTCGCGGTAGCCGTCCTTGTAGCCTTCCTGGCGCGCGGCGGCGATCTTCTGCCGCCACTCTTCCACCGTCGGCTCGGGCGGCGCGGCGGGGGCCTGCGCCTCGGCCTGCGGTGCGGCGTCGGAGAAGGCGCCGGGCTTCCAGGCGGCGAAGCTGCCGAGTTCCTCGCGCGGGATGAAGCGCGAGTAGGCGTTCGGGCCCTTGGGCGGCGTGGTGCTCATACGAAGGCCTCGTCACCGCCGCCGCCGAGCACGATCTGCCCTTCGTCGGCCAGCCGGCGCACGAGCTTGAGCATTTCCTTCTGCTCGGCCTCGACCTCGGACAGCCGCACCGGGCCGCGCCCTTCGAGGTCTTCGCGCAGCGTCTCGGCGGCGCGGCTGGACATGTTCTTGAAGATCTTCTCGCGCAGCGCCGGCGTGGCGCCCTTCAGCGCGACGACGAGCGACTCGCTCTGCACTTCCTTCATCAGCGCCTGGATGCCCTTGTCGTCGATCTTGTCGAGATCGTCGAAGGTGAACATGTTGTCCATGATCTTCTGCGCCAGGTCGTTGTCGGCCTCGCGCACGAAGTCGAGCACCGAGGTCTCGATGCTGCTGCCCAGCATGTTCAGGATCTCGGCCGCGCTCTTCACGCCGCCGAGGTTGCTCTTCTTCATGCGGTCGCCGCCGGCCAGCACCTTGCTCATGACCTCGTTCAGGTCCTTCAGCGCCGCCGGCTGGATGCCGTCGAGCGTGGCCACGCGCACCATCACCTCGTTGCGCTGGCGTTCGGTGAACTGCTTCAGCACGTCGGCGGCCTGGTCGAATTCCAGGTGGACGAGGATCGCGGCGACGATCTGCGGGTGCTCGTTGCGCAGCAGTTCGGCCACCGAGCCGGGGTCCATCCACTTCAGGCTCTCGATGCCGGTGACGTCGCTGCCCTGCAGGATGCGGTCGATCAGCAGGTTGGCCTTCTCGTCGCCGAGCGCCTTGCGCAGCACCGACTTCACGTACTCGTCGGTGTCGGGCACCAGCAGGTGCTCGTTCTGCGCCACGCTGTCGAACTTCTCGATCACGCCGTCGACGCGGTCGCGCGGCACCGAGCGCATCTTCGCGATCGTTTCGCCGAGCTTCTGCACTTCCTTCGGCGACAGGTGCTTGAAGACCTCGGCGGCCTCTTCCTCGCCGAGCGACATCAGCAGGATGGCGGCGTCTTCGACGCCTTGGTCGTCCATCGGCATGTCAGGTGGCCTCGCCGTTCACCCAGCCGCGCACGATGTTCGCGACGGCGGCGGGGTTTTCCTTCGCCAGCTTGCGTGCGGCCTCGAGCTTCTCGTTGGCGCGCGGCGCCTCGAGCTGCGGCATGCCGTCGGGGCCGGGCAGCGCGGCGACGTCGTCGACGACCTCGTCGACGCGGCCACCCACCGGCTCCGGCGGCGGCGCGGTGGCCGCCTTCAGCGCCGGGCGCACGAAGCCGAAGAGCGCGAGCAGCGCGACCAGCACCAGCGCGGCCGGCGCGGCGCCGCTGCGCAGCAGGTCCTGCAGCCACGGGCGCTGCCAGATCGGGCCTTCGTCGACGCTGGGCACCGGCTCGGTGCGGAAGGGCGCGTTGACCACGCGCACCGAGTCGCCGCGGTCCTTGTTGAAGCCGATGCCCTGCTGCACGAGCGCGGTCAGTTTCTCGATCTCCTCGGCCGACAGCGGCGTGCTCGTGGGCTTGCCCTTGGCGTCGGTGCCGCCGCGGTGGTTGACGACGACGGCCGCGTTCAGGCGGCGCACGGTGCCGGTGGCGCCGCGCGTCACGCGCACGGTGCGGTCGACCTCGTAGCGCGTCTCGGCCTCGCGGCGCGTGCTGTTGGCGCCGGCGTTGCCGCCCTGTGCGCCCTGCATCGCCTGCGCCTGGCCGTTGATCGGCGCGGTCGCCGGCACCGGCGGCTGGTTGCTCTGTGCGCCCGGCACGCCGGCCGGCGTGCCCGGGCCGGGCTGCGATGATTCCTCGACCTTGCTGGCGCGCACGGTGGCCGGGTTCTCGCCCTGGTTGGGCTTGTATTCCTCGGCGGTGAGCTCGGTCTGGCTGAAGTCGAGCTCGGCGGTCACGCTGGCGCGCAGGTTGTCGCGGCCGATCACCGGCTCGAGCAGGTCGATCACGCGCTTGGTGTAGTTGGCCTCGACGTCGCGCAGGTACTGCAGCTGCTGCGTGTCCAGGCCCTGGGCGGGGGCGCCGTCGGCGCTGGACAGCAGCGCGCCGCTGCCGTCGATGACGCTCACCGCCTTGGCGTTCAGTTCCGGCACGCTGCTGGAGACCAGGTGCACGATGCCGGCGACCTGCGCGCGGTCGAGCGTGCGGCCGGGGTGCAGCGCCAGCACGACGGAGGCGGAGGGCTTCTGCTGTTCGCGGAAGAAGCCGTTCTGGTTCGGCAGCGCCAGGTGCACGCGGGCGCTCTGCACCGACGACAGGCTCTGGATGGTGCGCGTCAGCTCGCCTTCGAGCGCGCGCTGCACGTTGATGCGTTCCTGGCCCTGCGTCTGGCCGAAGGGGGTCTTGTCGAGCAGCTCGTAGCCGTTGATCGACCCCTTGGGCAGGCCGGCGGCCGACAGCTTCAGGCGCAGGTCATAGACCTGCGAGGCCGGCACCATGATCGTGCCGCTGCCGTCGGCGAAGCGGTACGGCACGTTCATCTGCGTCAGGCGCTCGACGATCGCACCGCCGTCCTTCTCGGACACGTTGGCGAACAGCACCTTGTAGTCACCGCCCTTCATCGTCAGCGCGAGCGCGACGACCACGGCCACCAGCGCGGCGATGCCGATGGCGGCATTCACCTTGGTCTTCGTCGGCAGCGCGGCCACGCGGGCCCCGAATCCGGCGGGCGCGGGCGTGATCTGCGGAACAACGGCTGTATCCATGCAGGGCATTGTTGGCCGCCCCCCCGGCGACCTTAAGCGCGAGAAACCGCCCCAAGACCGGCCTGTTCGCGCCTTCCGCGCAGGGGGGCGGCCCTAAAGTTCAGCCCATCGTGGACCTCAAGCTCAAGCCCTTCGACTTCAACCAGGCGCTCGCCCGCGCGGGCCTGGGCCCGGACGGCCAGCGCCTGGCGCGCAGCGGCCCGGCGGCCGAAGTCGGCGGCGGCTTCCGCACCGCGATGGCCGACGCGCTGAAGGGCGTCAGCCAGGCGCAGAACGAATCGACCCGCCTGCAGCGCGAGGTGGCGCTGGACAACCCGACCGTCAGCCTCGAAGAGACGATGGTCGCGATGAACAAGGCCCAGCTCGGCTTCCAGGCCACGGTGCAGGTGCGCAACCGCCTCGTGTCGGCCTACACCGACATCATGAACATGCAGGTGTGAGGCGCCCGCCTCCGCCGCCGCGTCAGCAGGTGGCGTAGCCCGCCACGCGGCCGCCCGGCGCGCAGATGCGCGCGCGGCCCAGCGGCGACAGCTCCACCTTCAGCTGCTCGCCACGCGTCGACTCGAAGAGCGCGCCGGCGCGCGCCGGTGCCGTGCCCTCCGGTTCGAAGCGGGCCGACTGCGCCTCGGCCAGCGCGATGCCGCCGTGCTCGCCGGCGCGCGTGGCCTTCAGCCGGCAGGCCGCCTGCGCGCAGCCGCAGCCGGCGCGGGTGGCCACGTTCCAGCACCACTCGGGGCCGCTCTGGAACTCGACGTGCAGCGCGCTGCCGCGCTTGGCGGCTTCGAAGCGCGCCTCGGCGAGGTCGGCGGCCAGCCCTTCGGCGGCCGCCTTCAGGCGCGCGCGTTCGGCGGCGGCGCTGAACGAGGGCAGGGCGAGCGACGCGACCAGGGCCACGATCGCCAGCACGATCATCGCCTCCAGCACCGTGAAGCCGCGCGCGCGCATCAGCGGTTCCAGCAGCGCGCCGTGGGGCCCTGCTGCACGAAGCCGGACACGACCTCGAGGACGAGGCGCGGGCATTCGGCGTCGGCGGCCTGGGCGCCGCCGGCGCGCGCGGCGGCGCTGGCGCGGTAGCCCTCGGGGCCGGCGGGTTCGATCGCCAGCTCGTACAGGCCCTGCTCGCTGCGCGCGGCGACGCCGAGGGCGGCGAAGTCGCTGCCGTACAGGCCATGGTGGGCGCGGTGGCGTTCCTGTGCCGCCTGCAGGCGGCCGAGCGCGGCGATGGCGTCGCTGCGGCGCGCCTTCAGCAGCGTGCCCTGCCAGGCCGGCAGCGCCACCGAGGCCAGCACGCCGGCGAGCGTGCAGGCGCCCAGCACCTCGACGATGGTGAAGCCGCGCTGGCGCACGCCGTCACCCCAGCGAGAGCAGGCGCCGGCGCTTCTGCGTCTGGTCGATGTAGCGCTGCAGCGCGCGCGCGGCCTGGCCGTCCAGCTGCGCCCATTCGCAGCCGAGCCGCACGCCGCGGTCGCTGTTGCCGAGGCTGGTCACGTGGTGGATGCGCAGCGGCGCCGAGAAGCGCGTGTCGGCGTCCAGCTCGATCTGCACACCGGCCAGCGTGCTGCCGGGTTCGATGGCCGGCACGTCGGCCGGCAGGAAGAGCGCGCAGCCGCCGACGCTGACGTCCAGCACGCGCAGCGCCAGCGTCATGTCGGGCATGGCGGGGTGGCGCAGGCCGGCGGTGGGCGAGTGCTGCTCCAGCGTGCGCACGCGGTAGGCGCCGCGGCGCTGGAAGCGGTAGACCTCGCGCGGCACCTGCGCCTGCAGCGCCGCCGCGTTCAGGCTGCGCACGAGCAGCAGCCCGGCGACGTCGAACTGCAGCTTCACGCTGTCGAGGTAGGCCACGGCGACGGCTTCGTTCTCCTCGACCAGGCGCTCGAGCTGCGGGTGCGCGGGGTCGGCGCTGAAGTTCAGCCGGCCGCGCTCGTCGTCCAGCGCCCACAGCGAGGTGGCGAGCATCGCGCCGTCGGGCGCGTTCAGGTTGACCGGCACGTTGCCGTCGCGCAGCTGGCGCAGGATGGCCAGCACCTCGCGCGGGTGGTCGACCCGGAACTCGGCCCAGGGGTCGATGCCGCCTGCGGGGCCGAGCGCGGCCGGACGGGTGTTTTCGAACATGGTCCGCCTCGTGCGCGCCTCAGTGCAGCGTCTTGTGGCGGCCCGCCAGCGTGTCGTCCAGGTCCTGCAGCCAGGGCTCGGCGAGATGGCGGATCTCGGCGTCGTTCATCAGGATGCGCTGCATGATGCGCGACTTGGCCTGGGCGGCGCCGTTGTCCAGCGGGGCGGTGCGGGCGGCGTTCTTCAGCTGACTGATCAGCAGCACGCACGCGCCTTCGAGGCGAACGACCTCGTCCCAGTTGCCGGACTTGGCGGCGGCCAGCATGTCGGCGCTGGCCTGTTCGATCGCTTCGTAGTAGCTCAGCAATTGCATGTCCATCGTGATCCTTGTGCTCGCGCTCTGTGGGCGCCTCAGAGGGCGTCCTGGGCCGGCACCTGGTCGGCGATCGAGACCCACGCGTCGCGCAGCGGCTGCATCAGGCGCTGGCACTCCTCGAGGCCGGCTTCGTCGTTGCGCAGGTTGGCCAGCGTCAGGCGCGTGGCCAGGTAGACGTAGAGGTCGTTGAGGTCCTGTGCGAGCGCGCCGCCGGCGCGCAGGTCCAGGCAGGCGCGCAGGCCTTCCTCGACGATGCGCACGGCGCGGCCGATGGCGCGGCCCTTCTTCTCGACCTGGCCGCTGCGCAGCGCGCCACGCGCCTGCGCGATGGCCTCGAGGTAGCCGTCGAAGAGCATCAGCACCAGCTTGTGCGGCGAGGCACCGGAGACCGCGGTCTCGGCGCCGACCTGGCGATAGGCGGCGGCGAACTGGTGCGGGCGGTGGGTGGCGATCGTGGCGCTGAACATGGGCGGGGGCCTTGGGGCGGCGCGGGTGGGGTTGCTGGATTTATCGGCTCCCCCAGGGGCCACTTGAGCGCCGCGATGCCCCTCTCAACGAGGGAAAAGCCGGGGGTTTGCCGCCGCCCCGGCGGCGCGCGCGCAGCCGGCCGCCAAGGCCTGACGGCGCGCGCTCAGCGCCTTCAGCCGCCGCTCAGCGCGGCCAGCTGCGCGCTCACGTACGACGAGGTGCCGTTGAGCTTGCTCATCTGCTTGTCCAGCGCCTGGTACTGCTTTTCCAGCCGCGCCTGCGTGGCCGCCAGGCGCACCTCGAGGTCGTCCTGGCTCTTCTCGTTGCGGGCGATGATGGCTTCCAGGCTCTTCGTGCGGCTCTCGAAGCTGCCGTCGGTGTCCAGCAGCGCGGTGCCGAGGTCGCGGAAGCGGTCCATGAAGCCCGAGGCCGCCGTGGTGGCGCCGTCGGTGGCGAGCACCTTTTTCAGCTCGGCACGGTTGCCGAGCGCGCTCGCGAACTTGGTCTTGTTCAGCGCCAGCGTGCCGTCGCCCTGCACCGTGAGGCCGATGTCCGACATCACCGTGAAGGTGGCCGACGCCGAGCTCTCCTGGTTGATGACGCCGCGCAGCTGCGACTGCAGGCCGAGCGCCGTGCGGTCGCCCTGCAGCGTGCCGGCGGTCTTCGTCGCGGCGTCGTACTTGGTCTGCTCGCGGATGTACTTGACGAGGTCGTTGTAGGCGCCGACGAACTTGTCCATCGCGTCGCCGATCGCGGCGTCGTCGGCGCCGACCGTGACGGCGACGTCGGCGGTGGTCACCTTCTTCAGCGTCAGCGTCAGGCCGTCGGCCACGTTGACAAGCGTGTTGCTGGCCGACGTGACGGCGATGCCGTTGATGGTGGCCTGCGCGTTGACGGCGGTCTCGTTGCGCGTGGCCGCGCCGGCGGCCGTGGCGTCGAAGGCCAGCGCCGACAGGCCGGTGGCGGCGTTGCCGTCGTCCGCCGTCTCGCTGGCGCTGATGCGGAAGGCGTTCTCGGCGCCGGTGTCCCGGCTGCGCAGAGACAGGCGCGCGCCGCTGGCGTCGTTGACGATGCTGGCGGTGACGCCGGCGCCGGCGGCATTGATCTTGTCGCGCACCTTCTCGAGCGTGGTGTCCTCGGGGCCGATCGTCACCGTGACCGGCGTGGCGCCGGCCTTCGCGGTGAAGCCGGTGGGCGTGGGCTCGCCGGCCCAGCTGCCGAGTTCGATGGTGAGCGTGCCTTCGCCGACCGGGGCCGCGCTGGAGGCGAACGCGCCGGTGGTGACGGTCTGCCGCGTCGCCAGCCGCTGCACGCTGACGCCGTAGTCACTGGCCGCGGCGCCGCTGGCGGCGCTGACCTTGACGGCGCTGTCGTCGGCGCTGGTGGCGGTGGTGGTGTTCCACAGCGCCACCGACGACAGCCGCGACGCGGCGTCGCGCATCGACGACGCGAAGCTGCGCAGCTTGCCGATCGCCGACAGCTCGGTGTTCAGCGTCTTGTTGCGGTCCTCGAGCTGCGTCAGCGGCTTGCGCTCGATCGACATCAGCGCCGTGATGATGCCGTTGGCGTCCAGACCGCTGCCGATGCCGATGGAAGTGATGTTCGCCATGTCGGGACCTTTGGGTGTCTCGTCGGTTTATCGGCGCCGCCGGCGCGGGCTTGAGGGCAAGTTCGGTGATGCGATCGGGAGCCGAAAGGGCGCACGCCGCACCCCCGGGGCGCTATCGGTGCAACCCTCGGGGAAGTGCGGCGTGCATAGAACGGTCTCGTGGCGGTGCGGCGACCGCCGGGGCTTCAGCCCTGCAGCAGCCTCAGCACCAGCTGCGGCAGCTGGTTGGCCTGCGCCACCATCGCGTTGCCGGCCTGCTGCAGGATCTGCGCGCGCGAAAGGTTGGCAGTCTCGGCGGCGTAGTCGGCGTCCATGATGCGGCTGCGCGCGGCCGACTGGTTCTCCGACGCGATCATCAGGTTCGAGATGACGGCGTCGAAGCGACTCTGCGAGGCGCCGAGCGTCGCGCGCTCGGAGTTCACGGTGTCCAGCGCGGCGTCGATGTCGGCGATGACGGTGGCGATCGTCGTGCTGGTCGACAGCGAGCCGATGCCGGCGCGCCCGGCGCCGGTGTTGTCGGTGCCGGCCACGGTGGTGATGGTCGCCGCCGTCACCATGTTGGTGGTGATGATGTCGATCGAGTCGTTCGCCGACGTGTTGGCACCGACCTGGAAGGTCTGCGTGCCCGCCTCGGCGCCGAGGATGTTCTTGCCGTTGAAGGTGGTGCCGCCCAGCACGCGCTGGATTTCCTTCGCGAGCTCGCCGAACTCCTTGTCCAGCGAGTCCTTGTCCTGGTTGGAGTTCGTCGAGTTGCGTGCCTGCACCGCCAGTTCGCGCATGCGCTGCAGGGCGTCGGACACCTTGCCGAGCGCGCCTTCGGCGGTCTGCGACAGCGAGATGCCGTCGTTGGCGTTGCGGATCGCGACGTTCATGCCGCGAACCTGGGCGTTCATGCGCTCGGCGATCGCGAGGCCGGCGGCGTCGTCCTTGGCGCTGTTGACACGCAGGCCCGACGACAGGCGCTGCATCGACACCGACAGCGAACTCTGCGACGTGGACAGGTTGCGCTGTGCGTTCAGCGAAGGAAGGTTCGTGTTGATCGTCTGCGGCATCTCGAATGCTCCTGCGGTCTGCGGCAGGCCCGGACTGGCCTCGACGCATGGATGGCATTCTGTAGAGCGGCCGCGGCGGGGATCGCGCGAAATGAAGGCGAATGGCCCGCTTGTTCAAGCCCCCGAAACGCCGACGCCGCCCGGCGGGCGGCGTCGACCGGGCGGGCGCCGGGGCTCAGCGCAGCAGGGTCAGCACCTGCTGCGGCAGCTGGTTGGCCTGGGCGACCATCGCGTTGCCGGCCTGCTGCAGGATCTGCGCGCGGCTGAGGTTGGCGGTTTCGATCGCGAAGTCGGCATCCATGATGCGGCTGCGGGCGGCGGACTGGTTC
>CAUJHQ010000002.1 GCA_963204815.1 Pseudomonadota bacterium | reverse complement strand
CTCGGCCTGGCTGCTGGCCGACAAGACACCGCGCGAGTTCCGCACCGCCAAGGTCACCGACAACCACTACACCGTGGCCATGGTGCTGCCGCTGGGTGAACTGGCCGCCGGCGCGTCGAAGACGCACGAGGCGACGCTGTTCTCGGGCCCGCAGGAGGAGTACAAGCTCGCCGCGCTGGCACCGGGGCTGGAGCTGGTGAAGGACTACGGCTGGCTGACCATCCTGTCCAAGCCGCTGTTCTGGCTGCTGGACCAGCTGCACAAGGCCATTGGCAACTGGGGCTGGGCCATCGTGGCGCTGGTGGTGCTGCTGAAGGTGGCGTTCTACTGGCTCAATGCCAGCGCCTACAAGTCGATGGCCAAGATGAAGGCCATCAACCCCAAGGTGATGGAGCTGCGTGAACGCTTCAAGGACGAACCGCAAAAGATGCAACAGGAGATGATGCGCATCTACCGCGAGGAGAAGGTCAACCCGCTGGGCAGCTGCCTGCCGATCTTCGTGCAGATGCCGTTCTTCATTGCGCTGTACTGGGTGCTGCTGTCCAGCGTGGAGATGCGCAGCGCGCCGTGGATCGGCTGGATCCACGACCTGTCGGTGCCCGACCCCTTCTTCATCCTGCCGGTGCTGATGACGCTGACCTCGCTGCTGCAGGTGGCGCTGGGCGCCAAGCCACCCGACCCGGTGCAGGCGAAGATGATGTGGTTCATGCCGCTGGCGTTCTCGGTGATGTTCTTCTTCTTCCCGGCCGGCCTCGTGCTGTACTGGCTGACGAACAACGTGCTGTCGATCGCGCAGCAGTACTACATCAACAAGAAGCTCGGCGTGCCGGTGACCTGATGGCGTGAGGACCTCACGCTTCGGGGGCTGCTCACCCACGAATGGGGGTTGAGCGCCGGCGCGCTAGCGCCGACGATGCATTCCATGCGGGCGACCCGGCTTCAACGGCCGGCTCAGGAGCGCAGCGGGGCACCCCGGAGGGACGGTCCGCGACTCCACCCGCGCCATCTTCGGCGGCGCGCCACAATCACGACCCCATGCGCGCCGCCGCCGCGGGCTCCCTGGCCCGCCTGCTCGACCCCATCGTTGCCATCACCACCGCCCCCGGGCGTGGAGCGGTCGGCATCGTGCGCGCGTCGGGCCGCGATCTCGCGCCGCTGATCAGCGCCCTCTTCGGCCGCACTTTGGCGCCCCGCACGGCGACGCTGCTGCCGTTCACGGCCGCCGACGGCAGCGTTCTCGACCGCGGGCTCGCGATCCACTTTCCCGCGCCGCACTCCTACACCGGCGAAGACGTGCTCGAGTTGCAGGCGCACGGCGGCCCGGTGCTGCTGCAGCTGCTGCTGGCACGCTGCCTGGAAGCGGGTGCCGGCATCGGCCTGCGGCTGGCCGCACCGGGCGAGTTCACCGAGCGCGCCTTCCTCAACGACAAGCTCGACCTCGCGCAGGCCGAGGCCGTGGCCGACCTCATCGACGCCAGCACCGAGGCCGCGGCGCGCTCGGCGGCGCGCTCGTTGGCGGGCGCCTTCTCCGGCGAGGTCGGCACGCTCGCGCAGCGCATCGTCGAGCTGCGCACGCTGGTCGAGGCCACGCTCGACTTCCCCGAGGAGGAGATCGACTTCCTCGAAAAGGCACGCGCCCGCGAACGGCTGGCGGCGATCGTTGCCGCGCTCGACGCCTCGCTGGCGCGCGCGCGCCAGGGTGCGCTGCTGCGCGACGGCCTGCAGGTCGTCATCGCCGGCCAGCCGAACGTCGGCAAGAGCTCGCTGCTGAATGCGCTGGCCGGCGCCGAACTGGCCATCGTGACGCCGATCCCCGGCACCACGCGCGACCGCATCGCGCAGACGATCCAGATCGAGGGCGTGCCGGTGCACGTGGTCGACACCGCCGGCCTGCGCGACGGTGCGCACGACGAGGTCGAGCGCATCGGCATCGGCCGCAGCTGGCAGGCCATCGAGGCGGCCGACGCCGTGCTCTTCGTGCACGACCTCGCGCGCCGCGGCGAACCGGCCTACGAAGAGGCCGACGCCGCCATCGCCGCGCGCCTGCCGGCCGACGTGCTGCACGTCTTCAACAAGGCCGACACCGCCGCCCACGGGCCACGGCCCGCGGGCGTGGTGCTATCGGCCCGCACCGGCGCGGGCCTGGAAACGCTGCGCCGCGAACTGCTGCGCCGGGCCGGCTGGCAGGCCCAGCCCGAAGGGGTGTTCATCGCGCGCACGCGCCATCTCGACGCGCTGCGCCGCGCCCGCGCCCACCTCGACGAAGCGCAGGCCCACGCCGCGCTTCGCGACGCCGCGCTCGACCTGCTGGCAGAGGAACTGCGCCTGGCGCACCACGCACTCGCCGAGATCACCGGCGAGTTCAGCAACGAAGACCTGCTGGGCGAGATCTTCGGCCGCTTCTGCATCGGAAAGTGAGCATCGCGTCCACCCCGTCCGCGGGGGGCGCGGTCCCCCGTGCGGGCGATGGCCGGCGCGCCGGGCGCCACCGCATAATGGCCGCCAGACGAGCATATGAGCTCGCCGACACAAGAGATGACCGTGCGGCACCGTGCGTGCCGGCGGCGACGGGAAGGCGTCGAAGTGGACATCACCTCACTGGTCCGTGCCATCGAGAACCTGAAGGCCGAGGATGCCTTCCCGCTGCGCCTGAACGCCGCGCAGTGGTCGCGCCTGGGACAGGCGATGGTGCGGCGCGAACTCGCCACCGGTGACCTGCTGATCCGCCGCGGCGACCGCGAGCGTGTCGCCTACCTGCTCGAAGACGGCACGCTGCAGGTGTTCGTCACCGGCGGCCCGCCGGGCAGCCACCGCATCGCGCGGCTGCGCGCCGGCTCCATCGTCGGCGAGCCCGGCCTCTTCATCGACGCGGCGCGCATGGCCAGCGTGGAAGCGATGACGCCCTGCGTGGTGTGGTCGCTCACGAACGACAAGCTCGACGCGCTCGCCGCCGACGAACCGAAGATCGTGCTCGCGCTGCTGCACGCCGCCGGTTGCGTGATGGCCGTGCGCATGCGCGCTAACCTGGAACGCGGCATCCCGATGACCTGAAGCGCGCGGGCAACCGCGCGCCTCAGTGGCCGTCGAACTCCACCAGCGTGAAGAGCGCCAGCCCGGCCTCGCGCAGGCGTCGCGAGCCCTGCAGTTCCGGCAGGTCGACGATCGCGGCGCCCTCGATCACCGTCGCGCCCAGGCGTTCGAGCAGGTTCTTGCCCGCCATCATCGTGCCGCCGGTGGCCACGAGGTCGTCGATCAGCACGACGCGGTCGCCCGGCTTCACGGCGTCGACGTGCATCTCCACCGTCGCCGAGCCGTATTCCAGCTCGTAGGTTTCCTCGACGGTGGCGTAGGGCAGCTTGCCCTTCTTGCGGATCGGCACGAAGCCGACGTTCAGTTCGTAGGCCACGACCGAGCCGATGATGAAGCCGCGCGCGTCGAGACCGGCGATCGCGCTCGGCCGGACGTCGAAGTAGCGGTGCACGAACTGGTCGATCAGCACGCGGAAGACGCGCGGGTTCGACAGCAGCGGCGTGATGTCGCGGAACTGCACGCCCGGCGCCGGCCAGTCGGGCACGGTGCGGATGTGCGACTTGATGTACTCGTCGGGCGCCATGCCGCCGATGATAGGCGCCGCTACGCGATGGCCAGCCGCGCCAGCTGGCGCGGCGCGCCGTCGGGGCCGACGTCGAGCACCAGGCCTTCGCCCGACGCGGTGTTGGTGTCGACCAGGTCGGAGAGCACGAACATGTGCGTCACCCAGGCCTCGAAGCGGCCGGGCGTGCGCGCCGCCGCCGCGAGCGCGGTGCGCAACTCGGCGAGCGACCTCGCGTTGGTCGCCTCGGTGCCGGCGCGCGGCGAGCCGAGCGCCGCCCAGGTCTCGGTGCGCGTGAAGGCCAGCGTGGCGGTGTCGACGCAGCGGCACCACGGGCTCGAGCGCACGCGTGCCGGCACCAGGCCGCGCGCCGCGAACCACGCGCCGATGCGCGCCGCCTGCGCGCGGCCGTCGGCGCTCAGGTTGCGTTGCGTGCCGCAGTCGCCGAGCCTGAAGCCCGGCGGGTCGAAGGTGCCCGGTGCCAGCGCGTGGCGGAACGCGATGACGGCGCCGCCGCTGCGCAGCCGTGCCGCGACCGCCTCGTCTGCCGCACCGACGAGCGGCCAGGCCAGGCCGGCGGCCAGCAGGGTTCGACGTCTCGACATCAGCGTCACTTCCGCTCCCTTCAGCGTTCGCCCAGCAGCTTCGCCTCGGCCAGTGCCAGCGGCTCGGGCAGGCCGCTCAGCACCAGCGTGTCGCCGCCGGCCAGCAGCTCGTCGCCGCGCGGCGCGCGCACGCCGCCGTCGGCGTGCCGCAGCGTGACGACGCTGATGCCCATCGCGTGCAGCGCCAGGTCGTCCAGCGCCTTACCGCCCCAGCGCGAGGCCTCGGGCAGGGTCACGCTCTGCAGGCGCGCCTGTTCGAGCTCCTCGACGGTGTCGTCGTCGGCGCCGTGGAAGTAGCCGCGCAGCAGGCCGTAGCGGGCGTCGCGCGCGTCGCGCGTCAGGCGGATCACCTTGCGCATCGGCACGCCCACGAGCGCCAGCGCATGGCTGGCCAGCATCAGGCTGCCTTCGATGGCCTCGGGCACGACCTCGGTGGCGCCGGCGGCGCGCAGCGTCTCGAGATCGCTGTCGTCGATCGTGCGCACCACCACCGGCACCGCCGGCGAGTGCTCGCGCACCAGGCGCAGGATCTTCAAGGCCGAGGGGGTGTCGGGGTAGCTGACGACCACCGCGTTGGCGCGCGCCAGGCCGGCGGCCATCAGGCTCTGCAGCCGCGCGGCGTCGCCGAACACCACGCTCTGGCCGGCGGCGGCGGCCTGGCGCACGCGGTCGGGGTCGAGGTCGAGCGCCATGTACGGGATGCCCTGCGTGTCGAGCATGCGCGCCAGATTCTGGCCGCTGCGGCCGTAGCCGCAGATGATCACGTGCTTCTCGGCGCGGATCGCCTTCTTCGCGATCGTGGTCAGTTGCACCGACTGCAGCAGCCAGTCGGTGGCCGACAGCTTCATGACGATGCGGTTGCTGTACATCACGAGAAAGGGCGTGGCCAGCATCGAGATCACCATGCTGGCCAGGATGGGGCTCACCCACGTCGGCGAGACCAGGTTGTTCTCGGCGCCCAGCGTCAGCAGCACGAAGCCGAACTCGCCCGCCTGTGCCAGGTACAGGCCGGTGCGCAGGGCCACGCCCGGCGTGGCGTGGAAGGCCCGCGCCAGCAACGCGACCAGCGCGAACTTGGCCACCACGGGGGCGGTGGTCAGCAGCAGCACCAGGCCCCACTGGTCGAGCACCGGCCGCCAGTCGAGCTTCATGCCGATGGTGATGAAGAACAGCCCGAGCAGCACGTCGTGGAAGGGCCGGATGTCGGTCTCGACCTGGTGCTTGAACTCGGTCTCGGCGACCAGCATGCCGGCGACGAAGGCGCCGAGCGCGAGCGACAGCCCGGCGTGTTCGGTCATCCACGACAGGCCGAGCGTGACGAGCAGCAGGTTCAGCACGAAGAGCTCCTCGCTCTTCAGCCGCGCCACCTGGGTGAGCCACCAGCGCATCACGCGCTGGCCGCCCACCAGCAGCACCGTCAGCAGGGCCGCCGCCTTCAGCGTGGCGATGCCCAGCGCCGTCAGCATCTGCTCGCCGCCGGTGCCGAGCGCCGGGATCAGCACGAGCAGCGGCACCACGGCCAAGTCCTGGAAGAGCAGCACGCCGATGACGCGGCGGCCGTGCTCGCTCTCCAGCTCCAGCCGCTCGGCCATCAGCTTGACGACGATGGCGGTCGAGGACATCGCGATCGCCGAGCCGAGCACGACGGCGCCCTGCCACGACATCTGCCACTGGCGCCCCGTGAGCCACTCGTAGCTGGCGACGAGCACGAAGTGGCCGCCCAGCGCGCCGGCGATCGTCAGCACCACCTGCGACAGCCCGAGCCCGAACACCAGCGTGCGCATGCTGCGCAGCTTGGGCAGGTTGAACTCCAGGCCGATGACGAACATCAGGAAGACGACGCCGAACTCGGCGAGGTACTTCACGCCCGCGCTGTCCTGCGCGAGGGCGAGCGCGTTCGGCCCGATCAGCACCCCCACCACCAGGTAGCCCAGCATCGGCGGCAGCTTCATGAGCCGGCAGACCACCACCCCGAGCACCGCGGCCACGAGGTAGAGGAGGACGAGTTCGAGGGTGGTCGCCATCTAGAATGACCCGATCCTATTCGACGACGCTGGTCCCGCATGACGCAGCCCCGCCCCTTCGACGCGCCCCGCGCGCTCGCGCTCGCCGCGCAGACCTTCGAGATCGAGGCGCGCGCGCTGCTCGGCCTGGCCGCGCGCCAGGGCGAGGGCTTCGCGAAGGCGGTGCAGGCGATGCTCGAATGCCGCGGCCGCGTGGTCGTGATGGGCATGGGCAAGAGCGGCCACGTCGGCCGCAAGATCGCCGCCACGCTGGCGTCCACCGGCACGCCGGCCTTCTTCGTCCACCCGGCCGAGGCCAGCCATGGCGACCTCGGCATGCTGATGTCCGGCGACGTCGTGCTCGCCATCAGCAACAGCGGCGAGAGCGACGAGCTGGCCGCCATCCTGCCGGCGATCCGCCGCCTCGGCGTCACGCTGGTGGCGATGACGGGCAACGCCGACTCCACGCTCGCCAGGCACGCCGACCTGGCGGTCTCCAGCGCGGTCGAGGAAGAAGCCTGCCCGCTGAACCTGGCGCCCACGGCCAGCACGACGGCGCAGATGGCGCTCGGCGACGCGCTCGCCGTCGCGCTGCTCGACGCGCGCGGCTTCCGCGAGGAGGACTTCGCCCGCTCGCACCCCGGCGGCAGCCTCGGGCGCAAGCTGCTGATGCACGTGCGCGACCTCATGCGCGGCGGCGACGCGGTGCCGAAGGTCGCGCCCGCCGCCGGCTTCAACGAACTGCTGCGCGAGATGACCGGCAAGGGCCTGGGCTTCACCGCCGTCGTCGACGAGTCCGGTCGCCCCGCGGGCATCTTCACCGACGGCGACCTGCGCCGGCTCATCGAGCGCGGCGCCGAGCTGCGGGCGCTCACCGCGCGCGACGTCATGCACACGCGGCCGCGGCTCGTGCGCGCCGATGCGCTGGCCGTCGATGCCGCCGAGGTGATGGAGCAGCACCGCATCACCAGCGTGCTCGTCGTCGACGAGGACGGCCGCCTCGTCGGCGCGCTGAATTCGAACGACCTGATGCGCGCGAAGGTCATCTGATGGCGCCGGCGCTGTCGTTCCCGCCGGCGCTGCTGCTGCGCGCGCAGGGCGCCGGGCTGGGCCTGAAGGCCGCCATCTTCGACGTCGACGGCGTGCTGACCGACGGCCGCCTCTACATCGGCGAGCACGGCGAGACCGTGAAGGCCTTCAGCACGCTCGACGGCCACGGCCTGAAGCTGCTGCGCGAAGGCGGCATCGAGCCCATCGTCATCACCGGCCGCGACTCGCCCGCGGTGCGCCGGCGGGTCGCCGACCTCGGCCTCGTGCACGCGGTGTACGGTGCCGGCGACAAGCTCGCCGCCGCCGAGGCGCTGTTCGCGCGGCTCGGGCTGGCGTGGCCGGAGGTCGGCGCCATCGGCGACGACTGGCCCGACCTGCCGTTGCTCACGCGCGCCGCCTTCGCCTGCGCGCCGGCGAACGCGCACGCCGAGGTGAAGGCGGTGGCGCACCACGTCACCGCCGCCGCCGGTGGCCACGGCGCGGCGCGCGAGTTCTGCGACCTGCTGCTGGTGGCCGCGGGGCGCTACGCGGCGCTGCTGCAGGGGCACCTGAAGACGCTGGACGGCCGCTGAGGCGGGCACGATGAGCGTCGAACTGCACCTTCCCGACCTGCCCGAGGTGCCGATCGGCCTCGGCCCGGCGCCGGGACGCGCGCCGCGGCCACGCGTGCCCTGGCACCTGCGCGTGCGCGATGCGATCTCGTCGTACCTGCCGCTGCTGCTGATGACGCTGCTGGCGCTATTCACCTGGTGGCTGGTGAAGAACACGCCCTCGGCGGCCCGCCCAACCGAGGCGCCGCCCGTGCGCAGCACGCCCGACTACACGATGTCGCGCTTCGCGCTCGAGCGGTTCGACGCCGTCGGGCGCCTGAAGGTGCGTGTCGAAGGCGAGCGGCTGCGCCACTTCCCGGACAACGACCGCATCGAGATCGAGGCGGTGACGATCCGCGCCCTCGCGCCCGACGGCCGCGTGACGCTGGCGCATGCGCAGCGCGCGCTCGCCAACGGCGACGCCAGCGAGGTGCAGCTGATCGGCGGCGCCGAGGTCGTGAGCCAGTCGAAGGACGGCGGCGCGCCGCTCACGATGAGCGGCGAGTTCCTGCACGCGTTCCTCGTCACCGAGCGTGTTCGGTCGCATCTGCCGGTGCGCGTGCGCCAGGGCGGTGCCGACCTGCAGGCCGGCGGCCTGGCCTACGACCACGGCGAGCGCAAGCTCGAGCTGCTGGGGCCGATCCGCGCCGTGTTCCCGCCTGCGGAGCCGAAGTCGTGAGCGCGCCGCGGGGCTTCATCACCGGCGCTGTCTCATGAATGCGCCGTTGATCTTCATCACCGGCGCGTCGAGCGGCATCGGCCAGGCGCTCGCCCAGCGCTATGCGCAGGCGGGCTGGCGTCTCGCGCTCGTGGCGCGCCGGCAGGCCGAGATGGAGGCCTGGGCGCGCAGCGTCGGCCTCGGGCCCGAGCGCTGTGCGGCGTACGGCGCCGACGTGGCCGTCACCGACAGCATCGTCGCCGCCGGCCGCGCCTCCATCGCGGCGCAGGGGCTGCCGGACGTCGTCGTCGCCAACGCCGGCATCAGCGTCGGCATGAACACCTCGGTGCGCGAGGATCTGGACGTCATGCGCGACACGCTGGCCGTCAACCTGATGGGCGTCGCGGCCACCTTCCACCCCTTCGTCGCGCCGATGCGCCAGCGCCGCGCGGGCACGCTGGTGGGCGTGGCCAGCATGGCGGCGATCCGCGGGCTGCCGGGGCACGGCGCGTACTGCGCCAGCAAGTCCGGCGTCGTCGCCTACTGCGAGAGCCTGCGCGGCGAGTGCCGCGCCAGCGGCGTGAAGGTGGTGACCTTGCTGCCGGGCTACATCGCCACGCCGCTGACGGCGGTGAACCGCTACGCGATGCCGTTCCTGATGCAGCCGGATGTGTTTGCCGAGCGCGCCTTCCGCGCCATCGAGGCCGGTGCGAGCTACCGCGTCATCCCGTGGCAGATGGCGGTCGTCGCCAAGCTGCTGCGCGTGCTGCCGAACCGGCTGTTCGACCGTGCCTTCGCCGGCCGCGGGCGCAAGCCGCGGCGCGGCGAGTAGGCGCGCCGGGCGGCCAAAGAAAAGGCGCCCCGAGGGGCGCCTTGTCGTTCAGACGGCCGGAGCCGTGTGATCAGTAGCCGTAGCCGCCACGGCCACCGCCGCCGCCACCACCACCGTAGCCGCCGCGACCACCGCCGCCGCCACCACCGCCGTACGGGCTGCGACCACCGCCGCCGCCGCCACCGCCGTAGGGGCTGCGGCCACCGCCGCCACCACCCGCACCGCCGCCGCCGCCGGCACCACCGCCGTAGCCGCCACGGCTGCCGCCGCCGCCACCACCGCCGCCGAAGCCGCGGTCCTCACGAGGACGGGCCTCGTTGACGACGATCGCGCGGCCTTCGAGGGCCTGACCGTTCATGCCGTTGATGGCCGCCTGGGCCTCGGCATCCGAACCCATCTCGACGAAGCCGAAGCCCTTCGAGCGGCCGGTGTCGCGGTCCATCATGACCTTGGCGGAGGTCACCGTGCCGAATTGCGAAAACGCCTGGTGCAGAGAATCATCACGCACCGAATAGGCCAGATTGCCGACGTAAAGTTTGTTTCCCACTTCGAAGCCCCTCGATCAACTTCCCGATAAACACTGGTGGAGCTTCAACCCTGCATGACCCATTCAAGCGAGAGGCGCGGCATCCAGACACAGACTTCATATTATGGACGGCACCCGGTGCCGCCTGTAAAGCCTCGGGGCGCCGTTTTGTTGTTTTGTCGCTCGGGGGTAACCCGAGCCTGACGCCACCCCGGGGCGCCGTGCACGGCCGCTACCATCGGTGCCCATGGACCTGGTGAAGCCGCTGATCGCGCTGTTGGCCATCGTCAACCCGATCGGCGTGGTGCCCTTCTTCATCCATTTCACCCAGTCGTTCAGCCGGGCGCAGCGCCAGCACACGATCCGCGTCAGCGCGATCTCGGCGTTCCTGGTCATTGCCATCAGCGCGCTGGCCGGGCTGAAGATCATCGAATTCTTCGGAATTTCGATCGCATCGTTCCAGGTCGGCGGCGGCATGCTGCTGCTGACGAGCGCGATCGCCATGCTCAACGCCAAGCCCGCCGAGAGCAAGCCGGGCGACGTGTCCGAGGGCCAGGAGAAGATCGACGCCGGCGCCAGCATCGCCGTGGTGCCGCTGACGATCCCGCTGCTGACCGGGCCGGCCACCATCTCCACCATGGTCATCTACGCCGAGCGCACGCGCCACTGGTGGGAACTGGCGGTGCTGGTGGGCTACGGCGTCGTCGTCGGGCTGGCGACCTTCGTCGCCTTCTCGGCGTCGGCGCGCATCGCCCGCTGGATCGGCCGCACCGGCATCAACGTGATGACGCGCCTGATGGGCCTGATCCTCGCCGCGCTGGCCGTGGAGATCATGGCCGACGGCCTGGTCAAGCTGTTCCCGGTGCTGGCCTCGCACCTCCAACGCTGAGCCCCCGATGTCTGACTCGACCTACGACGTGATCGTCGTCGGCGCCGGCACCGCCGGCTGCCTGCTCGCCAACCGCCTGTCGGCCGACCCGGGCTGCCGCGTGCTGCTGGTGGAAGCCGGCGGCGCCGACGACTACCACTGGATCCACATCCCGGTCGGCTACCTGTATTGCATCGGCAACCCGCGCACCGACTGGCTCTACTTCACCGAGGAAGACGCCGGCCTGAACGGCCGCAAGCTGCGCTACCCGCGCGGCAAGGTGCTGGGGGGCTGCTCCAGCATCAACGGCATGATCTACATGCGCGGCCAGTCGCGCGACTACGACGGCTGGGCGCAGGTGGTGGGCGACGCCAACTGGCGCTGGGAACACTGCCTGCCGCACTTCAAGCGCCACGAAGACCACTGGCGCGGCGCCGACGACCTGCACGGCGCCGGCGCCGAGTGGCGCATCGAGCGCCAGCGCCTGTCGTGGGAGATCCTCGACGCCTTCGCCGCCGCCGCGCGCGAGGCCGGCATCCCGGCCACCGAGGACTTCAACCGCGGCAGCAACGAAGGCGTCGGCTACTTCGAGGTGAACCAGCGAAAGGGCGTGCGCTGGAACACCGCGAAGGCGTTCCTGCGCCCGGTGTTCGGGCGCCCGAACCTGCAGGTGTGGACGGGCGCGCAGACCTCGCGCGTGCTCGTCGAGCAGGGGCGGGCGGTCGGCATCGAGGTGCGGCCGCACGGCGGCGGCGAGTCGCTGCGCCCGCGCGCCCGCCAGGCCGTCGTGCTGGCCGCCGGCGCGATCGGCACGCCGCAGATCCTGCAGCTGTCGGGCATCGGGCCGGGCGCGCTGCTGCAGGAGATGGGCATTCCGGTCGTGCACGAACTGCCCGGCGTCGGCGAGAACCTGCAGGACCACCTGCAGATCCGCGCCGTCTTCTCGGTGCAGGGCGTGAACACGCTGAACACGCTGGCCAACTCGGCCTTCGGCAAGGCGAAGATCGCGCTCGAGTACGCGCTGCGCCGCTCCGGGCCGATGAGCATGGCGCCGTCCCAACTGGGCGCGTTCACGCGCTCTTCGCCGGCGCACGCGTGGCCGAACGTCGAATACCACGTGCAGCCGCTCAGCCTGGACGCCTTCGGCGAGCCGCTGCACCGCTTCGACGCCTTCACCGCCAGCGTCTGCAACCTGAACCCCACGTCGCGTGGCCACGTGCGCATCCGCACGCCGGATGCCGCCGACGCGCCGCGCATCCAGGCGAACTACCTCTCGACGCCTGAAGACCGCCAGGTCGCCGCCGACTCGCTGCGCCTGACGCGCCGCATCGCCGCCCAACCCGCGCTGGCGAAGTACCGGCCGCAGGAGGTCAAGCCCGGCGTGCAGTTCCAGAGCGACGAAGAACTCGCGCGCCTGGCCGGCGACATCGGCACGACCATCTTCCACCCGGTCGGCACCTGCCGCATGGGGCGCCCGGACGACCCGCTGGCGGTCGTCGACCCCCGGTTGCGGGTGCGCGGGCTGCAGGGCCTGGTCGTGGCCGATGCCAGCGTGATGCCGACCATTACGAGCGGCAACACGAACTCGCCGACCCTGATGATCGCCGAACGCGCCGCCGAGTGGCTGCGCGCCGACGCCCGCGGCTGAGCCCTGCGGCGGGTATTTCCGGATGCCGCGGCGGCGCCGCGTTCGTAGAGTTCGCCCACTCGCGGCGCCGGGGCCCGCTTCTGCGGAACCAGGCCCTGCCGCCCGGCGGGGGACTGAGGAGACTTTTGAGGCTGTAGACAAGAACTCGACGATGCCCACAGGGCACGAAAGGCGCCGCGCAGACGGCGCCTTTCCTTTTTTGGCGCGGCGCGAACAGCGACCGGAACCCGGCGCTTTCCTCGCGATGGCCGGCACGGGGCCCGCCTAGGATCGGCAGACCCGTCCGTCGTCCGCGCGAGCCGCCCATGCCTGTCCAGCCCGAACTCCGCACCCTCGAGATCGACATCCCGTCGCAGCCCGAGTCGCTCGTCAAGCTCTCGCTGCTGCTCGCCGAGGACGAGATCAACCTCGCGGCCGTGTCGGCGCTCATCGAGGGCGACATGGCGCTCGCCTCGGCGGTCATGAAGGCCGTGAACTCGTCGCTCTACGGCCTGAAGGGGCGCGTGCAGAGCGTGCAGCAGGCCGTCACGTACCTGGGCATGCGCGAGGTCGCGGCCATCACCTTCGAGATGGGCCTGCGTGCCGCCTTCCCGCCCGCCGCCGAACTCGAGCCGCTGTGGGAGCGCGCGGCGCGCCGCGGCCTGCTGATGGGCCGGCTGGGCCAGCGCCTGTCGCTCGACGCCTGGGCGGCGCACTCCGCGGGGCTGTTCGAGGAATGCGGCAAGGCGGTGCTGTTCCGTCACGCCCCCGACCACTACCGCTCGATGCTGCGCGCCAGCCGCAGCGACAGCGACCTGATCTCGCTCGAAGCGACCGGCTTCGGCGTCAGCCACGACGTGCTCGGCGCCGCCCTGTGCGAAAGCTGGGGCCTCGCGCCGGCCGCCGCCGCGAGCGTGCGCCACCACGTGGTGCTGCAGGCCAGCGGCGAGTTTCCGCCGCAGATGACGAGGCGCAGCATCGGCGCCCTCTCGGCGATCGCCGCGGCCATGCTCGACGCGCCCGACACGGTGGACGCCGTCGTCGAGAAGATCGCACCGCAGGCCGAGCTCGACGTCACGCTGGCGCTGCGCGGCGCGCGTGTCGTGCAGGACCAGCTCGCCGAAGCGCTGTCGCACGGCCGCTGAGCCGGCCGGGCCGGCAGGCCGGCGCCGCGGCTCGCGGAAAGCCCTGCTGTGCGTGGGCCGCCGGCTTCGGTAGGCTTGCCGTCCCTCAGTTCCGCCGGGCCCACCACCGGGCCGACCGCGACATGGCCATCACCGTTGCCGACGACACGCTGGCGCTGCAGCGCCTGTACCACTGGGAGCGCACGACGCCGGACCGCGTCGCCTACACGCAGCCGCTGGGCGGCGGTGCGGTGCGCGACCTCACCTGGCGCGAGGTGCTCGACCAGACACGCCGCATGGCCGCCTGGCTGCAGGCGCAGGGCTGGCCCGCGGGCTCGCGCATCGCGCTGCTGTCGAAGAACACCGCGCACTGGCTGATGACCGACTTCGCCATCTGGATGGCCGGCCACGTCTCGGTGCCGCTGTACCCGACGCTGGCCGCCGGCACGATCCGCCAGATCCTCGAGCACAGCGAGGCGAAGATGCTGTTCGTCGGCAAGCTCGACGGCTGGGCCGGCATGAAGCCCGGCATTCCGCCCGGCCTGCCCTGCGTGGCGCTGCCGCTGGCGCCGCCGAACGACTACCCGCAGTGGGACGACCTGATCGCGAAGACGGCGCCGCTGCAGGGCCACCCGGTGCGGCCGGCCGACGAGCTGTCGACCATCATGTACACCTCGGGCACGACCGGCGCGCCGAAGGGCGTGATGCACACCTTCGGCACCTTCGCGTGGAGCGTGGCCTCGGGCCTGAAGCGGGTGCCGCAGATCAACAACAGCGCGCGCATGCTGAGCTACCTGCCGCTGTCGCACGTGGCCGAGCGCACGCTGGTCGAGCACGGCCAGCTCGCGGTGGGCATGCACGTGTACTTCGCCGAGAGCCTGGAGACCTTCACCGCCGACCTGCAGCGCGCACGGCCCACGGTGTTCTTCTCGGTGCCGCGGCTGTGGGTCAAGTTCCAGCAGGGCATCCACCAGAAGATGCCGGCGGCCAAGCTGGAGCGGCTGCTGAAGATCCCCATCCTGCGCGGCATCGTCAAGAAGAAGATCCTCACCGCCCTCGGCCTCGACCAGTGCGAGTTCGCCGCCGGCGGCGCCGCGCCGATGCCGCCCGACCTGCTGCGCTGGTACTCGAAGCTCGGCCTGGACATCGTCGAGGTCTACGGCATGACCGAGAACTGCGGCGTCAGCCACGCCACGCTGCCCGGCCACCCGCGCCCCGGCACCGTGGGCCTGCCGTACGAGGGCATCCAGTCGCGCCTGGACCCCACCACCGCGGAGATCCAGGTCAAGTGCCCGGGCCTGATGCTCGGCTACTACAAGGAACCCGAGCTGTCGAAGGCCGCCTTCACCGACGACGGCTGGCTGAAGACCGGCGACAAGGGCGCGCTCGACGGCGAGGGCAACCTGCGCATCACCGGCCGCGTGAAGGACCTCTTCAAGACCAGCAAGGGCAAGTACGTGGCGCCGGCACCCATCGAGGACCGGCTCGTCATGCACGGCGCCATCGAGGCCTGCTGCGTCACCGGCGCCAACCTCGGCCAGCCGCTGGCGCTGGCGATGCTGAATGCCGTCGCCGCCGCCGAAGCGGCCAGCGCCGCCGGCCGCGCCGCGCTGGAAGCGTCGCTCGCCGCGCACGTGAAGGCCATCAACGAGCAGCTCGACCCGCACGAGCAGCTCGACTGCCTGGTCGTGACGGTCGACCCGTGGACGGTCGACAACGACCTCATCACGCCCACCTTCAAGGTCAAGCGCAACCGCATCGAGGACATGTTCGCCGCCAACTACGAGCGCTGGGTGGGCGCGCGCAAGACGGTGCTCTGGCTGGAGCGCTAGCCCGCGGCGCGCGGGCTCAGTGCAGCGTCGCGCCGAAGTCGGCGCGCGCGGACCAGCGCGCGGCGAAGGCCAGGAACTCCGGCAGCGGCACCGGCCGGCTGATGTGGTAACCCTGCGCCTCGTCGCAGTCCAGCGCCGCCAGGCGGGCCAGGATGGCGGCGTTCTCGACGCCCTCGGCGACGACCGACAGCCCCAGGTTGTGCGCGAGGTCGATCGTCGAGCGCACGATCTTCGCGTCGTCGTCGTCGCGCTCCATGCCCATCACGAAGCTCTTGTCGATCTTCAGTTCGTCCACCGGCAGCCGCTTCAGGTACGCGAGCGATGAATAGCCGGTGCCGAAGTCGTCGATCGACAGCTTGAAGCCGGCGGCCGACAGCGCGTTCAGCGTCGCCTCGGCGCGCTGCGGCTCGTCCATGATGGCGCTCTCGGTGATTTCGAGGCAGAACGCGCGCGCCGGCACGCCGTGGCGCACCAGGATCGCGTCCAGCCGCGCCGGCAGTTCGGCGTCCAGCAGGTCGCGCGTCGACAGGTTGATCGACACCCGCTCCAGCCCCAGCCTGCGCAGCGCCGGCCAGGCGCGTGCCGTGGCGTCGAACATCCACAGCGTCAGCTGGCGCACGAAGCCGGTCTGCTCGGCGAAGGGGATGAACTGCATCGGCGGCACCATGCCGCGCACCGGGTGCTGCCAGCGCACCAGCGCCTCGGCACCGACGAGCCGGCGGTCGGCGGCGTCCACCTTGGGTTGCAGGAACAGGCGCAGCTCGTCGCGTTCGAGCGCGCGCCGCAGCTCCGACAGCAGCGACAGCGTCTGCGCGCTGCCGGCGTCGAGCGCGGCGTCGTAGACCAGCGCAGCGCCGGCCTTGCGCTTGGCCGCGTACATCGCGACCTCGGCGCGCGCCAGCAGCGTGTCGGCGTCGGCCGCGTGCTCGGGCCACGCCGCGATGCCGAAGCCTGCGGCCACGTCCACCGTCTGGTCGTCCAGCACCAGCGGCAGCTCGAAGACGGCGGCCAGCCGCTCGGCCACGCGCAGCGCCTCGGTGGTGTCGGCGCCGGCCAGCAGCAGCGCGAACTCGTCGCCCGACAGGCGCGCGACGAGGTCGCCCTCGCGCACGCCCTGGCCGGCGATGCGCTCGGCCACGGCCTTCAGCACGCGGTCGCCGAAGGGGTAGCCGAGCACGTCGTTGACGTGCTTGAAGCGGTCCAGGTCCAGCATCACCACCGACACCGTGGCGTGGCCGCGGCGCTCGATCAGCCCCTGCACCGCGTCGCGGAACTGGGCGCGGTTGGGCAGGCCGGTGAGGCGGTCCCAGTACGCCAGCTGGCGGATCTCGGCCTCGTGCGCGGCGATGCTGACGCGCATGTGGTCGAACGCCTGCGCGAGCTCGCCGATCTCGTCGCGCCGCGCCGTGCCCGCCACCGGCGCGGCGTAGTCGCCGGCGCCCAGCCGCACGCTGGCGCGCACCAGCGCGCGGATCGGCGTCGTCACGTGGCGTGCCGTGAACACGCTGCCGACGCCGAAGGCCGCGAAGCCCACCAGCGTGATCGCCAGCATCAGCCACTGCAGGCGGCGGAACGGTGCCACCGCCTCGTCCAGCGCGCGCAGCAGCAGCACCTGCAGACCGGTGTCGGCGAGCGCGATGCGCCGCGCCGCCATCTCGCGCCCGCCGACGCGCGCGCGGTCGGCGAAGGCGGAATCGAGCTCGGGCGCGTCGGCCAGCGTGGCGAGCGCGGCGCCGGCGCCGGCCTCGGCGCCGGTGCGCAACAGCGCCACGTCCAGGCCGGAGAGGTCCTTCATGTCCTGCAGCAGGTCGAGGCCGATCGGGAAGCCCATCACGACCCAGCCGACGAGCAGCGGGCTCTTCACCGGCACGCCGATGAACTGGTAGGGCTGTCCGGCCACCGCGGCGAAGCGGCTGCCCGCGCCCGGGCCCGACAGCCGGCCGGCGATGGCGGCCAGCGTGGCGGCGTCGAGCGCGCGGCCGTCGGCGGTGTGCGAGGCGCGCACCTGGCCGTCGATGCCGACCCAGGCGCTGATCTCGGCGTGAATGCGCCCGGCCTGGTTCTGCAGCGCCGAGGCCAGCGTGTCGTCGTCGCCGGCGCCGATGGCCGAGCGGAAGCCGAAGTCCGCGGCCAGCAGCTCGGCGCCCTGCGTCAGCATCTCGGTGCGCTGCGCGACGAGGCGGCCCCAGACCCGTTCGCCGACCGCCAGCTCCTGCGCCAGCCGGCTGCGCGCGCTCTGCTCGATGCCCGCGCCGATGGCCACGAAGCCGGCCGCCTGCACCAGCAGCAGCAGGCCGAGGAAGAGCGCGACGATGCGCGTCGACAGCCGGCGCGAAGCGCCGCCGGGCCACATCAGCCTCACGGCGCCACCCCCACCAGCCGCACCGCCACCGCGTTGCCCGCGGCGGCGACGGCCAGGGCCTGCTCCTGCGCCGGCGCGCCCGGCGGCAGGCCCGGGTGCCAGCTGCGCAGGCGCCAGGCGCCGGCCGTCACGCCGTCCAGCCGCACGCGGCCTTCGGCGTCGGTCTTGCCGTGGTGCGGCGTGTCGACGACGACGACCCACGCCACCATGTTGTCGTGGATGTTGCAGCCGAGCACGGCGATGCCGGCCTTGTCGAAGCGCACCGGGTTGGCGGGCGTGCCGATGTACAGCTTGAGCTCGAACGGTTTGATCGGCGAGAAGGAATAGACGTGGTGGCGCACCTTGTCGCGGTTCGGGAACGCGACCTCGCTGCCCACCGGGACCACCGTCACGCGCTGCGTGAACTGCTTGCCGGCCTGCTCGATCTCGACCCCGGCGGCGGGCTTGGGCGCCAGCGGCCGGCCGTCGCGCGGCTCGAGGAAGATGACGGCGTCGGCAAGCGGCCGGCCGTCGGCACCGCTGACCACCACGTCGACCGTGGCGGCGGCGCCGGCCAGCGGGGCGCAGGCCAGGGCAAGGGCGATCGGCGGCAGGCGGCGGAGCATCGGGCGACGGGCAGACCCTGGCCCTGCGGGCAGAGGGCCACGCCGGCATATCGGCCACCGGTGCGGCCGCCTTGAGGGGTGCCGCCGCTGCCGGCGGTGCCTACGCGACGATGATGCCGCCGCCCAGGCAGACCTCGCCGTCGTACAGCACCGCGCTCTGGCCCGGCGTGACGGCCCATTGCGGCTGCTCGAACGCAAGCTCGATGCCCGGCCCTGCGTGGCGCAGCGCGCACGCGGCGTCGGCCTGGCGGTAGCGCGTCTTCGCGCCGTAGGTGCCGGCCGGCGGCGGCGTGCCGGCGCACCAGCTGCAGTCGGCGGCTTCGAGCGCGTTGGACAGCAGCCAGGGGTGGTCGTGCCCCTGCACCACGCGGAGCACGTTGTGTTCGAGGTCCTTGCGCGCCACGTACCAGGGTTCGTGCTCGCCACCGCCGGCCTTCACGCCGCCGATGCCCAGGCCCTGGCGCTGGCCCAGCGTGTAGAAGCTCAGGCCGACATGGCGGCCGACCTCGCGGCCGCGCTCGTCCTGCATCGGCCCGGGCGCGTGGCTCAGGTAGCGGTTCAGGAACTCGCGGAATGGCCGCTCGCCGATGAAGCAGATGCCGGTCGAGTCCTTCTTCTTCGCGTTCGGCAGGCCGATCTCCTCGGCCATGCGGCGCACCTCGGTCTTGTGCAGTTCACCGACCGGGAACAGCGTGGTGGCGATCTGTGCCTGGTTCAGGCGGTGCAGGAAGTAGCTCTGGTCCTTGGAGGGGTCCAGCCCCTTGAGCAGCTCGTGCCGGCCGCGCTCGGTGTTGAAGCGCGCCCGGGCGTAGTGGCCGGTAGCGATCTTCTCGGCGCCCAGGCGCATGGCGTGGTCGAGGAAGGCCTTGAACTTGATCTCGGCGTTGCACAGCACGTCCGGGTTCGGCGTGCGCCCGGCCTGGTACTCGCGCAGGAACTCGGCGAAGACGCGGTCGCGGTACTCGGCCGCGAAGTTGACGTGCTCGATCTCGATGCCGAGCACGTCGGCCACGGCCGCGGCGTCGAGGAAGTCCTGGCGCGACGAGCAGAACTCGCTGTTGTCATCATCTTCCCAGTTCTTCATGAAGATGCCGACGACCTCGTGCCCCTGCTGCTTGAGCAGGTAGGCGCTCACGGCCGAGTCGACGCCGCCGGACAGGCCGACGACCACGCGGGAGGGTTTCATCGGCCCGTTTGTCCCTGCTGCCGCGCA
>CAUJHQ010000001.1 GCA_963204815.1 Pseudomonadota bacterium | reverse complement strand
GCCCGCCGCTCCTCCTTTACTTCGCTCCGTGGGGCACCCCGTGCACTCGCTCCGGCACCGCTGGTGGCGCGCAACCTGGACGCACGCCATGTGGGTGCCGGGCCGAGGACGATGGGTGCCGGGTGGAGCGAAGTAAAGGAGGAGCGCTGGGCGCAGCCCAGCGCGGGGGACATGAGCGGAGCCCGGCACCCGGCGGCCTTGGCCGTCGCGCAAACGCAAGCACGCGAACGACCGCAACGCGCCGCAGGGCGAGCACCGCATTCAGTGTGCTCCGCCCATCAGCCGCCCCAGCGCGCCTTCGGTGCACGCTTCGATCGGCAGTTCACCGGCGATGCGCCCGGCGTTCATCACCAGCACGCGGTCGGCGAGCGCCAGGATCTCGTCGAGTTCGGACGACACCACCAGCACCGCGCCGCCGGCGTCGCGCATGGCGCGCAGGCGGCCGTGGATGAATTCGATGGCGCCGATGTCGACGCCGCGTGTCGGCTGGCCGACGAGCAGGATCTTCGGCTGCGGCGCGGCCTCGCGCGCCAGCACCAGCTTCTGCTGGTTGCCGCCGCTGAACTTCGACGAGCGCAGCGCCGGGTTGCGCGGGCGCACGTCGTAGCGTTCCATCATCTGCGCGCAGTCGTCGCGCATCGCGCGCTGGCGCATCCAGCCGTGGCGGCTGTAGCGGCGCTGGTAGCCGAGCGCGGCCGACTCCCAGGCGCCGAAGGGCAGCACCAGGCCGCGCTTGTGGCGGTCTTCCGGCACGTGGGCGAGTCCGAGGTCGCGCGCAGTCGCGGTGTCCAGCGCGTGGCGGGCGTCGAAGCGCCGGTCGCCGATGACGAGCTCGCCTTCGTGCGGCGCCGCCATGCCCGACAGCACGTCGAGCAGCTCGCTCTGGCCGTTGCCCGACACGCCGGCGACGCCGACGATCTCGCCCGCGTGCAGCGCGAGCGAGACGCCGTCCAGCCGCGGCACGCCGAGCGCGTCGCGCCAGCGCAGGCCGCGGGCCGACAGCAGCACGGGCCCGGCCGCACGCGGCGCGGCGCCGGCCTCGCGGCCCAGGTGCACGCGGCGGCCCACCATCGCCTCGGCCAGGCCGTCGAGGCTGGTGTCGGCGATGGCGCTGTCCAGCACCACCTGGCCGCCGCGCATCACCGTCACGGCGTCGCACAGCGCCATAATCTCCTTCAGCTTGTGCGTGATCAGCAGGACCGTCGTGCCGCGCGCGCGCAGCTGGCGCAGCGTGGCGAAGAGGTGCTCGGTCTCCTGCGGCGTGAGCACCGCGGTCGGCTCGTCGAGGATCAGGATGCGCGCACCGCGGTACAGCGCCTTCAGTATCTCCAGCCGCTGGCGTTCGCCCACCGGCAGGTCGGCGACGAGCGCGTCCAGGTCGACCGCGAGGCCGGTGTCGGCCATCAGCGCCTCGAGCTTCGCACGCACGCTGCGCCGCGCCGCGGTCAGGCGCCAGCCGGGCTCGGCGCCGAGCATCACGTTGTCGAGCGCGCTCAGCGTGTCGACGAGCATGAAGTGCTGGTGCACCATGCCGATGCCCAGCGCGATCGCCTCGCGCGAGCCGGCGATCGTCACCGGCCGCCCGTCGACCTCGATCTCGCCGGCGTCGGCCTGGTAGAAGCCGTAGAGGATCGACATCAGCGTGCTCTTGCCGGCGCCGTTCTCGCCGACGATGCCGTGCACCGTGCCCGGCTGCACGGTGAGCTGGACGTCGCGGTTGGCGTGGACGGCGCCGAAGCGCTTGTCGATGTGGCGCATCGCCACCGCGGGCGCCCCTGCGGGGTCGGCCGGCGTACCCGACGGCCGGGGGCTCGTCACCTCACTTGCAGGCGTTGGCCGCCATGTAGTCGATGACCTTGATCTTGCCGGCGATGATGTCGGCCTTGGCTGCGTCGACCTTCTTCTTCATGTCGGCCGACACCAGCTTGGCGTTGTGCTCGTCCAGCGCGTAGTCGACGCCGCCGTCCTTCAGGCCGAGCGCCGTGACGCCCGGCTTCACGCCCTGGAAGGCGTTGTAGACCGCCACGTCCACCCGCTTGACCATGCTGGTGAGCATGGTGCCGGGGTGCAGGTGGTTCTGGTTGCTGTCGACGCCGATGGCCAGCTTGCCGGCGTCCTTCGCGGCCTGGTAGACGCCCACGCCGGTGCCGCCCGCGGCGGCGAAGACGACGTCCACGCCGCCGGCGAACTGCGCCTTCGCGAGCTCGGCGCCGCGCGTCGGGTCGTTCCAGGCGGCCGGCGTGGTGCCGGTCATGTTGGCGCTGACCGTCACCTTCGGGTTCGCGTACTTCGCGCCCTGCTCGTAGCCGCACTGGAACTTGCGGATCAGCGGGATGTCCATGCCGCCGACGAAGCCGACCTTGCCGGTCTTGCTGGCCATCGCCGCCATCATGCCGACGAGGAAGCTGCCCTCGTGCTCGGCGAAGACGATGCTCTGCACGTTCGGCAGGTTGACCACCGAGTCGATGATGGCGAACTGCAGCTTCGGGAATTCCTTGGCCACCTTCTCGATCGCGCTGCCCTGGCTGAAGCCGATGCCGACGATCGGGTTGGCGCCGCGCTCGGCCATGCGCCGGCCCGCCTGCTCGCGCTGCGTCGGGTTCGAGATCTCGAACTCGAGGTAGGGCTTGCCGGTGGCCTTCTTCCAGCGCTCGGCGCCGTCGAAGCCGGCCTGGTTGAACGACTTGTCGAACTTGCCGCCCATGTCGTAGATGACCGCCGGTTCGGCGAAGGCGGAGGCGCCGGCGAGCGCCAGGGCGGCGAGGGCGATGCGGTGCAGCATGGTGCGTCGATCTCCGGGGGCGGTGCGAAGGGTGCGGCAGGATAGCAAGTCCGGAGCCCTGCGGCCCGCTCTACCATCGCAACGCCATGGCGCCTTCCGACACCGCCCGCCGCCTGCCCAAGGTGCTGCTGCACGAGCACCTGGACGGCGGCCTGCGCGTCGCCACGCTGCTGGACCTGCTGCGCGCGCGCGGGCTCGCGTCGCCCGCCGACAGCGTGCCGGCGCTGGCCGCGTGGTTCGACGCCAACGCGCATGCCGGCAGCCTGGAAAAGTACCTCGAAGGCTTCGCGCTCACGGTGGCGGCGATGGCGACGCCCGCGGCGATGGCGCGCGTGGCCTTCGAAGCCGCCGAGGACGCGCGCGCCGAAGGCGCCGTGCTGGCCGAGTTCCGCATCGCGCCGCTGCTCTTCGAGGCGCACGGCATCCCGGGCGATGTGGCCGTGGCGGCGATGCTCGAAGGCCTGGCGCGGAGCGCGCTGCCGAGCGGCCTGATCGTCTGCGCGATGCGCCACCTCGACCCCGCCGAGACGGTGCGCGCGGTCGAACTGGCGCTGCGCTTCCAGGGCCGCGGCGTCGTCGGCTTCGACCTCGCCGGCCCCGAGGCCGGCTTCCCGCCGGCGCAGCACGCGCGCGCGCTGGCGATGGCGCGCGAAGCCGGCCTGCCGCTCACGCTGCACGCCG
This sequence comes from Pseudomonadota bacterium, assembly GCA_963204815.1. Taxonomy (GTDB): domain Bacteria; phylum Pseudomonadota; class Gammaproteobacteria; order Burkholderiales; family Burkholderiaceae_C; genus Rubrivivax. The sequence goes on along the minus strand of CAUJHQ010000001.1, from coordinate 15,577 downwards.
GCGAGGCCGACGCCGCCGAGCGCGTGCTCGAGGCCGGCCGCCTGGGCGCGCGCCGCATCGGTCACGGCGTGCGGCTGGTCGACGCGCTGGCCGACCCGGCGCGCCGCGGCCTGCTCAGCGAATCGAAGGACCTCGACCTGCACCTCGAGGTGTGCCCCACCAGCAACGTGCACACCGGCGCCGCGCCGTCGGTGGCGGCGCACCCGATCACGGCGCTGTGGCAGGCCGGCGTGAGCCTGAGCTACCACACCGACAACCGGCTGATGAGCTGCATCACGCACGTGACCGAGGCGCAGGCGCTGCTCGCGGAGACGCCGCTGTCAGCAGCCGACCTGCTGGCGATGGCGCGCGAGGCGGCGCGCCACAGCTTCCTGCCCGAAGCGGCGCGTGTCGCCGCCGTGAAAGCGATCGACGCCTTCGCGGCTTAAACTGGCAAAGCCGGTCGCAAGGCCGGCAAGCGTTCTCAGGGCGGGGTGGAAGTCCCCACCGGCGGTATGTGAGCCTGGTCTCACGAGCCCGCGAGCGCTCGCCGAGGCCCTTGTCGAGGCGAGGTCAGCAGACCCGGTGCGATGCCGGGGCCGACGGTCACAGTCCGGATGAAAGAGATACGCGTGCTCGGCGGTCGCCTGCCATGGCGGCCGCTCGGCCGTGCGCCCTGATTCTTGTGTCGAACCTGTTCGAGGACACCATGAATCAGTCGGTTCAAACCGCTTCCCCTTCCACCCCGGCGCCCCCGTGGCCGGGCGAGATCCGCGTCGCCGTGATCTGCGCCCAGTGGCATGCCGACATCGTCAACCATGCCCGCGAGGCCTTCATCGACGAGCTCGCGCGCCACGAGCTGCCGCCGGCGCGTGTCGAGTGCTTCGAGGTGCCGGGCTCGTTCGAGATCCCGCTGAAGGCGCAGCAGCTCGCGAAGAGCGGCCGCTACGCGGCCATCGTCGGCTGCGGGCTCGTCGTCGACGGCGGCATCTACCGCCACGAGTTCGTCGCCTCGGCCGTCATCGACGGCCTGATGCGCGTGATGCTCGACAGCGGCGTGCCGGTGCTGAGCGTGGTGCTCACGCCGCACCGCTTCCACGAACACGACGAGCACCGCCGCTTCTTCGGCGAGCACTTCGTCAAGAAGGGCAAGGAAGCGGCGGAGGCGGTGCTGAAGCTGCTGAAGGGCTAGCCCTTCAAGAGCACTTGTTGGCCGCCGTGTAGTCCACCACCTTCAGCTTGCCGCTGATGATGTCGGCGCGCGCGGCCTCGACCTTCTTCTTCATGTCGGCGCTGACGAGCTTGGCGTTGTGCTCGTCCATCGCGTAGTCGAGCGCGCCTTCCTTCAGCCCGAGCGCGGTGACGCCCGGCGTCACGCCCTTGAAGGCGGTGTAGACCGCGAGGTCGACGCGCTTGACCATGCTGGTCAGCATGGTGCCGGGGTGCAGATGGTTCTGGTTGCTGTCGACGCCGATGGCGAGGATGCCGCCGTCCTTGGCCGCCTGCATGATGCCGATGCCGGTGGTGCCGGCGGCGCTGAAGACGACGTCGACGCCCTGCGCGATCTGCGCCTTCGTCAACTCGGCGCCGCGCGGCGGGTCGGTCCAGGCGGCGTTGGTGGTGCCGGTCATCGCCGACACCGTCTGCACCTTCGGGTTGGCGTACTTCGCGCCCTGCTCGTAGCCGCACAGGAACTTGCGCACCAGCGGGATGTCCTGGCCGCCGACGAAGCCGACCTTGCCGCTCTTGCTGGCCATCGCGGCCAGCATGCCGACGAGGAAGCTGCCTTCGTGCTCGCGGTAGACGAAGCTCTGCACGTTGGGCAGCGGCACCACGGCGTCGACGATCGCGAACTGCAGCTTCGGGAACTCCTTCGCGATCTTCTCGATGCTGCTGGCCTGCGGGAAGCCGACGCCGACGATCGGGCTCGCGCCGCGCTCGGCGAAGCGGCGCGCCGCCTGCTCGCGCTGCGCGGCGTTGGCGATCTCGAACTCGAGGTAGGGCTTGCTGCCCTCCTTCTTCCAGCGCTCGGCGCCTTCCCAGGCGGCCTGGCCGAAGCTCTTGTCGAACTTGCCGCCGAGCTCGAAGATGATCGCCGGCTCGGCGTGCAAGGCACCGGCCACGAGCAGCGCGGTCGTGAACAGCAGGGGCTTCTTCATCGTCAGAACATTCCCTTGAACTGCACGCCGAACGTGCGCGGCTCGTTGATGAAGCCGGTGAGGTTGTTGAAGTCGATGCCGCCGACGATGCGCGTCTGGTTGGTGAGGTTGCGCACGAAGGCCGCCGCGTCGTACTGCCCCTTGCCCCACGTGTAGCCCAGGCGCAGGCCGCCTTCGGTGAGCGCCTTGCCGGTGAACTCGGTGCTCTCGTAGAGGAAGAAGTTGACCATGCTGCGGTACACCCAGTCGGTGAAGGCGTAGGCCTCGCCGGCGCCGATGGGCAGCGTGTACTTCAGGCTGAAGCTCGTCGTGAGCTTGGGCGCCTGCGGCAGCGGGTTGCCGTCGATGCGCGCCTTCTGCGAGTTCGAGGTCGCGTCGTAGAAGTTCGGGTCGGTGATGGTGCAGTTCGGCGCCGGCGGCGTGGCGCCGCTCTGCCCGTTGCCGCAGGCCGAGACGACGAGGTTCGGATCCTGGATCTTCGTGTCGTTGTAGCCCACGCCCAGGCTGGCGAGCAGGTTCTCGGTGACGAAGGCCTGCAGGTCGAGCTCGAAGCCGCGGCCGGTGGCCTTCTCGGCGTTGAGCAGGATGTTCGCGTTCGCGTTGCCGCCCACCGCGGTGAGCTGCAGGTCCTTCACGGTGTAGTTGAAGAGCGTGAAGTTCAGGCGCGCGCGGCGGTCGAAGAGGTCGCTCTTCAGGCCGGCCTCGAACGAGGTGTTGTTCTCGGCGCCGGCAACCGACTTGCCGTTGAACGCGCTCGCGCTCTGCACGCTGCTGCCGCGGAAGCCGGTGGCGGCGCGCGCATAGACCATCATCGCCTTGTCGATCGTGTAGGTGGCGCTCAGGTCCCAACTGACCTTGTTGTCCTTCGGCGCGGCCGACAGGTTGCCGTCGGGCTCCTGCGCTGCCAGCTGTGCCAGGTTGCACTTGCCCAGCACCACGCAGGGCACGAAGCCGCTGTTGCTGTAGTCCTCCACCGTCAGCGTCTTCTTGTCCTGCGTGTAGCGCAGGCCGGCGCGCAGCTTCAGCGCCGGCATCACGTCGTAGTTGACGGCGCCGAACACGGCATAGGCGTCGTTCTTCTGGCGCACGCGCTGGTAGCCGTCCTGCGCACCGCCCGCGGTGGAGTCGTAGCTGAAGCTCTCGATCTTGTAGTCCTCGAGGAACGCGAACACGCCGGCCTGCCACTGCAGCGGGCCGCTGCCGGTGCTCTCGACGCGGAACTCCTGCGTGAACTGGCGGTGGTTCGGGATGCCGTCGGCCGTCTCGGAGGGGAAGGGCAGCGAACCCGCGCCGGTGCCGAAGTAGGGCCCGGCGCCGCCGTCGATGTCGCCGCGGCTGTAGGTGCGCACGGTCTCGTAGCCGGTGATCGAGTTCAGCGCCACGCCGCCGAGGTCGAAGCGCAGGCGGGCGCTGCCGCCGTAGTTCTGCAGCTCGGAGTCGTTGGCGCCGTCGATCGCGATCTTCTTGGCGTCGAAGTCGTCGACGAGGTCGTTCGTGCCGGGCTTGATGATGTTGGCGCGGAACAGCCGCGCCGAGCCCTTGTAGTCGCGCGCGTGCAGGTTGAAGAGGGCGCTGAAGTCCTTCGTCGGCCGCGTCATCCACTGCAGGCGCATCGCGCTGTCGCGGTAGCCCTCCAGGTCCTGCGTGGGGCCGGCGTCGTAGGTGTTCTCGACCCAGTCCTTGCGCGACTGGTTCAGCAGGCTCACGCGCAGCGCCGAGTCGGCGCCGGTGGGCACGTTGAGCGCGCCCTCGGCGTTGATCGTCGTGTAGGTGCCGAAGCTCAGGCTGCCGTAGCCCTCGAACCTGTTGGTCGGCTTGACCGACTTGAACTGCACCACGCCGGCCGGCGTGTTGCGGCCGAACAGGCTGCCCTGCGGGCCGCGCGCGACCTCGATGCCTTCGAGGTCGAAGGCCGGGAAGCCCTTCAGGATCGCGTTCTCCTGCACCACGTCGTCGTAGACCAGCGACACCGGCTGCGACGCGTTGAGGCGGAAGTCGGTGTTGCCGTAGCCGCGGATGTAGAAGCGCGGGAAGGCGCGGCCGAAGGACGACTCGATGTTCAGGCTGGGCACGCGGCCGGAGAGCCCGCGCACGTCCTGGCCGCCCGTGTTGATGACCTCGAGCAGCTCGCCCTGCAGCACGCTCACCGAGTTCGGCACCTCCTGCACGTTCTCGAGCCGGCGCTCGGCGGTGACGGTGATGACCTCGAGCTTGCCGGCCTCGGCGGCGGCGGCCTGCGCCAACGCACCGGCGTGCAGCGCTGCGAGTGCCGCGGCGGCCAGCGCATGGTGCGCGAAACGGGGGACGGAACGGCGCATGGATCCTCCTGTTGTTCGACGTGCCCCCGGGTGCAAGGCGCGTGCCACGGGGCGGGCGGCGGCGCGGTGCGATGATCGCGCCGACGGCGCCCCTGGTGATGACATGGCGTTGCGCCTGATGCTGATTCGCAACATCGCCAGTCCATGCTCACCCCCACCCAGCGCCAGCAGTACGACCGCGACGGCTTCCTCGTGCTGCCGGCCTTCCGCGGCGTCGCCGCGCTGGCCGAACTGCGCGCGCGCGCCGAGGCGCTGGTGCAGGCCTTCGAGCCCGATGCCGCCAGTGGCGTCTTCAGCACGCGCAACCCGGCCGTCACCGCCGATGCGGCGCTGATCGCCAGCGCCGACGCGGTGCACTGCTTCTTCGAGGAAGAGGCCTTCGACGCCGCCGGCCGCCTGGTGGTCCCGAAGGACCGGGCCATCAACAAGATCGGCCATGCGCTGCACGACCGCGACCCGGTGTTCGAGCGCTTCTCGCACGGCGCCGACCTCGCGGCACTGGCACGCGACCTGGGGCTGGCCGAGCCGCAGGTCAGGCAGTCGATGCTGATCTTCAAGCAGCCGGCGATCGGCGGCGAGGTGCGCTGGCACCAGGACGCCACCTTCTTCGTCACGGAGCCGGTGAGCGTGACCACCTTCTGGTTCGCGCTCGAGGACGCGGCGCTCGACAACGGCTGCCTGTGGGTGGAACCCGGCGGCCACCGCGGCCCGCTGCGCGAGCGCTTCGTGCGCGAAGGCGACGCGCTGCGCCTGCAGGTGCTGGACCGCACGCCCTGGCCGGGCGAAGGCGCCGCGGTGCCGCTGCCCTGCGCGGCCGGCACGCTGGTCGTCTTTCACGGCCTGCTGCCCCACTACAGCGCCCCGAACCGCAGCGCGCGCCGGCGCATGGCCTACACGCTGCATGCCACCGATGCGCGTGCGCCCTACGCGCCCACCAACTGGCTGCAGCGCGAGGGCGTGCGCGGCTTCGCCTAGCGGTCGCTAGTGGTAGACGAGGTCTCGCAAGGTCAGCGAGATTGCCGGCACGTAGGTGATGACCATCAGGCAGGCCAGCACCACCAGCACGAACGGGATCAGCTGCGTGACGATGCGGTCGAGCGAGATCTTCGCCACCGTGCAGGCGGCGAACAGGTTGACGCCGAACGGCGGCGTGATCATGCCCAGCGCCAGGTTCACGACCATGATGATCCCGAAGTGCACCGGGTCGACGCCGAAGTGCGCCCCCACCGGGGCGAGGATCGGCGCCAGCACGATGATGGCGGCGCTGGTCTCGATGAACATGCCGATGACGAACAGCGCCGCGTTCACGCCCAGCAGGAACAGCATCGGGCTCTGCAGCACCTCCTTCAGCCACAGGCCGATGGCGTCGGGCACGCCGGCGCGCGTGATCAGGTAGGCGAAGAGGCCGGCGTTGGCGATGATGAACATGATCACCGACGACGAGATCACCGACTTCTTCAGGATCGGGTACAGGTCGGCGATGCGGATCTCGCGGTAGATGACGAGGCCGACGACGAGCGCATAGAACACCGCCACCGCCGACGCCTCGGTGGGCGTGAAGATGCCGCCGTAGATGCCGCCGAGGATGATGACCGGCATCAGCAGCGCCCAGCCGGCCTGCAGCGTGGCGCGGCCCACCGGGAGGCGACCGTCGCCGTCGTTCTTGCCCCAACCCTTGTAGCGGCAGTACAGGTAGGCGAAGAGCATCAGCGCGCCGCCGATCAGCAGCCCCGGGCCGAAGCCGGCGATGAAGAGTTCGCCGATCGAGACTTCGGCGGCCACGCCGTACAGGATCATCGGGATCGACGGCGGGATGATGACGCCGAGCTCCGCGCTCGTGGCCTGCAGCGCTGCGGCGTACGGCGTCGGGTAGCCGTGCTTGATGAGCGCCGGGATCAGGATCGCGCCGATCGCGAACGTGGTGGCGACGCTCGAGCCCGACACCGCGGCGAAGATCATGCAGGTGAGCACGCAGGTCATCGGCAGGCCGCCCTGCACGCCGCCGACCAGGCTCTTCGCGAACTCCACCAGCCGCCGGCTGATGCCGCCGGTTTCCATCAGGTTGCCGGCGAGGATGAAGAACGGGATCGCGGCGAGCGGGAACTTGTTGATCGAGGAGAACATCTCCTTCACCGCGACCAGCATGTTGACGTTGCTGACCTGGATGCCGACCAGTGCGGCCAGCCCGATCGACACCGCCACCGAGATGGTGAGTGCGAAGCACAGCACCATCGTGAGCACCATGGCACTGGTCACTGCGCGGTCTCCAGTTCCATGCGTTGCGGGTCGAGCCAGTTGCCAACGATCGCGATGACCGAGAAGACGCCTCCGACCGGCATCGACAGATAGGCCCAGAACATCGACACGTCTTCCAGGCCGATCACGCTCTGCACGCTGCCGCGCTGGGCGTAGTCCCAGCCGACGATGATCGTCACGGCGATCAGCAGCAGTGCCGCCAGCGCCACCATGGCGTCGAGCACGCGGCGCACGCGCTGCCCGCTCCAGCGGTACAGCACGTCCACGCTCACCATCGCGCCGATGCGGAAGGCCATCGGGATGCCCAGGAACACCATCCAGATCAGGCTGAAGCGGATGAGCACTTCCGTCCACTCGGCGGGCCGCTCGATGATGAAGCGCGTGACGATCTGCCACGCGCCCAGCGCCGAGGCCACGACCAGCATCGCGCAGGCCAGGGCCGTGGCGACGCCGGTGGTGCCGCGCTCGAGTTTCAGGAAGGCTTCGCGCATCACGTCACTTGAAGTTGCGGATCTTGTCGATGTTGGCCTTGCCGAACTGCTTCTCGAACTCGGCGTACACCGGCGTCAGCGCCGACTGGAACTTCACCTTGTCGACCTCGACGACCTGCATGCCCTTGCTGCGCAGCTCGGCCACGCCCTTCGCGTCGTCCTCGTCGACGCGCGCGCGGTTGGCCTTCACGGCCTCTTTCGCGGCGTCCAGGAAGTGCTGCTTGTCGGCGGCGCTGAGCTTGTCGAAGTTGGCCTTGTTCATCAGCAGGATGCAGGGGCTGTAGACGTGGCCGGTGAGCGAGAGGTGCTTCTGCACCTGGTCGAACTTGGCGGCCATGATGACCGACAGCGGGTTCTCCTGGCCGTCGACCGTGCCCTGCTGCAGCGCGGTGAACACTTCGGGGAAGGCCATCGGCGTGGTGATGATGCCGAAGCCCTTGTACGCGGCCACGTGCACCGGGTTCTCCATCGTGCGCATCTTCAGGCCCTTCAGGTCCTCGGGGGCGTTGACGGCGCGCTTGCTGTTCGTCATGTGGCGCACGCCGTTCTCGCCCCAGGCCAGCGCCTTGAAGCCCTTGGGCTCGAAGGCCTTCAGCATGTCCTGGCCGATCGGGCCGTCGAGCACCGCGCGCGCATGCGCCTTGTCGCGGAACAGGAACGGGATGTCGAGGATGCGCGCCTCGGGCACGAAGTTGGGCACCGGGCCGGTGGAGCTGAACGTGAGCTCCTGGGTGCCGAGCTGCACGGCTTCGATGCTTTCGCGCTCGCCGCCCAGGCTGCCGGAGTAGAACGGCTGGACCTTGTAGCGGCCGCCGGTGCGCTTCTCGACCTCACGCGCGAAGGTGTCGATGGCGACGCCCTGGTGCGAGTTCTGCGCCACCGAGATGCTGATCTTCATCGCGGTCTGGGCGAGCGCGGGGGCGCTGAACGCGGCGGCCAGCGCGAGCGCTGCGGCCAGGCGGGTGAGGGACTTCATGTGCGTGACTCCGGGGGTTGGAAATTCAACCCTCGTTTCTAGCGTATCTTTCGCGCTTTCGGTCCCAGGGCTGTCCCGATGGAAAGCACGCCTGCCACACGCCACATCCGCCTCACGTCGCACCCCGGCCAGGGGCCGGCCGGTGCGCCGCCGATCCGCTGGGGCGATGCCGATCCGCTGGTGCGCGGCCCGATCGTCGGCACGACGACGAACCGCGGCCAGCGCAACGTGGTGGGCACGCACAGCGGCAGCTACGGCGTGTACCGCGCGCTCGCGGTGGCGGCCGGCAACCTGACGCGCGGCCACCGCGCCGACCTCACGAACACCGCGCCCACCGACCTCGTCGGCCCGTACCCGCAGTGGGGCGACGCGCAGAAGATCGTCTCCATCGACCCATGGGGCGCGAGCGTGCAGCACGTGTACGCCGACTACATCGCGCAGGGCTACGACATCCGGCCGACGATCGCGGTGACGAAGGCGCACATCCACCTGCCCGAGATCAAGCAGGCGATCGCCTTCCAGCGCCTGAGGATCGACGGCAAGGTGCTGCTCGACGACGCCTCGGCCACCGTGACCAAGATCGCCATCGAGCCCGTGTGGTGGCTGCCCGGCGTGGCGAAGCGCTTCAACGTCGGCGAAGGCGAACTGCGGCGCGCGCTGTTCGAGGAAACCGGCGGCATGTACCCCGAGCTCGTCACGCGCAGCGACATCGAGGTCTTCCTGCCGCCCATCGGCGGCCAGACGCTCTACGTGTTCGGCGACGTGCGCGCGCTGGCCGACCCGGGCATCACGCTCACCGCGCGCGTGCACGACGAGTGCAACGGCTCCGACGTCTTCGGCTCCGACATCTGCACCTGCCGGCCGTACCTCACGCACGCGATCGAGGAATGCATCCAGGGGGCGCAGTCGGCCGAGGTCGGCGGCCGCGGCGGCGTCGGGCTCATCGCCTACAGCCGCAAGGAAGGCCGCGCGCTCGGCGAGGTGACCAAGTTCCTCGTCTACAACGCGCGCAAGCGCCAGGAAGGCGGCGACCGCGCCGACAAGTACTTCCTGCGCACCGAGTGCGTGGCGGGCGTGCAGGACATGCGCTTCCAGGAGCTGATGCCCGACGTGCTGCACTGGCTGGGCATCCGCAAGATCCACCGCCTGGTCAGCATGAGCAACGACAAGTACGACGCCATCACCGGCAGCGGCATCGAAGTGGGAGAACGCGTGAAGATTCCGGACGACCTGGTGCCCGCCGACGCGCGGGTCGAGATGGAGGCGAAGATCGCCGCCGGCTACTTCACGCCCGAAGGCCGCGTGCCGAGCGAACAGGACCTGTCGCAGGTGAAGGGCCGCGCCCTTGAGTGATCCCCTGCAGTTCCTGCGCGACCCCGTCACGATCCGCCTCCGCTGCAACGCCATCACGCAGGCCGTGGCCGGCGAGCGTTCGGGCTGGCTGCGGCTCGACCGCAGCCGCCTGGCCGACGCCGCCGACCGCGTGGCCGCGCTCACGCGGGCGCGCTTCCCCGACCTGAAGATCCCGTTCCACAGCCGCTGGCGCCACTTCGAGGCCGGCGGCGTCGACCGCAAGGCCGAGCTCGAGGCCGCGCTCGCCGGCCGCGAGGCCGCCGACCGCGCGCGCGCGCTGGTCGACCTCACGGTGGTCAGCGTGCTGCTCGACGCCGGCGCCGGCGGCGCCTGGTGCTACCGCGAAGGCGATGTGTCCTACACCCGCAGCGAAGGCCTGGGTGTCGCCAGCTTCCGCGCCTTCCTCGGCGGCGTGTTCTCGTCCGACCCGGCCGACCCCTGCCGCGTCGACGCCGCCGCGCTGCAGCGGCTGGACGGCGACGTGCTGCGCCAGGTCTTCCAGGTGACGGCCGGCAACCCGCTCGTCGGCCTGGAAGGCCGCGCCGGCCTGCTGCAGCGGCTGGGCCGCGCGTTGCAGGCCGAAAGCGCGCGCGACGGCACGCCCGCGCGCCCCGGCCTGCTGTTCGACCGCCTGGCCGCCGGCGGCGCCACGCAGGTGCGCGCTGCGCGCGTGCTGCACGAAGTGCTGGTCGCGTTCGGCCCGATCTGGACCTCGGGCAGCATCGTCAAGGGCGTGCAGGCGGGCGACGTCTGGCCGCACCGCTTCGCCGGCAGCGCGACCGTCGAAGGCCCCGACTTCACCACCGACGGCTGGGTGCCCTTCCACAAGCTGAGCCAGTGGCTGAGCTACTCGCTGCTCGAGCCGCTGCAGTGGAGCGGCCTGCAGGTGACCTCGCTCGACGACCTCACCGGCCTGCCCGAGTACCGCAACGGCGGCCTCTTCGTCGACTGCGGCGTCATCGTGCCGCGCGACCCGCGCACGCTGGCGCGGCGCTGGAAGCCGGGCGACGAGATCGTGATCGAGTGGCGCGCCCTCACCGTGACGCTGCTCGACGAGCTGGCGGTGCTGGTGCGCGAGCGCCTGGGCGTCACGGCCGATGCGCTGCCGCTGGCCTGCGTGCTCGAAGGCGGCAGCTGGGCCGCCGGTCGGCAGATCGCCGCCGAGAAGCGCGAAGGCGGTGCGCCGCCGCTGGCGATCGACAGCGACGGCACGGTGTTCTAGCCGGCGCCGGCGCGGCCTGGCGCGCGGGAGCTACGCCTTCGGCCGTGGCAAGGTCAAGCCGCGCAGCGATTCCGCCAGCTCGGCGGCCTGCCAGAACGCGATGCGGTGCTGCGCCGCGAACGCGGTCGCCGGCTCGGTGATCTCGCCCAGGCCGATGTACAGCGCGGCGGCGCCGGCCTTCTCGCGCGCGGCCTGCAGCTCGCGCAGCGGCTCCAGGCCGGTGCGCGCGGTCTTCCAGCGGCGCGCGCTGACGAGCAGCGTCTGGCCCTGGTGCACGAGCTCGAAGTCGGCCGCCCCGTTCACGCGCTTCACCGTGTGGCCGTCGCGTTCGAAGGCCTGCGCCAGCAGGTCGGCGAAGGCCGGCCAGGCCATCGCGCGCACGGCGGCGTCGACTTCGGCGACGCGGTTCGCGCTCGGCGCGTGGCGGCCGCGCCAGGCCGACATCGCCGCGATGACGGCGAACGGAAAGCCGCTCATCGCCCCGACGACGCGCCAGTCCGGCGGCAGCAGCGCCGCGCCGGCCAGGCCCAGCACGAGCGCGATCGAGGCGCTGACCCACCAGCGCTTGCGCAACAGGATCGCGAAGAGCGAGTTCTCGGCCATGCGAAGCTTCACGACGGTGTCCTTGGCAGCGGGGGTGTGGCGGCGCGCGAGTCTACGCGCCGGCACCGCTATGCTTGCGTTCCCCGCACGAGGAACCGCCGCATGGCCGCCGACGTCCACCACATCACGCACCCGCTGGTGCAGCACAAGCTGACGCTGATGCGCCAGAAGGACCGCAGCACGAACAGCTTCCGCCGCCTGCTGCACGAGATCGGCATGCTGATGGCCTACGAGGTCACGCGCGAGATGCCGACCTCGCTGATCGAGATCGAGACGCCGCTCGAGAAGATGCAGGCGCCGGTCATCGACGGCAAGAAGACCGTGTTCGTCGTCGTCATGCGCGCCGGCGACGGCCTGCTCGACGGCATGCTCGACGTGGTGCCCGGCGCGCGCGTCGGCCACATCGGGCTGTACCGCGACCCGAAGACGCTGGTCGCGGTGGAGTACTACTTCAAGATGCCGCACAGCATGGAGGACCGCGACGCCATCGTGCTCGACCCAATGCTCGCCACCGGCAACTCGGCCGTCGCCGCGGTCGAGCGCCTGAAGGAGACGAAGCCGAAGTCGATCCGCTTCGTCTGCCTGCTCGCCGCGCCCGAGGGCCTGAAGAACTTCCACGCCCACCACCCCGACGTGCCGGTCTACACCGCCGCCATCGACCGTCAGCTGAACGACCACGGCTACATCGTGCCGGGCCTGGGCGACGCCGGCGACCGCATCTTCGGCACCAAGTGAAACGCCGGCCCGAGCGGGGCGCGCCGTGAAAGTCGTCGTCGTCCTGCCGACCTACAACGAGGCGGAGAACGTCGGCCGGCTGATCCATGCGCTGCAGGCGCCGTTCGAGCGCACCGGGCACGACTGCGCGATCCTCGTCGTCGACGACCGCTCGCCCGACGGCACCGCCGGCATCGTGCGCGAGGCGCAGCGCCGTCACCCGAACGTGCACCTGCTCGAAGGCGAGCGCCGCGGCCTCGGTGCGGCCTACATCCGCGGCATGCGGCACGCGCTGCGCGAGCTGAAGGCCGATGTCGTCTTCGAGATGGACGCCGACTTCTCGCACGACCCCGACGACGTGCCGCGCCTGCTGAAGGCGCTGGAGGACGGCGCCGACTTCGTCATCGGCAGCCGCTACGTCGAAGGCGGCAGCATCCCGGCCGAATGGGCGCCGCAGCGCCGCGCGATCTCGCGCTGGGGCAACCGCTTCGCGCGCTACATCGCCGGCCTGAGCCCGGTGCGCGACTGCACCGCGGGCTTCCGCGCCATCCGCGGCAACCTGCTGCGCGACATCGACCTCGACCACCTGCACGTGCAGGGCTACGCGTTCCAGATCGCGCTGCTCTACGAAGCGCGGCTGCAGGGCGCACGCATCGCCGAGGTGCCGGTGCACTTCGTCGACCGCACCGCCGGCGAGTCCAAGCTGGGGATGAAGGACCTGGTCGAGTTCGGGCTCAACGTGTGGTGGCTGCGGCTGCGCAGCTCGGCCACGTTCGGCAAGTTCCTGCTCGTCGGCGGCTCGGGGGTCGTCGTCAACCTGGGCGTGTTCACGTTGCTGCTGAACGCCGGCGTCGGCAAGTTCATCGCCAGCCCGATCGCGATCGAGGTCTCGGTGGTGAGCAACTTCCTGCTCAACAACTACTGGACCTTCCGCGAGCGCAAGAGCACGCAGCGCGTGCGCGTGAAGGGGCTCAAGTTCAACGTCGTCTCGCTGCTCGCGCTGGCGCTGAGCTACGGCACCTTCGTCGTGCTGTCGCACGCCTTCCCGGAGTGGCCGCCGCAGCTGAGCCAGTTCCTGGGCATCGTGCCGGCGACGGTGGTCAACTACGTGCTGAATTCCTACTGGACCTTCCAGAAGGCGCCACCGGCCGAGCGGCGGCGCCACCGCCGCCGCCGATGAACGCCGCCGCGAAATCGCCGCCCGCCTGGCTTGCGCCGTTGCTGCTGCTGCTGGCCGGGCTGGCCCTGCACGCGGCCTGGTTCACGCGCCCGCTGTCGGTGGTGTTCGACGAGGTCTACTTCGGCCGCTACGCGATGGCCTACCTGAAGGGCCGCGACTACTTCGACCTCCACCCGCCGCTGGCCAAGCTGCTGCTCGGCGCCACCGCCTGGCTGCTGGGGCTGGACCCGGGCTTCAGCTGGGCGACCAACGGGCTGGCCTTCCCCGACGCGTCGTACGCGCTGCTGCGCGTGCCGGTGCACGCGGTCGGCATCCTGCTGCCAGTGGCGTTCTGGGGCGTCGCGCGCGAACTGGGCCTGTCGCGCTGGGCTGCCTTCGTCGTCGGTGCGCTGGCGGTGCTGGACAACGCCTGGCTCGTGATGACGCGCATCGCGCTCACCGACGTCTTCTTCATCCTCTTCGGCTTCGCCGCGCTGTGGGCCTACCTGCGCCACCGCCGCGGCGGCCGCGCGCGCGGCCTGTGGGTGGCCGCGGTGCTGGCCGGCGCCGCCATCAGCGTGAAGTGGACGGCGCTGTCGTTCCTGGGGCTGATGCTCGGGCTGGAGGCGCTGCGCCTGTGGCGCGAGCGGCGCAGCGTGGGCGTGCGCGGGCTCTGGCGCCCGGCCGCGCTGCTGGCGCTGCCGGCGGCGATCTACGTCGCCAGCTTCGCGCTGCACTTCGCGTTCGTCACGCCGCCACCCGATGCCGACGCGACGATGGTCAACGCCGCCAAGCTGCCCTTCGGCGAACGCTTCGTCGACCTGAACCGCCGCATGTGGCAGGCCTCCAGCGGCATGACGGTCAAGCATGCGTACTCGAGCCGCTGGTACGACTGGCCGTTCATGATGCGGCCGATCGACTTCTGGGCCCAGTACCGCGACGACCTGCTCTCGCGCATCTACCTGCTCGGCAACCCGGTGGTCTGGTGGGCCACCGGCTACTGCATGCTGTTCCTGCTGGTGAACTTCGTGCCCAAGCTGCCCGACCTGCTGACGCGGCGGCCACCGGCGCCGGCCGGGCCGTCGGAGATCTTCCTGATCTGCGCCTACCTCGCGAACCTGCTGCCCTTCACGGTGATCGGGCGCGTGATGTTCCTCTACCACTACCTGCCGGCGCTGGGCTTTGCACTGCTGTCGCTGGGCCTGCTGCTCGACCGCTGCGGCCGCCACGCGAAGTGGCTGGGCGTCACGCTGCTCGTGCTGGCGGGCGCGGCCTTCGTCTACTTCGCGCCGCTCAGCTACGGGCTGGAGATCACGCGCGCGCAGTTCGACGCGCGCTTCTGGATGAACAGCTGGAAGTAGCCAGCGCCCGTCCTACCGTGCGAACGGGTTCGCGGTCGCGAACCAGAGCCCGATGCCGGTGGCGATGATGAAGGCGCCGTCGAGCACGCCCACCAGCAGGAAGACCTTGCCCTGCAGCCTGTCCATCAGCTCGGGCTGGCGCGCCGACGATTCCAGGTACTTCGCCGCCATGACGCCGATGCCCAGGCAGGAGCCGATGGCGCCGAGGCCGATCATGTGGCCGACGGCGAGGGGGACGAGATCGAGGCCGTTCACGGTGTCGCTCCTTGTGTGTCGTGGACTGGCCTTATGCTGATGCCGTCCCCCGCACCGCGTCGATGACCCCGGAGGTCATGCGCCCCGCCCATGCTGATCCGCAACGCCACCCTCCCCGACGGCCGCACTGGCGTCGAGCTCCTGGTCCAGCAGGGCCGCATCGTCGCCGTCGGGCCGGCCGGCACGCTGCCGCAGGCGCCGCCCGGCACCACCGAGGTCGACGCCGAAGGCTGGCTGCTCAGCCCGCCCTTCGTCGACGCCCACTTCCACATGGACGCCACGCTCAGCCACGGCCTGCCGCGCGTCAACCAGAGCGGCACGCTGCTCGAAGGCATCGCGCTGTGGGGCGAGCTGAAGCCGCTGCTGACGCAGGAGGCGCTCGTCGAACGCGCGATGGACTACTGCGACTGGGCGGTGGCGCGCGGGCTCGGTGCGATCCGCACGCACGTCGACATCTGCGACGAGCGGCTGCTCGCGGTGGAAGCGCTGCTGCACGTGAAGCACAAGGTCGCGCCCTACCTCGACCTGCAGCTGGTGGCCTTTCCGCAGGACGGCCTGCTGCGCTCGCGCGGCGCGCTGGCGCAACTGAAGCGCGCGCTCGACCTCGGCGTCGACGTCATCGGCGGCATTCCGCACTTCGAGCGCACGATGGCCGACGGCGCCGAGAGCATCCGCCTGCTGTGCGAGCTGGCGGCCGAACGCGGCCTGCCGGTGGACATGCACTGCGACGA